>JAISKK010000048.1 GCA_031260965.1 Desulfovibrio sp. | reverse complement strand
ATTATGCCGGAAGCGGAAGAAGCGGATGTGGAACTCAAGCCCGAGGAATTGCGCTTTGACGTCTACCGCTCCTCCGGACCGGGAGGACAGAGCGTCAACACTACGGACTCCGCCGTGCGCGTGACCCATATCCCGAGCGGAATCGTCGTCGCCTGCCAGGATGAAAAATCACAGCATAAGAACAAGGCCAAAGCTCTGAAAATCCTGTACTCCCGCCTGCTCCAGGCGGAAACTGACCGCCTGCACGCCGAACAGGCGGAGAAACGCAGCTCCCAGGTGGGCAGCGGAGACCGCTCCGAACGCATCCGCACCTATAATTTCCCCCAGGGCCGGGTGACGGACCACCGCGTCAACCTGACCCTCTACAAACTGGATCAGGTCATGCAGGGCGACATCCAGGAATTCATCGACGCCTTGACCACCGCCGCGCAGAGCGAAGCCTTAAAAGCCCAGTCAGAAGTCTGATCTTGAACCCTGCGGATTTACAGATTGACGCGCGGCTTGAACAAGCCCTGAATCAGGCCGCGCACTTTCTCCAGGAAGCGGGAGCGGACGCGCCGCGTCTGACTGCCGAGGTTCTGCTGGCTCAGGCCTGCGGGCTGGAACGCGAGGAACTGCTGAAAAAGCTGATCCTCTGTCCCTCGACCCTGCTTGACAAAGCATGGCTTCCGCGTCTGCAAGATTTTCTGGTCCGCCGCGCCCGGGGCGAACCCACAGCCTATATAACCGGCCGCAAGGAATTTTACGGACGCGATTTCAGCGTTGCTCCCGCAACCCTTATTCCCCGCCCGGAGAGCGAACTGCTCATCGATCTGGCCCTTAAAGAAGCAGCGCATTTGGACGGCAACAGGCCCGAAGCCCGGATTTTCGCCGATTTCGGCACCGGCTCAGGCTGTCTGGCCGCCACCCTGTCCCTGGAACTCGGCGGGAACTGGCGGGGTCTGGCCCTTGACAAAAGCGCCGCCGCCCTGCGTCTGGCAGCCGCCAACTGCCGCGCCCTCGGCTGTGCGCCGGACAGGCTGCTTTTCATCCGGGGGAATTTTTACTTTGCGCCCATCGCCGGGCACTCCCTGGATTTGCTGCTCTGCAACCCTCCTTATATAAGTGCAGAGGAATACTTTGGACTTGCCCGCGAAATACGCGACTTTGAGCCCAAATCCGCTCTTGTGCCGGAAGGATCAGCGCCCCGCAGGGAATCTTGCCCCAACCAGCCGGCGGCGGGCACAGAGGATGCCCTGTGCCTTATCCGGCTGGCGCAGACCTTGCTGCGCCCCGGCGGAATCCTGCTCCTTGAAATGGGGTCCGGGCAGGGCAAGGCGCTTCTCCGGGCCGCCTCCCAAAATACCTGGAGCGGGCTTTGTGTGCATAAAGATGCGGCAGGACTGGATCGGGTACTGTTCGGAAAAACACACTGTGCTGAAAAGACACAGTCGCAGGGCCAGATTCCATTAAATAAAATATGTAATATTAGCTAGTTATAGAAATAGATACTCTGGCACGTTTCTTGCCTATTAAAGTGCGGGAGTAACTATGCAGCAAATCAGCATAAAACGTAAAGTACAGTGTTCGGGGATCGGACTGCACAGCGGCAAACCCGTCAGCCTTGCTTTTCGTCCCGCCGCCGAAGACAGTGGCATAATCTTTCATGTCAAAGGCGAACACGGCTCGCGCACCCTGCGTCCGGACCCGGAGCTGGTGCTGTGCACCAGTCTGGCCACTACCCTCGGAGGCAGCGGCGTTTTTGTGGCCACGGTGGAACACCTGATGGCCGCCCTGCGCGGTTTGGGCATAGATAATATCCACATTGACGTGGAGGGCGGCGAAATTCCCATAATGGACGGCAGCGCCGCCGCTTTTGTCCAGCTTATCGGGCAGGCAGGTCTTCGTACCCAGGGTAAGCCGCGCCGGGTGGCGCGCGTTAGCCGGCCCCTTCATTTTGAACGCGCCGGCAAATTTATAAGCGCGGAGCCTTACGAGGGCTTTTTTGTCGACTGCTCTATTTCCTTTCCCCATCCCCTTATCGGCGTGCAGCGCTTCAGTCTGGATCTCACCCCGGAAACTTTCTCCCAGGTAGCTGGAGCCAGGACTTTCGGTTTTCTCCGCGATGTGGAGGAGATGCAGAAGCGCGGACTGGCCCTGGGCGGCAGCCTGGACAATGCTCTGGTTCTGGATGAAAAATCAGTCCTGAATGCGGATGGTCTGCAATGGCCGGATGAGTTTGTGCGCCACAAAATTCTGGACTTCATAGGCGATATGGCCATGTATCCCTTGCCCATACAGGGGCGCTTCCGCCTTTTCTGCTCCGGGCACGGTCTGAACAACGCCTTTCTGCGCCATATAGCGCAGGAGCAATGCCTTGATCTGCGTAAAGATCCGGATCTGCCGCTATATGGAGATGCAGCTTATATGCCGGAACGCCGCTTTCCCGCCCTTGCCCCGGCCTGTGCCGGCTGACCTGCAAATTCTGTTTCTGCACTCTTGCCCCGGCCTGCGCCGGCTGATGCCTGCAAATGCACAGCGTAAAAAAAATTTTACGCTGTCCGCCGCTCCTGCCCATCTCTCCCTTGAGCAATTTACGCTTGAGAATGTTGCTTGCGGGCGAAGTGAATTCGCCTTGCAACAATCTCGCGGCAAGCTTTGCCCGCAAACCCTTGCAGAGCGGATATACATTTTCAGGTCAATCTGCTCTGACCAAGTTAAAATTATTGCACTTTTTCCCCCGCCTGACGCGATCCGAGCTTCACCATATTCTTAGATAACAACGTGAAATAACAACAATTATTTATTATTTTACCCTTATGCGGGGGAATGGAATGAACTTTGCATGTTAACAAGTAATCCAATTTTGCAAGTATGAAGAGGTGGGAACGCGCGTCGCAATTCCGCCTCGCTTGCTTTTAGAGCCCCTGTTTGCAAGCGCTGAAGGTTCAGGCAAATTTACTCCGCCGTCAGGCAACAGTCTCAAGTGTAAACTGTAAAGGTCGATGGTGCAGTTTTTTTGACGTTACATCTCGTCCGGATCGAAACCCAGCTGCGCAAGGGCGCCTTCATAATCAAAGGTCTCAATGCAGGTTTTGACGGACGCCAGGATGGCTGTAACGTCCGGTCCGTAGTCGAAGGCTTCAAGTTTTTTGAGGCTGGTCGTGACTTCGTCATAACGGAAGGCGGCAAGCCCCGCGCGCAGGGATTGCAGGTCCAGGCTCAGATCGGCCGCGTTTCCGGCCGATTTTGACTGGATCTTCACCGAACTTTTACACAAGACGGCCAAATCCTGTCCTATGGAACGCAACTGACGCAACAAAGCCGACAGATGCTCGCGGCTGCGCTCCAAATCCTGCGTCACCGCCACATCTTCCAGATCCCGGGCCATTCCCGACAACTCATCCGCCCCAATCAGGGCCAGAGAACTCTTGAGACTGTGCGCGTGTATGCGCAGGGACGCAAAATCTCCTCTTTCTCCCGCTTTTCCAAGCGCCTTGCCGATTTGCGGCAGTTTGCCGCTCAGGAGCCGCAGTGTTCCCTCGTAAACCTCCGCGACTCCCCCGGCCAAATCCAGACCGTGCGCGACATTGAGGCCGACAATATCCGCCGCCCCGCGCAGCAGGACGGACGCGGTCTCATCCTTCGCCCCCTCTCCCTGCGCCTGCCCGGATTCTCCATCCGGTCCGGCCGGGTTTATGACGCGCAGGTGCTCCGGGACCCAGGCGTTCAAGACCTCATCCATATTGTTTTTAAGCAAAGGTTTGGAGATAAAGGCATTCATGCCGGAGCGCAGGAGCATCTCCCTGGCTCCGCTCATTGCGTTGGCCGTGAAGGCCACAATGGGCAGAGTCGCATATTTGCCGCCCATGCCCCGGATGAGGGCCGTGGTCTCCACCCCGTCCATATCCGACATCATATGATCCATAAACACGATGTCGTAATCCTCGGCCGCTATCTTTTCCAGAGCCTGATGACCGGAGACGGCGACATCGCACGTTAAGCCGTACCAGATTCCCATAAGCTCCACGACCACATGCAGGTTGACCTCATTGTCATCAACCATGAGCAGCTTCAGGGATTTGTCGTAATCGTAGGGGACAACGTTCGGCTTTGGCGCAGGCGCGGTCTCCTTTCCGACCCGCTTGGGCAGAACAACGGTAAAGACGCTGCCCTTGCCGTATTCGCTTTCGACGTTAATTCTGCCGTTCATGCGCTCGGTCAGGCTTTTGCTTATGTAAAGACCGAGGCCGGTGCCTTTTATGCTGCGGTTTTTTGCGTATTCAGCCTGGGTGAAGGGATCAAAAATCTTTGACAGGTCCTCTTTTTTGATCCCCGAACCGGTATCCGACACAACAAAGGACAGGGTTTCGTCAAAAATATGGACGGTCAGAGATACCCTGCCCTGGGAGGTAAATTTGACGGCATTGCCGATCAGGTTGAGCAGCACCTGACGGATGCGCACATCGTCGCCCAGCAGGTATCCCGGCATCTCCCCCTCAACATTGAAAGCGAAGTGCAGACCCTTCACGGCAGCCAGATTTGCGCCCAGCGCGGCCACATTTTCCACCAGGGTCCGGAAATCAAAATTAACAGAGACCAGAGGCATGGACCCGGAAGTCAGTTTGGCTATATCCAGGATATCATTGATGATCGCCAACAGGTTTTCCGAAGAAACGCGGATGTCGTTTACGCGCCGCACCTGGCTGTCGCTGAGCCCCCCTGAGGTCAGGATAATTTCCGCCATACCGAGAATGGCGTTCATG
>JAISKK010000036.1 GCA_031260965.1 Desulfovibrio sp. | reverse complement strand
CGTTCGTCCGTCAGGTCGTATGCACCTGCCTCATCTTCATCCTTGATGCCGGAACTCGCCATTCTGCTTCCGCAAAATTAATTTCCGACCATTCCGCCTGACAAAGCTCCCCAGGTCGTAAAAATACCAGGGGTGCGATTCTTAGAGTGGCGGTAACGCCGACGCTACCTTCATATGCCCATATGGCTCGTAAAAGTCCTCCCACCGCCTCCGGGTCTGTGATGGTGGCGAAGTGACCTTCCTTTGCAGGTGGCAAAGCCCCTCTCAGATCGGCAGCGGTATCCCGTTCCGCCCGGCCTGTCGCGATGGCGTAGCGAAAAACCCGACCGCAATCCTGGAGGGCTCTGTGGGCTGTATCAACAGATCCTCGTTGTTCGATATGGCCGGAGAGCTTCCAGAAGTTCGGGGGCTTTGATTTCATTGATGGGTCTTCCCCCGATAAACGGGAAAATATAATTTGTCAGTCTGGCCAATACCTTAATCTTGTTCGAGGCGGACCATCCAACTGAGTATTTTCCGAACCATTCTCGGGCCACAACCTCATAGGAGCTATCGTATTTTGCGCGTACAGCGGCTTTGACGGCAATTTTATGCGCTCCTGGGTCATCCCTCTGGCCAGATGTTCCTTGGCCTCATCGCGTTTCTGACGGGCAACTTTGAGGGGGACAGCGGGATAAGCCCCAATGCTTAGTGTTTTCCGCCTGCTTTCAAAACGGTAGTCCATCCGCCAGAGTCTGCCGCCGGCGGGTGAAACATACAGGTACAGACCGCCACCGTCGTAATGTTTCTGGAGTTTGCCATTTGGTTTAAGGGATCGTAAAAAAGTGTCTGTCAGCTTCATTTTTTCCTTGTGCAGCAAGCAAGTAATTTTGACGGTATCCAAATCCGATCAAGGCACTATGCCACAGATAATACCGTTCGAAACAGTATATGTCAATAGGCAATATGATACAGCATGACACAACTAAACCCCATAAAAGCAAAGTCTCACAAGGCTTTTAACACCTTATGAGACTTTATTTTTTGTTGGTTTGGTGGAGATGAGGGGGATCGAACCCCTGGCCTCCGCATTGCGAACGCGGCGCTCTCCCAGCTGAGCTACATCCCCAACAACATTTGCCGGACGCGAAGCCTAATTATCCGAAAGTGGCTTTTGAGGCAAGCGTTTTCCCGGCGTTTTTCCCGCTGAAGACGCGCGACTGCTTTTGCCGCCCGCGCGCTTTTTTGCGCTTGCTTTCTTGTTCAGCAGGGCTTTGGCCAAAGGTCCGGGGGCAGGCAAATGCAGGCAACATTCTCGCCAGTCTCCGTTGCTTATGGTATAAATATACAACAAATCCAAGTCTTTGTTTACAAAAAGCAGTCTGGATTCCACCCGTCCATCCATCAGCGGGGCTATACGTTCGCAGACAGTGTGAAACACCGCCTCTTCATAATCGGCAAAAACGCACTGCAAACGCACTGTGTCGCCGATTTCCTCAAAATGAACGAATTCTCCGCCCTGATCCGCCAGGATTGCTGCCAACTCGACCTTAAGTTCAGCCTCCAGATCCAATAAATCATGGTAGGACAATTCCAGATTGTATATAAACTGGCTGAACATTTCCACGGCGTAGCGCGCCATATTCCGCCTCCTGATCTGTCTTCCGTTTCCCATACGGGGACAGTTCATCATATCTGCAAAACAGATTCCCGTCCAGTTTGAGCGAACTCAATTTTTGACCGGGCTGTTCTCCTCATACCAAACGCGAGCTGCGGCGGCCACTTCCTTCATCTGTCCAGCGGCAATTTCTCCCAGCACTTTCTGATAATCCGCCAGGGCTTTTGGGAACTCCGGATTCAGGGCCGTGAATTCGCAGAACATCGCTGTGTCCACGGTCAGATGTTTGCGCGCGGCTTCCAGATGGCGCTTGAAGGAGGGCGTCAAAAAAGGTTTTATTCCCTCGCGCCGGGCCAGAGCGCAAAAAAAGGCGGCGCTCACGGCGAAGTTCAGGGATTGGGCAATGCCCACGCCCGCGTCGTGTTCAGTGGCGCTTGTCCAGAAGGTGGCACAGCCCAGGCTCTTAAACAGCGCCTCGGCCTTGGCGCAAGCCTCGGTATCTGCCCGACTGCCGCGTACCAGGGCCACGCGCATGTCCACCGCTTCGGGCGTGGGGCCGAAAAGAGGATGCGCGCCCACGACACGGGACGGATAAAATTCTTCCATCCAGCGCATGGGCAGAGATTTGACCGAACAGATATCCATAAGCACATGCCGCGCGGGATCAAGGCGTGGGGCCACAAAGGCCAGGACTTCCCGCAAAACTTTGACCGGCACACAGAGCATCACAAACTGCGTTTGCGCGAGAGCCTGATCCAGTTCCGCCCCATCCAGCGCCAAAACCCCGTCCGCGCCTTCTTTGCGGTCCACCCCGTAAACCCGGCAGGACGCCCGGCCAAGACGCTCGGAAAACATCCGTCCCATCTTGCCGTGCGCTCCTACAATACAAAGCTCCGGCAAAGAGACGGAGGCGCCACAGTCCGGCCTTTCCTCTATCCCCGTTTCCTTGTCTCTCAAACCTTTTGTGTCAGTATTGCTCATCTCGTCCTCCCGCGCTTGAGGCACAAAAAAATAGGCCGGGCATAAACCCGGCCTGTCATTGCAACTACCCGCCGCCAGACTTCGCGTCAAGAGGAAAAAAATCCGCTGAAAATTGCGGCAACCCCTTGACTGCCATTCGCAGGCGGAGTAGATACCTGTTGTTCAGAAGGAAGGGTCCGCGTTTATGGCGCCTGCGCTGCATGGGACTTTTCCCGCATCCTTGCGGATCGCGTGCGATTCAGCGATTCATTAGGGTGGCCTGGCGGCCTCCCTTTTTTTTGTCAAAAAAAGTCATTACACAGCTCCGGAATGGGAAATCTGACCGACAAAATAGCAGCTTTGGCCGCGCCTCTTGCGAGAAGCTTGGGGCTCGCCCTCTGGGGGGTAGAGGTGGATCGCTCACAAAGACCGCGTGTGCGCGTTTTTGTGGAGGATATCGGGATCGATCAGTGTGCCGGTCTTTCGCGTCTGTTGAGCCTTTCTCTGGATGCGGAGGATTTGATCTCCGGCCCTTATGTGCTGGAAGTATCTTCACCCGGCATGGATCGCGTGTTTTTTACCCCTGAGCAGTTGAGCCGGGCCGTCGGCGCTCTGGTCGATCTGACCCTGTTCGAGGATTTGCCCGCTTTTCCGGGCCGCAGACGTTTTCGGGGTGTGGTAAACTCCGCTGACGCCGAGGTTTTCAGCCTGCGTCTTACTCAGGATGATCCGGCGCAGGAAGCGGCCGCTGCGGCTTTGGAAGAGATTTCCTTTAATTTTGCTGCGGTCAGGAAGGTCAGGCAGGTTCCTGTCTTTCCGGAAAAAGTCCTGCCGGGCAAAGGGCGGAAAAAGAGCCTTTTACCTGCGAATGTCGAAAATGATAAGACGCCAAGTCCGATTCCAAATCAGGATTGCGGTTTGAAACGCGAATAACGCAAAGCCCGGAGGAACGCGATGAGCCTGGAACTTAAAAAGGCCATTGATCAGATCAGTAAAGACAAGGGACTGGATCGGGCCATGCTGGTGGACACGCTGGCAGAGGCCGTGCGCACCTCGGTTCTGCGCAAATACGGTGAAAATATTGATGTTGAAGTTAATTTCAACGAGGAAACGGGCGAAATAGACGTTTTCCAGTACAAGATCGTGGTGCCCGAAGTTGAAGACGCAAGCACCCAGGTCTCCCTGGAAGAAGCGAAAACGCATGATCCAACCGTGCAGGCGGATGACGAGATGGGTTTCCGCCTCAAGGTCGAGGATCTTGGACGCATTGCCGCGCAAAGCGCGAAACAGGTGATCATCCAGCGTATGCGCGATGCCGAGCAGGGCATCATTTTTGAGGAATACAAGGATC
>JAISKK010000164.1 GCA_031260965.1 Desulfovibrio sp. | reverse complement strand
ACAGCGGGGCGATGGAAGGCAGGTCGGGGTAAATGGTGGACTTGCGCATAAAAATAACGCTTATTTCAGAAATCATCCCGGCCATTCTGCCGTTTTCGTTGTCTGTGTTTACAACACAGGTTCCGCTGGCGGCAACGCCAAATTCCGCAATGGACACGCCTACATCAATGCCGGCCAGATGTTTGCGCAGTCCGCTGCGAATGCAGGCAAAGCCTTTTTCCTCGCAAAGTGCTGCGAGAGAAGTAAAATCCTGTTCGGACAGAGTTGGGGCAGCCACAATGCGTTTGACGCGTGTGGGCATGTTGTTGGGGCCGGGTGGGCCCTGTTCGGCCTCCGGCTCATCGGCCAGAATTTCGGCCGGGGATTTTTTTTCACAGATATCTGCCACATATTGCAGAGCAGCCGCTATGGATGGAATTTCCTGCACTACGGAATTAACTGCGACGGCTTTTTCCGTGAAAGTTTTTACAAGTGCACCTCTTGCTGTATCAGCTGGCGACATTGACCACTCCTTTAGTAAAACAGTTGACGTAAATACTTGGGCTACCTCAGGCTTTCCGCATAAAGTTCCACAGTATGCTTTACCTGTACGGGATCGTTGTTGTGCGAAAGCACATCTTCAAGCTGCATCATGCAGGCAGGGCAGCCGGAGGCAACAACCTGCGCTCCGGAGGCAACCACATTGTCACGCTTACGCTGACCAATCTTACGCGAAAACTCATAATGAAAAAGATTGAAAGAACCGCCGCAACCGCAACAGCGGTCGGCCTCGGCCATTTCTTTCAAGGCATATTGCGGGTTGGCGGCAATCAGCGTACGCGGTTCAGCGGTTACACCCAGGGATTTTTTAAGATGGCAGGAGTCATGGTAAGTGACAGTCTTGGCGCCAGATGCTTTTTCTGCGGCAGCAACCTTGAGTTTTTGCACCAGGAAGACATTAATGTCCATAGCCTTGGCAGCCAGAGCGTCAGTTTGACTTTTCACCGCGGCGCTTGCGCGCTCCGCGTAACGCGGCCAGTATTCTTTGATGGTCGTCGTGCAGGAAGCGCAGGGGGTAAGAATGTAGTCAAAATCAACCTTGGACAGCGCCGTGAGGTTGGCCTGCATCTGGCTGAGCATGCCCTCGGTATCACCTGAGACCAGCGCGGGCAAGCCGCAGCAGGTAAGGTTGTCCGGCATGAAAACAGCCGCTTTGTGATGATGCAAAACCTTGAGGCAGGCCTCGGTCATTTCCACATATATTTTGTCGCCCATACAACCGGGGAAGAAAGCGACTTTCAGGCCGTCCGCCGGTCTTGGTTCGTCAATAGCGCCGTGTATGTCATGCAGAGATTTTTTTGCCAGTGAGCGGATGTGCCGGTCGCCCAGCAGGGAGTTAAGCATGGGCGCGCAGACGGTGCCCTGGGGTTCGCCGGTTTTGCGGAAAAACAACCCCTGCGTGAGCGCGCCTATACGCATGGAGAGGTTAAACAGTTGCGGTTTGGCGAGTATAGTGCGGAAGACCAGTTTTTTTATGGAGCTGAGGCCAAGATAGCTGGTGACCACTTCACGCGCCTCAAAGAAAACGTCCATAATTTTTACACCGGGTGGGCAGGCCGCCTGGCAGGACCCGCACATAAGACAGCGCCCGAGCTTGTCCTGCACAGCTTCAGGGTCGCGAATCATTTCATGCGCCAGGTTGTCAATGAGGGCCAGCTTGCCGCGCGCCACATCAGCCTCCATGCCGCTTGCCCCATAGGTGGGGCAGACAGCCTGACAGAGGCCGCATTTCATACAGCCTATAATTTTGTCGTCCAGCTTCATAAGACGCTGGGCAAGTTCATGCAGCGTTTTCATGATTTAAATCCCCACCAGTTTAGAGGGGTTGAGCAGACCTTTGGGGTCCAGAGCCTTGCGCAGACGCTGCGAAAACAAAATTGTACCGCGGGAGGTTTCTTTTTCCATCCACTTGGCCTTTGCCGTGCCGATGCCGTGTTCGCCCGAAAGCGTTCCCTGGAGCTTCAGGGCAGTATCAAACAGTTCGTCAATGGCTTCTTCAACCCGGTGAAATTCTTCCTTGTCACGCTTGTCCGTGAGGAAAGTGGGGTGCAAATTTCCATCGCCCGCATGCCCAAAAGTGCCGACTTCAAGCTTGTATTTGGCGGCAATACTGTTGATGGCTTTCATCATGGCAGGAATTTGCGAGCGCGGCACCGTGGCATCTTCCAGCACGGTTGTGGGACGACATCGCGCCAGCACCGGCAGGGCCATGCGGCGGGCTTCCCACAGTTTAAACTTTGCGGCTTCGTCCTTGGGAATGTGGACAGCCGTAGCGCCTTTTTCTTTCAGCACTTTTTCCACAATAGCGGCTTCGTCCGCCACCTGCCCGGGGTGACCATCCACCTCAATCAGCAATATGGCCGCAGCGTTTCTCGGCAGACCGGATTTGGTGAAGTCATCCACGCGCACAATGGTATTGTTATCAAGCATTTCCAGGGTACAGGGGACCACATGGGCCGCGATAATGCCCGACACCGCTTCGGCGGCTTTCTGTACATCGTCAAATTCGGCCATCATGGCTTTTTGGGCCGCAGGCGGCGGCACCAGCTTCATAATAGCCTGCGAGATAACGCCCAGCGTTCCCTCAGACTGAATCAGCATGCCGGTAAGGTTATAGCCGGTCACGCACTTTACTGTGCGGGAGCCGGATTTGACAATTTCACCTGTGGCGTCAAAAAACTCAATGCCCATGAGGTAGTCTTTGGTGACGCCGTATTTGAGCCCGCGCAAACCGCCGGCATTTTCGGCAATGTTTCCGCCCATGGTCGACACTGCCTGCGAACCCGGATCCGGGGGATAAAAAAGATTCTTTTTGGCTACGGCCGCAGCCAGTTCAACCGTAACAACACCCGGCTGCACCACAACGTACAGATCGTCGGAATTAATTTCCAGAATTTTGTTCAGTCCATTGGTGAGTATGACTACGGTGTCCGTATTATCCGGAATAGTACCGCCGGAGAGGTTGGAGCCTGAGCCGCGCACGGTCATGGGTATGCCGTTGTCGTAAAGTTTTTTTACGCAAAGGCCCAGTTGCTCTGTTGTTGTAGGTCGAACCACAAACGCCGGAACAACAGGCGTCAACACCGCAGAATCATAGGAATACGTTTGGCGATCTGCTTCTGAGCTGAAAACATTTTCCTTACCAAGCAGGGCTTCAAAATCTTTGATCAACGCTTGACTTGCCATAAAACCTCCAGGTTGTAGTAATTAATGCAAATTCAAATTTTTTGCTGAAAAGCCAGCGGGTGCTGTCCATTTTTATCTATAATCCAGGATTCCGTGTAGCCGAATTCCCGGGCGTATGTTTCCAGTTTGTCAAAGGCATAGGCGATTTGTTCAGTGGAGTGCGCATCGGAAGAAAGGCATATTTTCAGCCCAAGGCCGGAGGCGATTTGCATAATCTGCGGGCCCGGGTAAATTTGCCTGCAGGGTTTACGCAGCCCTGCCGAAGAAACTTCCATGAGCAAATCCTGCTTTTTGATTAAGCTTAAAGTATGGGTTATTATATTTTTTGCCGGAGCGGTT
>JAISKK010000068.1 GCA_031260965.1 Desulfovibrio sp. | reverse complement strand
TCTGCTCCATGGCATACCGGCCAAGCGGAGAAACTTCATTTTTCAGCACGTCATCGTAAAGAACACGTAGATCATCTGGAATGATACAACTGGCATCAATCAATAATTTTGCCACCGTGTCTCTGATTTGAGAAACAGTCACTTCGCGCATATGCCCTCCTTTGGCTGTCCGTGAAATGGTTACCAAGTCTCCAATGTATTTGTCCTATTCCCAAGGCCCCAGTCGATGGGGAACCACCTTGCCAGCTCATCGACTATTTACTGCGCCCAAAACGCTTCTTTGATAAACAACCCATCCAAAAGGCAACATACTTCCGATACTAACTAAATTTATTTAAACGATTAAGTTAATAATTTAAATAAAAAATCCTGTATCCACAATGAAATAGATTGTATGTAGAATAAATAAACCCGTATATAGTTAATTGTTTGAACCAGGTCTCACAATGTGTCAAGCGGTTTGGCTCTATTCGCATTAAAAGTTGAAAATTATTCTGGCACAGTTCATACTGGTTTTTGCGAGGAGGCAGTATGGACAACGCAGCCTTTCAAAATTTGCTGGCAGTAGTCGACGACTTTACTGACGCCCAGAAAGCAGCCTTCAAAAAGGCGCTTGATGGTGGCTGTGATTTTGAGAAAGTCGTCATGATCCTGGATGCTTATATGCTTGCAAAAGGGGAATGCCCACGGTGCCACTCGAAGAATATCAACCGCTGGGGCAGGCAAAGTGGATTGCAGCGGTTTCGCTGCTACGAGTGCGGCAGATCTTTCAATGCCCTTACAGGTACCCCCTTGGCGCGCCTGCGCAGAAAAGAGGAATGGCTCAAAATGGGATCTGCCCTCAAAGAAGGACTGACCGTTAAAAAAACGGCGGAGAAATGTGAGACAGCCATTTCTACGGCCTTCCGCTGGCGGCACCGTTTTCTCAAGGCCATACAAAGCGATATGAGCAACAAACTGGAAGGGATAGCTGAGGCAGACGAAACATATTTCCTTGAATCTTGCAAGGGGGCTCGTCAGCTTGCCCGCGCTCCCCGAAAACGTGGCGGCAAAGCGCACAAGCCAGGTATTTCCAGAGAACAGGTGCCTGTACTCGTGGCGCGTGATCGTGCAGGTGGTATCGTTGATGCAGTTTTGCCCGACCAATCGAAACGATCCGTAAAACAGGTTTTGGGGTGCAGAGTCAGCAAGGAAAACATCTTGTGCATTGACGGCGGAAATGCCCTTTGGGGCTTCGTCTGCGAAGCGAAGATTCCCTGCAAAGTGATGCCGTCCGGCAAATTTGTGCATGAGCGTAATCCGATTTTCCATATACAAAATATCAATTCCTACCACAGCCGCCTAAAAACCTGGATACGCGTGTTTAATGGCGTTGCCACAAAGTATCTCCCAAACTATCTCGGCTGGCGGCGTATGTATGAACGTCAACTTCCCGCTGTCACTCCAACCGCTTGGGTACAGGCTGCCGCGAGACCTGTCGTCCAATGATTAACGCGAATAGAGCCATTCATATTACCTTCATCGTCATTACCATATTGGTATCTATGCATTTTAGCTTGACTTCCTCCCCTCCCTAAAGTGAGGGGATTCCTATCGGAAGCGTCCTTACGGACGCGCCATAGGCGGGTTCCTGCTTCATCATGGGCGCTTGAGCCTTTCCCACTCCACAGGCTGACACGGCAAGCCCTGCCGCCAAAATGTTCAACGCGGCGTTTATGTCCGCATTCGCCTCATGTCCACAAGCCGTACACACGAACTGCGCCTGTGATATACGATTATTTTTATCCACGTTCCCACAAACATGACACGTCTGACTTGTATATTGCGGTGGGACAAGGATCACTTGCCCACCAGCCCAAGCCGTCTTGTACCCAAGCTGCCGCCTGAACTCAAACCAGCCCTGATCCAGAATAGACTTGTTCAAACCGGATTTGGCCCGGACATGCCGTCCAGGGTTGTCAGAACTGCCGGATGCCGACCTGGACATATTTCTCACTTTCAAGTCTTCCATGACAACCAGAGCGTGGTTTTTGCTGATGGTTGTCGTGGCCTTGTGGAGAAAATCAGTCCGTACATCGGCAATTTTTTTATGCAAGCGTTGAACTGTGGCTTTCTGCTTCTGCCAGTTGGCGGAAAATTTTATCTTCTTTGACAATTTGCGCTGCATTGCCGCAAGTTTTCTTTCATATTTGCGGAAGGAGTTGAGAGGAGTCAGACAATTCCCGTCTGAAAACGCGGCAAAACGGACAATGCCCATGTCTATGCCGATGGCACTTTCGGAGGCATGGGCGGGTGTTTCAACCTCACGCTCCGTCTGGATGGCGACATGCCATTTCCCGGCAGAGAGGGAAACGGTGACTTGTTTGGGCGCTCCTTCGGTGTCGCGGCTTTTCCTGTACCGCACCCAACCGATCTTGGGCAGGAAGATACGGGAATTGCTTTCATCCAGCTTGAATCCCTGCGGGTAGCGGAAAGCGTCATGCGTTCCTTTCTTTTTGAAACGCGGCAACTCGGCGCGTTTCTGGAAAAAGTTGACATAGGCGCGATCTAAATCCTTCAGCGTTTGTTGCAGAATTTGGGAATGCGCTTCTGTAAGAAAGGCAGTTTCTTCCTGCGCTTTCCAGTCACGAAGAAGCGCAGCCAATTTATAGTACCCGTTGCGCTTCTCCCCCTTTTCATAGGCTTCTTTTTCCAGAGCAAGCGCTTTATTCCATAGAAAACGACAGCATCCGGCAAAGCGCCGCATTTGCGTTTCCTGTTCCGCTTTTGGGCGTAATTGGAATTTGTAGGCTTGCAATCTTTCCATAGAGCCATTATATTTGGCCTATGGAAAATGTCAACGAAATACGCACTGGCAGGCATTGTGTTTTCAGGATGCACGTTCATTTGGTCTTTATTACCAAATACCGGCGCGGAGTTTTTACCAAGCGCGTCCTTGACGAACTGCGGGAGATATTCGCTTCTGTTTGTGCTGATTTTGAGGCTGAACTTACTGAGTTTGATGGGGAGGATGATCATGTGCATCTTTTGGTGGTCTATCCGCCCAAGGTTGCCGTGTCTTCTCTTGTCAACAGCCTCAAGGGCGTGTCCAGCCGCTTGATACGCAAAAAGACCTACCCGGAACTCAGCAGAAAACTCTTTGGCAATGCTCTCTGGTCTCCAAGCTATTTTGCCGGAAGCTGCGGCGGAGCCCCTATCTCCATATTGCGCCAATATATTGAAAGTCAGCGAACTCCCAACTAAAGACAAAATTCCAGTTAAGGTGCGCCTTATATCCCCGCCCTGAACGGCGGGGTTTTACGGCGTGTTGGATAAAGGAGTTCCTTATCCAAGATTTCCAAGCTATATAGAGTCGGAAAACTACCGGCGCGGGATACCCGCGCGGCAACCCGGAGGTCATAATGAGACGCATTGTGCGCTTTCTCGTCATCGGTGTTCTTATTCTGGCGCTGCTCGTCGTTGTGGGGGCCGGGCTGGCTACGGTCTTCATCAAGCCCGAAGCCTACAAACCGCATCTCATCGCTGCCGTGAAAAAAGCCACGGGTCACACGCTGACCCTGGAGGGCGAACTCTCCCTCTCGCTTTTCCCGGGCATCA
>JAISKK010000066.1 GCA_031260965.1 Desulfovibrio sp. | reverse complement strand
ACTATTTTTGCTGCGTACACAGCAATAATAAATTCTGCTAATACAGAAATTATTTTTATCCCATATAGTGCAGGTATTTTTAATTTTGCCATAAAATATAGCAAGTATAAATATGGCATTGTATAGTCAGAAAAAAGCTCACTAAAGGCATAAAAACCTTCATTAGTGATTTTATCGTACCATTTACTTAAAAAAATTATGTAATCTTGTGATTCTATATGAAATAAATTTAAACGTATATATAAAGCTATGCCAGTAATAAGTGTAATAAAATATATAAATGAGTGCCTATTAATATGAGTTATAACTTTATATTCAATGTTCATCATCAATGCTGTCTGGTTTAAATTTGAAAAATATGTTCGAAATCCCAAAGATTTATGCTGCAAAAAAGTTGCACAAAGCATTGCGGAATTAATCAAATTCTTCACCATTATCTAGTTTTATTGTTACTATATAAGCAGTTTTATCACAAAATACTCCATCATAGATACCTTTATTTTTTCAACACTGAAAAAGAATTTCTCCTGACACATGGATTTTGCGTTAGCGTATGCGAAGCCTTGCATAGCTAACAGTATAGCTGCGGTCATCAATACTATTCGTACAATATCCTCCAAAAGGATAATTTTATAAATACTGCATAGTTAATGGATATATACCGAGACCTGAGAAGCGCTGAACATTTTAGAACCTATAAGTCTTTTAATTCCTAAATGTCAAGTCTTATCAGTTCTATTAAAAATCTAATTGTGGCTTATACTTCCTATTTTCTGGGTTATGAAGGAAGTTTTATGGCTAGTATCAACAAAAATCTGGGGCAGCGCATCCGCTCCCTGCGAATGAGTCGGGATCTTTCCCAAGACAGTCTGGCAGAAAGAGCCGGAATGAGCATGAAGCACTTGGGGAAAATAGAGAGAGGAACCGTCAACGCCTCCATTCAATGTTTGGATGACATCGCAAAAGCCTTAGATATGACCGTCAGAGAGATTCTTGAAGTCGAGCATGAACAGAGCCGAGAGGCACTTCTTGTCGAATTGATCGCGTATCTCCCGCGACTGTCTCTGAAGGACATGCAAACTATCTACCGGCTGGTGAGGATACTGGCTGGTGATTGAACGATTTTTTGAGTTCCGCATATCCCGCCAAAAAAGAATAGGAAAATACTGAGCGAGTATGACAAATGCCTCTATGAGGCTCGGCATCTTGTAGAAAATGCTTTTTTGTACTTGAAACAGTGGCGCGGGATAGCGACAAGATATGCTAAAAATACAGCATCATTTCTTGCCGCTATCCAGATCAGATGTATTTTTTATGGAATTCAATTATGGTCGCTATAAGGACTGAAAAGCGGAACTCCCTGGGGGATAACTGAACTTATAATGGCCATATTTCCAAACTGAAGCCCTGCCATGGGATTTTGCGCGTGGATGCCCGCGCAAATCAGGGCTTGAATCCGCTCCCGCGATGTTTTATGATCAAAAAACCAGCCAATTTTGACCATTTATCCCGGCACAGCCCAGGTCCGCCATGTCCTTTTTAAAAAGCTCCACTACCTTTACGCGCTACCGCATAAGTGACCCTGTCCCCTCCTCCCTGTGGCCGGAAATGATTCCTCTTCTGCGCCGGAACAGTTTCACGGATATTGACGATCTGCCGGAGGAACGCTCCGCCGGCTGGACGGCCTTTGATGATATCCTGGACCTGGATTTTTCCAGAAATCCGGTGGAAAAGAGCCACTATGTCTGCTTTTCCCTGCGTCTGGACACCAGAAGGGTTCCGGCCGGAGTGATCAAAAAACATCTGGCTCTGGCCCTGCGGGTGGAAGAAGACCGCAACCGGGAGGCCGGACGCAAATTTATAGGCAGGGAACGGAAAAAAGAGATCCGCGAGCAGGTTTTGTTCAAGCTGAAGAAGCGTTTTCTGCCTGTGCCGGCGGAATTTCAGGTGGTCTGGAACACCGCGCAGCACCTTGTCTATTTTGCTTCCACCCGGCCGCAGATGCTGGATCTTTTTGAAGAATTGTTCATTCGTACCTTCAACCTGCACATCACCCCTCTAAGCCCCTTTGAACTTGCCTCTTCCCTGTCCGGGGAACCGGAACTGCTGGAAGGACTAGAATCCAGCAGTTTTGAGACCTCGACCGGAAAGTGAGGGATAAAAAAATGGATCAGACCCCTTATCTCGGCCAGAGCGCGGATATCCTGCTTGGCCAGGAATTTCTCACCTGGCTCTGGTTTCGCGGCGCGACGGGCGCGATTTTCAATGACAAGGACGGGCGTCCCTTCACCGTGAGCGTTGAACGGCGCGTTGTCGTTCAGGGCGGGGAGGGCGATTCTCTGGAGACGGCCAGCGTGTCCGGGGTGGAATCCGAGCTGCGCGAGGCGCGCCTTGGTCTGGCTACGGGCAAGAAAGTCAGTTCCGCCCTTGTGCGCATCTGCCGTGAGCCGGAGGAATGGAGCCTTAGCCTCAAGGCCTCCGACTTTTCCCTGGGCAGTCTCAAGACCCCGAAAACGGAAAGCGCCCGTAGCGGGGAAGAAGACCCGGACGCCATTTTTCTGGAAAAAATGTACCTCATCGAGTCCTGTCTTGAACTGCTGGACAAGGTTTATGCTGAATTTTTACAGATTCGCCTTGAGCGCTCGGCCTGGGCGGAGGAAAGCGCCCTGCTGGCAAAGTGGATTCGGGTCTGAGGAATGTTGCGCAGAATTCTGCGTAAAATTCTCTGGATCGGGATTGTCTTTATCGGCATCACCCTGGTCGGCTTTTTTGTGATCCATCTCGCGCCGGGATCCCCGACGGATCTGCAAACCACCATGAACCCTCTGGCCGATGCTCAGGCCCAGGAGCGGCTGGCCGCTTTTTATGGTCTGGACAAGCCTTTGTACGAGCAGTATGCGCTTTGGCTCAAACGCTTGGTCCAGCTTGATTTCGGCAATTCCATGGGCAGCGATTCCAGGCCGGTGACAGAAAAAATTGCCGAGCGTCTTCCCCTGACTCTCTGGATCAATGCCGCAACCATGCTGTTGACCCTGCTTTTGTCCGTCCCCATAGGGGTCTGCGCGGCCAGAAAACGCGGCGGAGTCTTTGACAAAATCACGACACTCATTGTTTTCCTGGGTTTCGCCCTGCCCGGCTTCTGGCTTTCTCTGCTGCTCATGGTGCAGTTTTCTATTGAACTGCAATGGCTGCCCCTGTCCGGACTCGTTTCCCTGGATTACGCAAGCCTTTCTTTGCCGGAAAAAGCCCTGGACATCGCCCGGCATCTGCTTCTGCCCATATTTGTTTCCACCTTCGGCAGTCTCGCCGGCATGTCGCGTTTCATGCGCGCCTCCATGCTGGATGTCCTGCGCAGTGATTTCATTCTTACGGCCAGAGCCAAAGGACTGCCGGAACGCCTGGTGCTTTTTCGCCACGCCCTGGCGAACGCCTTGCTGCCGCTTATAACCATCCTCGGGCTATCCGTGCCCGGACTTATCGGGGGCAGTGTAATACTCGAATACATATTTTCCCTGCCCGGCATGGGGCAGCTTTTCTATAACGCGGTCATGGCCAGGGATTACCCGCTGATCATGGGCAATCTGGTTCTGGGAGCGGTACTCACCCTGGCCGGGAACCTTCTGGCCGACTTTGCCTATGGTTTGGCAGACCCGCGCATCCGCAGCGGACTTCTGCTGGATGGGAAGAGGGAGGAGGGGTGAGCGGCAAAAAACTGCGTTATCTTTTTGCGGCCCACGGTCTGCTCATTCTCGGAATCTTCCTTGTCTCCGGCATGGCCCTGGCCGCCTTTCTTGCCCCCTGGCTGGCCGGCTGCGACCCTTTGCGCATTGACCAGAACGCTATTCTCCTTTCTCCTTCCCTTGTGCATCCTCTGGGCACTGACTCTTTGGGGCGCGATGTCTGGGCGCGAATGTTATACGGTGCCAGGGTTTCCCTCCAGGTCGGACTGGTCTCCGTGGGCATATCCGTGAGCATAGGCACAAGCGTCGGCCTGATTGCCGGCTGGTTCAGGGGGTTGATAGACGAATGCCTGATGCGTTTTGTGGACATCATGCTCTGTTTTCCGGCTTTCTTCCTCATTTTGGCCGTCATAGCCTTTCTGGAGCCGAGCCTTTTCAATATCATGGCTGTCATCGGGCTGACTTCCTGGATGGGCACGGCCCGTCTGGTGCGGGCGGAAACCCTGTCCCTGCGCGAGCGGGAATTTATTCAGGCCGCGCGCCTGTCCGGAGCGGGGACCGTGCGTATCCTGCTGCGCCATATCCTGCCCAACGCTGCGGCTCCGGTGCTGGTTTCCGCCACTTTGGGTGTGGCCGGCGCCATTTTAACCGAATCCGGCCTCTCCTTTCTGGGCATAGGCGTACAATATCCCAATCCCAGCTGGGGGAATATCTTGATCGAAGGCAAGGAGACTTTGGGCGTGGCCTGGTGGCTTTCCCTTTTTCCCGGTCTGGCCATTCTTTTCGCAGTGCTGGGTTACAACCTGCTCGGCGAGGGGCTGCGCGACCTGCTGGACCGGCGCTCGCCGTAAGCGACTATGGGATAGCGTCAACTGCCCTAAAAGGCCCTAATCAAAATCGGCGAAGATCGCTCCAATATGGAAGTCGCCGAGCGTACGTCTGGAGTTTTGTTCCCGCATCCGCCAGAAGGCTTCCTGGATCTGGGCGGAGGTGACCCCGTTGCGCATGGTCGTGTAGGCTTCAATGTAAGCGGCCAGAATATCGCAGATTTTCAGGGCCTCGCCGTCCTTGGGGTCAAGCGTGTCCAGATTGCAGGGCCCTTGCAGATCCGCGAAGGTCACCTGTTCAATTTTTCCGTCCCTGATAATGCAGTCCGTGAATTCCGAACCGACGTTAAGGCCGAGATAATAGGACAGACGCTGTACTATGTCCGTATGCCCGTCCGCCAGCAGGGGATTGAGGATTTGGCGCTCAAGCTCGCTCTCTTCATAGGCCCGGATAATTTCTCCCAGACCGGCGAAGGATTTTTTGACGGGTGAGATGATGTCGCGGGTCAGGATTTCCGGGAGATCGTGGAAAAGCCCGCTGAAAAAATTGTTCACGCGCCGGGCCGGGCAGGCCCCGATGCTCAGACTAAGGAAAAAGGCGTAGCAGGCGGTGATGAACATATGGCCCATCACCGAGGTTTCGGGAATGCGCGGGGTCTGGGACCAGCGCTTTTGAAAACGCAATTGCCCGCACAGGACCACAAAACGGGCCAGAGCCCTGCCCTTGGTGTCTTCGCTCCCTGCGCCGGACCCCGCGCCCTCTTTGAAGACGGCGGCTATCTCCGCCACGCCTGGCGTTTGGACACAGGAATCCAGACGCTGTATGAGTTGTTCGCCTATTTCCTGTATTTCTTCGTCAAAGGGGTCATTAAGGCTTTTTAAAAGGCGCAGTTCCCAGGCGCTGGCAAAGGTGTGCGCGGCCGTCAGAATGTCTGCCGCTTGTCCCTGCAACTGGGGGCGCTGTACATAATCCGCGAAACGCTCGAAAAAATCTTCACCCAGAGGACGCAGGATGGGCTGGATTTCGTTCATGGCCCAGGCGGCGAGGCGGCGGTAATGGTCCGGATTTTCCCGAATGCGGTCCAATACCGGGGGTTTGATGTCCGTGATCACCAGACGGAAAAGGTAATCAAAAATACCTTTTTCCGCAACTTCTTCCTCCAGGGTCTGACGCCGCTCCAGACTCTCGCCCCGTGTGGACAGACGGCAAAGCATCCAGGCCACGATCATCTTGTGGGCCTGTTTGTCAATCTCAATGAGTTCTGTGGGGCGCAGTTTGTCATTCCAGCGTTTCATATAAGCGCCGGAAAATATGAATTGCAGCAGGGATTTACGAATGGCCGCCGGCATGATTAACTTTGCGTTTGCTTTAAGGTGTAACCGGCGGTCCCCGCTTACAAAACTTTAAAGACTCGCTCCTCATTGGATTCCGGGTCTATGAGATGAATGGCGCAGGCAATGCAGGGGTCAAAGGAATGCACGGTGCGCAACAATTCCACCGGACGTTTGGGATCGGCGATAGGTGTGCCGGTAAGGGCTTCCTCCATCGGTCCCATAATGTCCGAGGCATCGCGCGGGCTCATGTTCCAGGTGGTCGGGACCACAAGCTGGAAGTTCGATATTTTGCCTTCCTCAATATTTATCCAGTGGGAAAGTCCGCCGCGCGGAGCCATACAGAAGCCCACACCCTGTGAAGATCTGGGCATTTCCCATTTTTCCACGAGCTTGGGTTTCGATTCGGCGCCGATTTGATACTGCAATTCACGCACCCAGTATTCAATCTGACTGGATATGACAGCGGCCTCTATGCCGCGCGCCGCCGTGCGTCCCAGAGTTGAGAAGAGGGCTTCCGGGCCAACGCCGAGAGTGGAAAGCACGTGATCCACCAAAGGTTTGACTGCCTTGTGTCCGCTGGCGTAAGCCACGAGGACTTGGGCCAGGGGGCCGGTTTCGCAGGGCTTGTCATCGTAGCGGGGAGCCTTGGACCAGGAATAGCGGTCGCCGTCCCCGTGCAGGTCCGTGAATTTTGGTTCCGTTTTGCCCTGATAGGGGTGCATGGCGTCTTTGCCTTCAAACCAGCTGTGCGCGACATGCTCACGGATTTTATCCGGATCAAATTCCGCAACGGTACTCAGATCCCGGTCATAAATCACGCCTGGAGGGAAATAGCCGGATTTCAGGTTTTGGTCGTCTTTGAAAAATTCGCCGACAGCGAAGAAATTGTGCGTACCGCCGTAGGTAGCCACATCTTTATACTGGGCTGCAACGGCCAACAGGTCGGGGATATAGACTTCGTTGATGAACTTCGCGCTTTCCTGCATGAGTTGCAAAAATTCATTCGTCTTTTCCGGCTTCAAGGCGTCATAGCAGGACACGCCGCCCACAACCATAAATTGCGGATGCGGGTTTTTGCCGCCGAAAACGGCCATGGCCCTGGCCGAGCGCACTTGTAAGTGCAGGGCTTCCAGATAATGGGCGGTGGCGATCAGGTCCAACTCCGGCTCAAGCACAAAGGCTGGATGTCCGCCAAGAAAATAGGCGTTGGTAAAGTGTCCGATTTGTCCGCTTTCGACATAGGCCTTGATCCGCTGTTGCACGGCCTTCAAGTCTTCCGCTCTGGTTTTGCGCGGGGAAATGGAATTGGCTATTTTCGCCGCTTTGCTCGGGTCGGCTTTCAGACAGTTGCTCACATCCACAAAATCAAGGGCGTGCAGATGATAAAAATGCACCACATGGTCGTGCAGATACTGGGAAGCCATGACCAGATTGCGGATCATGGCGGCCAGAGGGGGGATCTGCACGCCTACGGCAGCGTCGACGGCCCGGGTGGTGGCCAGGGAATGCACATAGGTGCAGACTCCGCAGGCGCGGGCCGTAAAATGCTGGGCATCGCGCGGGTCTCGGCCCTTGAGGATGATTTCCAGCCCCCTGAAGAGAGTGCCGCAACTATAAGCCTTCTTGACCCTGCCCCTTTCCACCTCCACCTCGATCCTGAGATGCCCTTCAATGCGGGTAAGGGGGTCAACAACTATGGGACCGGAGAAGGACTCGTCGAATTTCACCTGTGACATGGATTTACTCCCTCAAAAAGCCGTGGTTCAACGCGAATAAAATGGGGTCATTCTGTCCCAGAAATTGGGTTCACTGCAGCCTATACATGGATGCCCCGCGCCCACAGGCCAGTTCACGCCGTTGAACAGAACCTTCGGGCAGTTGTTGTACGTGCTCGGACCCTGGCAGCCCACATGGTACAGGCACCAGCCCTGGCGCGCCTCGTCGGAGTCAAAGGAGGGCA
The DNA here is from genome assembly GCA_031260965.1 of Desulfovibrio sp. GTDB lineage: Bacteria > Desulfobacterota > Desulfovibrionia > Desulfovibrionales > Desulfovibrionaceae > Frigididesulfovibrio. The sequence goes on along the minus strand of JAISKK010000066.1, from coordinate 12,431 downwards.
CAAAGCGTCCCGCCTCGAAATGCGGTCTGCGTTCACACTGATCATGTACGGATTTCGCAAAGAACATCTGCGGACGCGAAAGTTCGTCCAGTTCCGGGACCGTGCCGGTTTTGATGTAATGCACGATGGTCCCGACAATGTTCAGGGGGTTGGGCGGGCAGCCGGGAATATTGATGGCCCTGATCCCTTCCTGGCGGAAGCAGTCGTTCACGCCCTTGGCTCCGGTGGGGTTGGGGGCCGCCGCCTGAATGCCGCCGAAACAGGCGCAGGTTCCGTAAGCGATGACCGCTTTGGCCCGGCCCAGAACCTCCCGGCTCGTTTCAAGCATGGTACGGTTGCCGATTTTGCCGTAAATGCCGTTCTCCAGCGTGGGGATCGCGCCTTCTATGATAGCCACATAGCCGTCCGGGCTGTTCATGGCTTCATGCAGGGCCGCTTCCGCCGCTTCTCCGGCCGCAGCCATGATCGTCTCCTGATAGACCATATTCACGGCGTCCAGCAGCAGCACGTCAATAAGGGGGTCGGTGGAGCGAAGCAGGGCTTCGGAACAGCCGGTGCATTCGGCGTTATGCAGATAGATAACATTCGGGCGCTTGCCGGATTTGCCGCTCAGGGCTTCGGCCACCTGGGGAGCGAAGGCCGGGCCCATGCCCATAGCCACCGCCACGGCCGTACAGTATTTCAGGAACTGACGGCGGCTTATTCCCCGGTCCGCAAGCCGTTTTTCCACATCGTCCTTTGCAAGACCAACCTCAAATCGCATTCCCAATGCCTCCTTGTGACAGTATGCCAAGGCCGGATGAAACGGCATTGATCCCCAAAGCGCGAACAACGGACAGGCTGTCGCTTGCGCATATTTTGCAGCGCGCTAAAAACATAGCCCAAAGTCGGGCGCGTTTCAATGAAAAAAAGAAACTTATTCGCGGGTTCGGGAAGCGTTTTTTTGCTGTTGCCATCCGCGCGGCTATACGCCAGTATGAAGCGACGCCGCACTGGAAGCGGACGGAGCAAGGCCGGGAGAATGGCGCATGGCTTATCGCAATCTTATGGACTGTATTTTGGATCTGGAGAGGTCCGGGCGGCTCAAGCGTGTTACGGGCATGGAGATCGATCCGCATCTTGAGCTTGCTGCCGTTCAACGCCGCGCCTGCCGCACGGGCGCTCCCGCCCTGCTCTTCAGCCGCGTGAGGGCTACGAAATTTCCTGTCCTGGCCAATCTTTTCGGCAATATGGAGCGTACCCGCCATATATTCCGGCACAGTCTGCGTTCCCTTGAAATTTTGTTCAAGGCCAAAACTGACCTCCCGGCTCTGCTTAAACATCCCCGGCACTGGGGCGGTTTGGGCGCAGCGCTGTGGCGTACGGTCCCCCGCAAAGCGCAAAGCGGTCCGGTCACTGCTTTTCGCTGCGCCCTGTCCGAGCTGCCGCAGATTGTATCCTGGCCTATGGACGGCGGCGCTTACATAACCCTGCCCCAGGTCTACAGCGAAAACCCTGCCCGGCCGGGATTTTCCGCCTCCAACCTCGGCATGTACCGTATCCAGATCAGCGGCGGCGCTTATGAACGGGACAGGGAGGCCGGGCTGCATTACCAGATTCACCGGGGTATAGGCCCGCATCATATGCAGGCCCTGCAAAGGGGCCGGGATTTGCCCGTGAATATTTTTGTGGGTGGTCCCCCGGCTTTGACCCTGGCCGCCGTTATGCCCCTGCCCGAGGGTATCCCGGAAGCGTTTCTGGCCGGGGTTCTGGCCGGGCGTCCCCTGTCCTGGATCCCTTCCGGGGCCGGTTTTTCCGCCCTGCCCATTCCGGCTGAGGCGGATTTCTGCATCTGTGGACATGTCGCCTGCGCGGGCGGGAAAAGTCCCCTGAAAAGCGAGGGGCCTTTTGGGGATCACCTTGGTTATTACAGTCTGGCTCACGATTTTCCTGTGCTGCGCGTGGACGCCGTTTATCACCGTCCGGGGGCGGTATGGCCCTTTACCTCGGTAGGTCGCCCGCCCCAGGAAGATACGGTCTTCGGCGAATTTATCCACGAGCTGACCGCCGGGCTTGTGCCTTTTGTTTTCGCAGGCGTGCGTGAAGTGCGCGCCGTAGATGCAGCCGGCGTGCATCCGCTGCTCCTGGCCGTCGGGAGTGAGCGTTATGTGCCCTTTGCCGCTGGACTTGCGCTCCGGAGGGGGCGGGACTCCGGCCCGGAAGTGGAGGGAGGGGATGGAGGAGAAGGGCGTGTGCCGCAGGAGCTTTTAACCTGCGCCCTTTCCCTGCTCGGCGCGACCCAGACCAGTCTGAGCAAATACCTGCTCATAGCGGCGGCCGAAGATAATGCGGCTCTTTCCACCCGCGACATTTTGGCTTTCCTCTCGCATATGCTCAAGCGGACGGATTTTTCCCGGGATTTGCATTTTATCACCCGCACCACCATGGACACTCTGGATTACAGCGGCGTCAGCCTGAACCAGGGTTCAAAACTGATCTGGGCAGCGGCAGGCAGGGAAAAACGCTGTCTGTCCACGGAGTTCCCCGCGCATTTTTCCCTGTCGGAAGATTTTTCACAAGCCCGGATCTTCGCGCCCGGCATAGCCGTGTGCAAAGGTCCCCAGCACCGGATGGGGCGCGATGCCCAGGACCCGTTTTTGGCCGCTCTGGCGGAGCATCCCGGTCTTTGCCCGGAAAAAGAGTGGGGGGCGCGTGACGCCGGGGCGCCGCAGATCGCCTTGCTGGTCGTCGCGGACGATCCGGACTTCGTCTGCCGGGATCTTGACAATTTTCTCTGGACGGCATTTACTCGCTCGGATCCGGCCACGGACATTTACGGGGCAGGGGCTTTTTGTCGTTGCAAACACTGGGGATGCGCCGGCCCTTTGCTGATCGACGCGCGTTCCAAGTCTTTCCATGCCCCGCCTTTGCAGGAGGATCCGGATCTGCAAAGGCGCATAGACGCCTGGGGAGCGCCGCATGGTCCCCTGCACGGGCTGGTGTGAGAGCCTTTTGCGCATGAAAAAATGAGGAGAGAATTATGAGTGAAGAAAAGCTTGTCTTCCTTGATGCCGGCTCCGTCGGCGATGATTTTGTCTGGCCCGATTACGCCGATTTCGGCAAGGTGGTCATGCACGACAATACCACGAAAGAGCAGACCGCGGAGAGGGTCAAAGACGCTACCTTCATCCTCACCAACAAGGTTTACATTTCGGCCGAACACATGGCCGGCGCGCCGAATCTGCGCTACATAGGGGTTCTGGCCACTGGGTTTAACCAGGTGGACATAAAGGCCGCCGCCGCCAGAGGCATACCCGTGTGCAACGTGCCGGATTATTCAACCAATTCCGTAGCCCAGCATGTTTTTACTCTGGCCCTGCTGCTTTGCGGCCGGGCCGACCGGCTGGCGGCCACCGTGCGTGATGGACAGTGGAGCAAAAGCGTACATTTTTGCTACTGGGAAAAGCCGATTATTGATCTTTACGGCAAAACCATGGGTATTGTCGGCTTCGGGAACATAGGCGCGGCCGTCGGCCGCATTGCCCACGGCTTCGGCATGAATGTTCTGGCCTATGCGCCGCGCCGGAAGCCGGCCCCGGATTTCGTCCCCTTTGCCTTTGTCGGTCTGGAAGAGATGTTTCGCGCCTCGGACCTGATCAGCCTGCATTGCCCCCTGAACGCCGAAAGCAAGGGGATGGTCAATGCCTCCCTGCTCGGGCTGATGAAAAAAAGCGCTTTCATCATCAATACGGCGCGCGGTCCCCTGATCAATGAGGAGGATCTGTTGCGGGCACTGCAGGGCGGCAGCATCGCCGGAGCGGGGCTGGACGTTATTGCCGTGGAACCCATGGCGGATGACAATCCCCTGCGTTTTGTCGAAAACTGCCTCATCACTCCGCATGTGGCTTGGTGCAGCGTGGAATCCCGCATGCGTCTGATGGATATGGTGTACGAGAATATCCGCGCCTTCCTGGACGGCAGGCCGCAGCATGTGGTGAACGGGGTATAGTGACGGTTTTTCAACGCGCCGGTGTCTTGCCGTTCAGTATGGGACGCGCCACTCCATGCTGCTTCAGCCGCTCGCGCAGGGCATTTGTGTCGTCAGGCCGGCCGGTGAAATCGATCAGCGTGCGGAACCAGACCTGGTCCCCGGAGACGCTTTTCGCTGTCCGCGCCTTAAAGCCGGCAGCGCGCAGCTGCTGTGTGAATTTTTCGCAGACGGCCTCATCCTTGTAGGAACCGGCCTGATAAACATAATTATAGACTGTGGCATCGCCGTTTTTCCCGCTTGAAGCGTCTGCGGCTTTCGGCTCGCGCGGGGCGGATTCCCTTTTGTCCTGATTTTTGGGAGCAGGCGCTGTAACCGGGGCGGGCCTTTGCTGGGGCAATTCCATGGTGCGCGGCATTTCCCGCGGACGTGTCCGAACAGGCGCCTGGGTCTCTCCTTCATCCTCAAAAAGCGAACCGATGCCGGACAGAGCCCAGACCGGAATGGAGAGTACCCCCCGGACCAGTCCGAAAATGCCGGAACCGGCTGCCTGTACCGTATCCACCACCATGTCCGCGCCCCGGATATTCATGAGGGGGGCGGAGGCGTTGCCGTGAAAGCGGATCGGGATGGTCGGGACCTTGGCGAAGGTGACGCTCACCTCGATATTCATGTCTTTGGTATTAAGGTCGTACCAGCCGCCACCCTTCATATCCACCATGGGCCCGCTCAAGGTAAAGTTGTCCGAGCGCAGAACCCCCCGATCCAGGGGGCCGGAGGCCGAAGCCAGGGAAAAGGTATTGCGCAGTTTGGAGTCCGGACCGCTGAGAAAGGCCGGGTACTGGCCGTTTTTGATGGTGAGGTTCCAGGAACCGGACAGTTTGGACGGAAAATCGTCCGGACCGCTGAGGACTCCGCCCGCTTCAACGCTGAGGTCGGCCTCTCCGGCGTATGACTGCTCACCCGTATAATCCTGCAGCAGACGGCCCAGGGACACGTTTCCCATCTGCATTGTTCCCTTGCGCAGGGTCAGGCGGGATGCCTCCGGAAGAATCGTGCCCTGCATACTGATATTCGCCGATCCCCCATAAAATTTCCCTGTTCCTCCGTATAGGGAAAAGCGGTCATTCTGCAACCGGGCCGTAAGCTGGACATCGGAGGCAGTGAGTTTGTTTTTACGCAGGTTGCGGGCGGAAAACTGGATATCCAGAGAGATGTTCTGCATGGAACTTAAGTCCCAGGTTTTTTTTACGCTGGGGACGGGCCGGATCGGGTTGGTCCGGGCGGCCTGAGTTGGCTGCAAACTCCGGGGGACCGGGTCCGGGGGAAAAATATTGTCCAAATCCAGAAGTTCGGCACTCAGGCGGGCCGTCCACACTTCCTGGATTGCAGCCTCTTTTTTCGCTGTTTGCTGCGGGGTCTGACCGGGAACGCGGCGCATGGAGATATTGCCGCTGATCGGTGCGGAATCCGCTTCCACCCGCAAGTTCTCCAGACGCAGGATGCTGCCGTCCCGGTAAATTTCCATGCGTCCGGAAAAAAGCCGGGGGGCACTGATCCAACTGGGGATCTCTATTCTCCAGGCCTTGAAAAGCTCGCGCGGATTGGTTTTAAATGAGGTCTGGGCCTGAAAAACCGTACTTTGCCCGGATAAATCCAGACTGAAAGCGCCCTGGGCATAGCTCCCCAGTCCTTCAAAATCCGCCTTGAGCAGGTTGAGCTTGTCTTTATGCACATTCCAGTCAAATTCCGCATTCAGGTTTCCTTTCAGGGGACCCGTGCCGTCGGGCAGGGGGATGCCCATTTCGCCGTTCAGCGCGGCTTTACCTTTCACCCGCTCTACGCTACGTCTTGTGTTTTTGGCGCCGGCTTTCCCCGGGATGGGAGGCCATAAAAGGCTGCCGGAAAAGGAACCCTTGACGGCGCCATCGTCCTTGTTGTGCCAGGAACCGCGCAGGTTCGCGCTTTCTATGCGCCAGTCCCCGTCGATGCGCACTCCCTCCTCAAGGACGGCATGGATCAGACCCGCGCCTTTGCCTGCCGCTGTTTTGGAGAGCAGGTGCCAGGGCTGACCCTGGAATTTGCCGCTGATGTCCAGATTTTTTATGGCCGCATCCGCGCGCAGGGGCCAGTCGTCCGCGATGGAGCCGTCTTCGCGCATGGGCATGTCAATTTCGCAGACTCCATTGACCGTGCCGGCAATGCGCGTATTGCTGTCCTCGTTTTCCGGCAGAAGCTCCAGATCCATGTCAAAGGCCTCATAACGCATGAGTATGGCGCCGGCATCTATGTCCAGAACTCCATCGGCCCGGCCGCGCAGCAAATTGTCGGCCTTGATATCCACCCGCGTCTTGTCAGCGCCTTTTTTGTCCAGATGCGGATGCACCCGCACGTCTATGGGACCACCGCTCACACCGTGCAGGATGGCCTCTTCCAAATGGATATTGATGTCGTAACCGACGGTGGTCTCTTCCCCTGCCGGGACGGGCGGGGCGGCCGGACTGGCCGGATTTGCCGGATAGGGGGCCAGAGAGGGGTGATCGAAAAGAGGCGGAACAGGATCCGGGATGACGCGCCCGGCAACGCCGAGAAAGGTGAAGACCGTATCCAGATCCGGCTTGTCTTCAAGCTCGATCTGAACCACCACAGCCGGGGCGCTGAAGTCCGGCGTGCCGACATAGCCGTGGACGCGCAGGGCCCCGGCCTGAGCCTTGAGGTTATGCGCCTCCGCCTTGTCCTTGTTAAGAAGCAGATCGAATTCCCCTGTAAAGTTGTGCAGCAGGGCGCGCAAGCCGGGGGGGAGCACCCGCCCGAAGCCGAACCAGCGCGGCAGGCTCAAATGCTCGACTTTCACCTTGCCTCTGCTCTCAAAGGTTTCAAGATCGATCTGCAAAGTCGCGTTTAGGGAGTCCCCCTCCGCATGCAGGGTAAGATTGGGCAGTTCCAGGATTTTTTTATCTCTGGCCAGGGCAAAGTCGGTGGCGAAGTCGGCTTTCAGGATGCGGCTGCCGGGCGGGCTTATGCCGAGGATCCCGTTCAGATGCCCCGCGGCAGGAGAATCAGCGCGTCCCAGGGACGCTTCCAGGAAAAAATCCAGGGTCAGGTCCGCGTCGGGCAGACCCAGGGTCCCGGACACGCTGAAGCGGGGGGCAAGATCCAGGAGGCTGGCCGGGTCCAGGCGGATGTTGACGGACGCAATCTCCACCAGAGCGGAGCCGGCAGATTCTTCAGAGGCCGGGCCGATGTCAAGCTGTGTGGCTACCAGCCCGGGGAAGGGCAGAAGACTGGGGCGCACTTCGCCGCGAATGTGAACGGGCAGCCCGACAGCGGCGGAGATATGCTTCTCCAGGGTGCGGGCGACAAGGTCCGGTTTGGAGATGCAGAGCAGATAGAGAGAAGTGAGGATCGAGGCCAGAATCAGGGAGAAGGGCAGTAAAATCCAGACTATAAAGAAGCGGAGCGGGCTTTTGGAGCCCCGCGCCGGTTTTGATGGATGGCTGTGCGCCTTGTCAATGCTCACAAGCGCCCCCAGTCTAAAAACTTACTCCCGCCGCGCGCAGGATAAGCGCCCAGCAGACGCCGCCTGTAAAGAGAACGGCGACCGGCTTTAACAGCTTCGGCCAGATTTTTGACAGGTCGGTTTTAAAGTATTCGCAGGTCACAACCAGACAGACGTGCAGAGGAGAGAGCATTTGCCCGCAGTGGCCGGAAACCAGACTGACGACAACCAGGGGGACCAGATATTCCTGCATGCCGGCGTGCTGGATGAAACCCAGAACAATGGGGAAACAGAGACCCACAAAACCTACCATGATCCCGGTCAGCATGCCGGATATGAAGGGTATGATCACGCAGGTCATAAAAAGCATGACCCCGCCTGCGGGTATATCGCTTAAATCGCGCACCAGACCGCTTATAAATATGAGGTCCTTGAAGAGAAAAATGGCCAGGAGAAGCAGAAAAATGCTGCGCATGTTGGCGGACAGGGCCAGGCTTGCGACGCTTTTACTCATTCTTCCCCGGCACTGCCGGACGGCCGTGACCACGGCCAGGAGCAGGGACATGGAAAAGGCCGCCTGTCCCGGGATTTCGGGCGCGAAAATATCCAGGAGGATGCCGAAAAAGGCCGCTCCAAGCAGGGTGACTGCTATGGGCAGGGCGTTTTGCAGTACTGTGGACAGGGGAGTCCTCGGCTGCTTTGCGCATTCCTTGCGGCTCTGCATGTCCTGGACCGGGTTTTGTGTTATTACCCTGCGCGTGTAAAAAAACCGGCCGATGGCGCAGGACAGGAAAACCAGAGGGAAGGTATAGCGGCAGAGCGTGGTCATGGAGAGGCCAAGGAGCGAACTGGTAAGAACATAGCCGGGATAAAGCGGCCAGGAGGCCTCCCAGATGTGCCTGAACCAGTAATTTATCAGGCTTTTCTGCTCATCAGAGACAGACATGCCGGCTGCGGCGGCCTTGATCATGGGGCAGGAAAAAAGCGCCCCGCCCGGCATGGGCATAAGACCGACCAGGGCCGGGAAAAGGGCCAGACGAATGCGCGGGTTATGCAGGTATTCCTCCATGCCTTCCACCAGTCTGGCGCTCTGGCCTCCGGCGTCCTGAATGCCGGAAAGCAGGAGCATCAGCCAGATCATAAGACAGAGCAGAAGAAAATCCCTGTCCGTCAGCAGCCTGAACGCTATGCCCGGCCACCTGTCCGGCCAGATGCCGGACAGGAAGGCCGTAAGCAGACAGGCGGCGGCCAGGGTAAGCCAAAGTTTCACATGAAGCTTCAAAAGCAGAATAATGACGGCAAAAATAAGAACAAGTTTCAGCGAAGCCGCAGTTGCCGGGGCAAGATCCATTTTATTGGATTTTTATGGTTCTTACGATAGCCATGATTTCCTGCTCGGCGGCGCTGTCATTCGGGTCGCACTCCGCGTGCACCGCTATGCCCGCGTCTCCGGGAAGATATACGTCCCAGCGCATGGCGCGCAGGGCCAGGCCCTTGTCGTCCGTGCCCAGAACATTGCTCAATATCGCCAGATGCCCGCTGATGTTCTGGCGCGAAATCGCTATATCCAGGGGAGCGGCCTTGCTTTTGTTTTTCTTGGCCACCGCCTTTTCTTTTTCCAGAATATCCCGGCTCAGGGCCTCAAATTCATGCGGCTTTATTTTTTCCACAAATTCCCTGGGCATGAAATAGGGCTTGTCATTGAGCAGGAAGATGGTCAGGACCGGGTCCGAGCCGGCGCCCTTGGCCGCAGGAGCGCCTGCGCCCTTGCGGGAGGAGGCGGTCGCGCCCAGAAGCATGATGCCTTCGCCTTTTTTGCGCCGCTGATCCAGAACCGCTTTGGAGGCGCTTTCCGGGGCAAGACTGCTGGCCACGGTCCAGGAGGCCGGAAGATTGATGCTTACTCCGTAGGCCAGGTTTTTCCGGTTCGGGTCAGCCTGGGCGGGGTCGTCCTGCTGGCCCGCGTCCTTGACCGCGCAGGAGACCAGGGTCAGACAGAGGGCGCAAAGCATGACCAGAGAGGGGAAATATCTGCCGGAAAAAGCCGGGGACAGGCCAAACAATTTCATAAAAATCTCCTTTGCCGTTGGCGGCATATGTGAAGTATTCAAGTCATACACTATTGGGTCTCGGCTTTCAACATCCGGGGAGCGGCTCTTTTGCAGCGATTCTGCGTCAGGCTGTTTTTTTTGGCTCTAGCTTATATAGAGGGCGGCGAATTTGCTGGCGTATGCGTCATCTTTTTTGCGCCGCTCTTCCTCAAGGAAGGCGATCAGATCGCGGGTTCTGGCCTCAAGATCGGCCAGGGATCCGCTGTTGTCCAGCACATAGTCGCAGGCCGCCATTTTTTTGTCTTCCGGCCATTGCCAGGCTTCCATGCCGGCGATGGTTTCTTCCTTCCATCCGCGCAGGCGCGTAAGGCGTTCATGCCGCACGGCGAAGGGGCAGCGTACGCCGATGACCAGGGGAGCGCCTTGCGCAGCGTCGGGAGTCGCCGCTTTTTCTTTGCCCCGCATCGTCTCGAAATAAAGGGGGATCTCCGCTACCGCGAAATCCCGGCCGCGCGCGTCTTCTGTCCAGAATTGTCGCAGGGCGTGAAAAACCAGGGGGTGGATCAGCGCCTCCACTTCCCGGCGCAGGGAGTCCTCGGCGCGCATGGCCGCGCCCAGGGCCGCCTTGTCCACGCCGGATTGGGGATCGGGAGTGAAACGGCCGCCGAAACGCGCCTGTAACTGGCGTGTTCCATCCCCGCCGGGAGCGTAAAAGTCCGCCACCACCTTGTCGGCGCTGAACACCGGCAGTCCGGCCGCGCTCAGAGCGGACAGCAGGGCCGATTTGCCGCAGCCCGGCGAGCCGGTGACGACAAGGCGCAGGGGGCGGCGGCAGAGGCTCAGGGCGCAGGCTGTAAAATCCGCCGGGGGCGGGCAGGTGAAGGACATCTCAAGCTTGCTTCCGGGCGGGGCCCTGTCCGGCAGGGGATGGGCGAAAGCGAGCTTGAAAGCGTGCAGCATTTGCCGTTTTGCGCCCTTGTCCGGGTAACGGGGGGATTTGTACAGGGCTTCGCCGATCAGGGGGTGACCGATACTTTGCATATGGAGGCGCACCTGGTGGGTGCGGCCGCTGAAAATTTGAATCGCGGCCAGGGAAAAAGTTCCCTCCGGGTCGGCGTAGAGAACGCGATAGGCACTTTTGGCCGCTTTGCCGCCCGTCTGGGCGGCCATTTTCGTCCGGTTGGCCGGGTCCCGGCCGATCGGGGTCTCGATTACCCCTTCCCTGCGCTTTGGAACGCCGTGCAGAAGCGCCAGGTATATCTTGTGAATTTCGCGGCGCGCTAACATCCCGGCCAGGACAAGGCGGCTTTCCTCGCAAAGCGCGACCAGCATGACGCCGCTTGTGTCCTTGTCCAGGCGGTGCACAATGCCGGGTCGAAAGCCTTCCATTTTGCCCAGTTCCGGAAAATGGGCCAGCAGCCGGTGCGCCAGTGTTTCCTGTTCCGGACCGGCGCCCGGATGCACGGCAATCCCGGCCGGCTTGTCCAGGACGGCGAGAGCGGCGTCGCGGTAAAGCACCTTGAGTTCGCCCGCTTTGGGGGCAAGGGAGGAGGGGGCGCGGGTCAGGATGACTTCTATCCTTGCGCCGGGGGAGACATCGGCTTTGGGCAGGGTAAGGACTTGGCCGTTGACCCTGACGAATCCGTCCTTGATCAGCTTTTTGATTTTTTCCCGCGAAAAACCCTCGTCGCGCAAATGCGGAACAAGACAGGCATCCAGGCGGGGCGCGCCGTCCCTGATGCGGATGCTGAAGGTTTTGTCATTAGGGTTCAAACGAAGATACCGGTTTATGGCAGGGTTGCAGAAGGGCAGGGGGGATTTTTACAAGCGTATGCCGCCGCTTTGCCCTTTCGGGCCGAAATTGTAGCACGCATCAGCGCCAAGTCAAGCTGAGGCGCGTGTGGTCGCCAGGGACAGTCAGGGCTTTGGCGGGCAATGACAACGCGCCCGGCTTCCCTGCGTGGGCGCGCATCATCACATGACTCTGCATCGGCTCATCCCCTTTGTGATCTCCCGGCCTCTCGCGCCGGCTTGAGGCCGGGAAACCGTACGGGGGGGATCGTGTGCGTGCGGGATTGGTTACCCTCTGCGCACCGTTTTACGCGGCCAATTGCGCGTAAAGTTCTTTGGCGCCCGTGTTCGCGGGATTGGCGCCAAGCAAAATTTCCAGATGCCGTTTGGCTGCGGCATTTTTGCCGGTGGCCATGAGGCAGGCCGCCAGGGTATAGCGCACCGCATCCGTGTCTCCCGGCTCCAGAGCGGCCTCAAGATGCGGCAGCACATCGTCCAGGCGGTTCAAGACATAGCCGAGCTGCACCAGGCTGTTTACGGCCAGCATATTGCCGGGATTGAAGGAAAGAGCGGCGGCGAAATGCTCGAAAGCCGTCGCGTAGCTGCCCTGCTCAACTTCAATCATGCCCATCCCGGTAAACGACTTTTCGCCCGGGTTGACCTGGCTGGCTTTTGTGTAAAAGGCCAGGGCGTCGTTATAATTGCCTTTCTGCACGGCTATCGCGGCCAGCCCCAGGAAGGGGTCGGCAACGCCGCCGTCGCATTCGATGGCCTTGTTGTAATAGTCGCGGGCCTTGTCGTATTCGCCCATAAACAGATAGCACTCGCCAAGTTCCTTGTTGATTTCATAATCTATCTGACTCATTTTCCCCTCCGGACCAGCGGTCCTGATTTTTCCGCAGTTTGATCTGGCGCGATGCGGTTGTTGCGCTTTTTGAAGCAAAGAGCGTGCCAAATGTTGCAAAAACTCGATCCGAAGTAATTTGATAAATTATTTCAAGGTATTAAAAATAATACTTGCGCGCTCCGCAGCGGCAAAATCTTCCCCTGCAAGGCGCGGACGAGCGCAAGCCATCAGCGTCCAAAAACCGACAGTGGCGCTGCAAGCCAAGATTTTATTTTA
>JAISKK010000009.1 GCA_031260965.1 Desulfovibrio sp. | reverse complement strand
CAACATGTTATATGTATGGAACGCTTATTGCTATGCTAGGTGCGCAGCTCAGGGAAATTTGTCCCCACCTTATGGCAAAGGTCCGCCCGGGTTTAATACCCGCCCGGCTTTTGGAGGATTAGTATGAAAAGTCTTTTTGATCCCACAGTCGGTCTGATGAGCAAGGTGCTGGATATGCAGCTTGAGCGTCAGAACGTGGTCAGCAGCAACCTGGCCAACATCAAGACCCCCGGCTACAAAGCGCGCAAGCTCATGTTCGAGGACGAGCTGCAGGTCGCGCTCGGCCTTGACGCCAAAGGCAAGGTGACACGCACGGACCAGAAGCACATCCCTTCGGTTTTCGCGCCCGAAACCTTCGGCGCGGAGTGGGAAAAGGCCTTCAAACCGCGCATCATCCACGGTGAGGACCGCGTGGATCTGGACAAGGAAATGGCCGTCATGGCCAAGACCAACCTGCATTATACGGCTCTGGCCACGGTTATCCGCAGCAAATTCGAGGGTCTTAAACAAATAATAGTTGAGGGGCAGAAATAATGGACTTCATAACCGCTCTGGATATGGGCGCTTCCGCCCTGAGCGCCGAACGCACCCATATTAACATCATTTCCATGAACCTGGCCAACGTCAAAACAACCCGCACCGCAAACGGCGGTCCTTATCGCCGGCGCAGCGTGATTCTGGAATCCACCCCCCTGGACGCGGATTTCAAGACCCAGATGCGCGGCGCCCTGGACAAGGAACTGCGTGGAGTACGTGTGCAGGCCATCCCGGTGGATCAGCGTCCTCTGAAACTTGTTTACGAGCCCGGACATCCGGACGCCAATGAAGACGGCTATGTAGCCTATCCGGACATCAATGTGGTGGAGGAGATGGCCGCCCTCATGACCGCCCAGCGCGGTTATGAGGCCAATGTGAGCAGCGTGGACACCATCAAGCAGATGTACACGAAAGCCCTTGAGATCAACAGATAGCGGAGAGAGCCATGAGTATTCAGTCCGTGGGCATTAAGGCGTACAGCAACGCCCTGCAAAATTTCGCGAAGGCCGAGAGCAAAATAAAAAATTCGGCTCTGCCCGGTGAAGCGCCCAAAGTAAATGATTTTACGGACGTTTTGCGCGACTCCCTGCAAAAGGTGAATGGTTTGCAGGTGGAGCGGGGAAATATGATCACTTCTTTTGCCTCCGGCGAAAACCAGAATGTGCACGAGCTGATGATTTCCCTGCAAAAGGCGGGTCTGGCCATGAACATGACCGCCGCCGTGCGCAACAAAGTCATAGAGGCCTATAAGGAACTGACCCGGATGCAGTTCTGATCCGTAAATAACCAGTTTTAAGGAGCCGCCATGCCCCCCGTTCTTTCCACCGCCAGAGACCGTATCGTCTCGTTCTGGTCCAGAATAAACATGACGCAGCGCGTTTTCATCGGCGTACTGGCCGCCGTGTCCGTTGCAGTTTTTATCGGCCTGCTTCTCTGGCTGGGCCGCTCCGATTACGGAGCCCTGTATTCCAATCTTACCCCCCAGGACGCGGCAGCGGTAATCAAGGTTCTGGACGGAAAAAAGATTGGCTACAAGCTTGAACAGGAAGGAACGGCCATTATGGTTCCCAGGGAATCCGTATATCCCCTGCGTCTGGAGATAGCGGGACAGAAACTTTTGACCGGACAGGGCGTCGGCTTTGAAATTTTTGACGATGTAAAGCTCGGGCAGACGGATTTTGTCCAGAAACTGTCCTATCGCCGCGCCCTTGAAGGCGAACTCGCCCGCACCATAAGCGAATTTCCCGGCGTGGAATCGGCCAGGGTGCATCTGGTCACCCCCAACCGCAGTCTTTTTATCGAAGAACAGCAAAAACCCTCCGCTTCGGTCCTGCTCAAGCTGAGCGGCAGCAAAAAGCTTGAGCCCAAGGACGTCGAAGCCCTGGTGAACCTGGTGACCATGGCCGTGGAAGGGCTGGACAAGAGCAAGGTTTCCATAAGCGACACCAACGGCAAGGTCCTGCACCAGCCGGACGAGGAGGGCTCCCTGAACGGGCTGACCCGCACCCAGCACGACTTCAAGATCAACACCCAGATGAATCTGGAGCGGCGTATAGAGGAAATGCTGATGCCCGTGGTCGGGGCGGGGCACGTTATAGCCCGCGTGAACGCGGATCTGGATTTCAGCCAGAAAACCATCCGCCGCGAACTCTATGACCCGGAAAAAACCGTTATCCGTTCGGAAACGCGCCGGGAGACCAGCACCCAGGGGCGGGCGGCCATCGAAGGCGGGGTTCCGGACCCGAACTTCAGGGGCGACGGCCCTTCTGGCACGGTCTCCAACCAGAATTCCAGCAGTGAAGACCGGGTCATGAACTATGAGATCAACAAGGAAGAGCAGAACATCGTTTCCAATGTCGGGGCCATAGACCGCCTGAGCGTGGCCGTGATCGTGGACGGAAGCTATGAGAAAAAAGAAGATGGAACAAGCGTTTTTGTGCCGCGCGGCGAAGAGGAAATCACGCGCATAAAACAGCTCGTCTCAAGCGCTGTCGGTTACAGTTCCGCGCGCGGCGACACCATAGAGGTCAGCAGCATAGCTTTCCAGGGCGTGGAGATCGAAACGCCCCAGGGCGCGATAGCCCTGATTGCGGACTACGGCCTGCGTTTCGGCAAACCCCTGCTCAACGCCTTTCTGGCCTTTCTTTTCCTGGTGCTGATTGTGCGCCCGATCATCCTGGCCCTGATCCGGCCCAAGGTGGAAGGCAAGATGATCGAAGGTCTGGAAGGACTTCCGGCCCCGGATGAGCGTCTGGCCCTTATTGATGACGATGACGAGGCCGTGGTCGCCACCGCCATGCTGGAAAAACTTGAGGATATCAAGGTCCATGCCCTGCAGCTCAGTGAACAGAACATCGAACAGGCCATAGGCATTATCAGGAGCTGGCTCAAGGAAGGGAGCGGCGCAACGGCTCAGGGCGCCGCTGTTCCCGCCAGAGCGGCATAGAGTTCTAGGTCGCCGCCTCATTCCTCGGCTTTTTCTTCAGCCGGAACCGAATCCTTCCCGTCACCGGACGCGGCAGGGGCCGGTTCTGGCTTTTTCTCGTCCCCGGACGCGCTATGATGCGTGCCGCCCTTTCCTTCTTTGTAGCCCTGATGATAGCCCTGTTCGACCTCTCCCGCCTTGCGCTCGATCGTGGCCTGGGTTTTTCCCGCTGTCCGGCCCATCCAGGAGCAGCCGCCGAGGGTCGCTCCCAGGGCGCAAATGACAAAAAGCACTGCAAGTCGTTTCATGATATGCTCCCTGAACTTTTGAGAATGTCAATCAACCCGCCCTGAAGCGGTTGATACATAAAATATTCTAGAACAGTCCGCTCGCCCAGTGTGCCAGATCGGCCAGAGGGACGAATGCCTGACTGCCCTCGTCCATATTTTTGATCAGAACTTCCTGTTTTGCCAGCTCGGATTCGCCGAGGATCATACAATAACGCGCCCCGGCGCGGGCAGCAAGACGCAGTTTGCTTTTGAGGGAGCCGGGGGAAAAGTCGCCTGTCCCGGCGAGTCCGGCCCGGCGCAGAACGCGGGCGGCAAAAAGGGCTCTTTTCGCGCAAGCCTCTTCCAGGATGACGAAATAGAAGTCCGGGCGCGGAGCGAGGGACCCGCCTTTGCGCGCGCCGAGCAGCAGGGCCAGTCTTTCCATGCCGCATGCAAAGCCGATGCCCGGCACATCCGGTCCTCCCAAATCCCTTGCCAGTCCGTCATAGCGTCCGCCTCCCGCCACCGCTCCCTGCGCGCCGATGTTTGTCGCCACCACCTCGAAGGTGGTGCGCGTATAATAATCAAGACCGCGCACCAGACGCGGGTTTATGTGGCAAGGCTGTTTTTCCGCGTCCAGAATGTCCAGCACAGTCGCGAAATGGGCGGCGCAGTCCGCGCAGACATGGTCGCGAACGGCAGGAGCGGAAGCGGTGATCTCCTTGCACCCCGGTTCCTTACAGTCCAGAACGCGCAGGGGGTTCGTTACCAGACGGCGGCGGCAGTCCGGACAGAGTTTGTCCTGATCCAGAGCGGCGAGGAAGGCGTCCAGAGTTTGCCGGTAAGCGGGCCGGCAGACGTGACAGCCCAGGGTATTCATATCCAGACGCAGGTTGCCGATTCCCAGGTCCCCGAGAAAGGTCATGAGCATGAGCAGGATTTCCGCGTCCGTCTGGGCCTCCGGCGCGCCGATGCATTCGCAGTTGATCTGGTGGAACTGGCGCATGCGTCCCGCCTGCGGACGCTCATAGCGAAACATGGGACCGCAGGTGAAAAAGCGGCTGACCTTCTCCCTGCTCTGGCAACCGTTTTCTATATAGGCGCGCACCACCCCCGCCGTCGCCTCCGGGCGCAGGGTCAAGGAGCGGCCCTTGCGATCCGGGAAGGTGAACATTTCCTTGCCTACAATGTCCGTGTCCGTGCCGATGCCGCGCTGGAAAAGTTCCGTGTATTCGAGGATGGGCAGACGCAGTTCCAGGTATCCGTGGGCGCTGAATACACTGCGGGCCGTGTTCTCCATAAAGGTATAGAGATTGCTTTGGGGAGGGAAGAGATCGGCGAAGCCCTTGACAGTTTTTAAGACGTTCATGGATATATCCTTGTTCGCTGGCTTCGTATTACAAATGCGAAGCGTCCGTACCCGGAAGGGAAATAAAATTACAGCGCCGCCAGAGCGCCGAGGAGTTTGAAGCTTTCCTCAAGAGAGCAGGATTGCGCGACATCCTGGCGTAAAAAATCTCTGGTCGGACCGTATGCGCTGATGGCCTTGTCAATCTCCGGATTGGAGCCGGGGGCGTAAGCCCCTATATTTATCATGTCTTCCACGCGTTTATATGCCGCGAGGCGGGAAATGACAATGCGCCCGTTTTCGACGGCCCCGGGCGTGACAATGTCCGAGCGCAGACGGCTGATGCTGCGCAAAACGTCTATGGCCGGGAAATGTCCCTCGTCCGCCAAATCGCGCGTCAGCACGATGTGCCCGTCCAGAATGGAGCGCGTCGTGTCCGCCACCGGCTCGTTGAAATCGTCGCCGTCAACCAGAACCGTGTAGATGCCGGTTATGGCTCCGCGCGGTCCCTGGCCGGAACGTTCCAGCAGACGGGGGAGCTGGGTGAATACCGAGGGGGTGTAACCCTTGGTGGTCGGGGGTTCTCCGACGGCCAGACCGATCTCGCGCAGTGCCATGGCAAAGCGGGTGACGGAATCCATCATGAAAAGCACGTCCAGTCCCCGGTCCCGGAAATATTCCGCCACAGCTGTGGCCGCATAGGCGGCGCGCAGGCGGACCAGCGGCGACTGGTCGGAAGTGGCGACAACCAGCGTGGACCTGGCCATGCCTTCCGGACCCAGGTCCTTTTCCATGAATTCGCGCACCTCGCGTCCGCGTTCACCCACCAGCCCGATGACGTTGACGTCCGCCCTTGCATAGCGGGCCATCATGCCCATCAGGGTGGATTTGCCCACCCCGGAACCGGCCATGATCCCGATACGCTGACCTTTGCCCAAAGTGAGCAGGGCATTGACGGAGCGCACCCCGACATCCAGGGGGCTGTCAATGCGCGGCCGGGACAGGGGCGACGGCGGATCCGCATAAAGGGGGACAAGTTCGGGCAGAGAGACGTTTACAGCGCTGTCCAGGGGAACGCCGAAGGCGTCAAAGGCCTTGCCGAGCATTTCCGGCCCCACCGGCATAAGAGGAGGGCGGCTGGAGTTGCGCACCAGACTCCCCGGCTCCACCCCGCGCAAATCTCCGAAGGGCATAAAAAGGGTGGCCTCGTTTTTGAATCCGACAACTTCAACCGGGACGGCGTCCGCGCCTTCTCCCTTCTCTTTTTCTGTCCCCAGTCCCGAGCGTTCCGGCAGAATATGACAGAGGGAACCCAGGGGAGCTTTTATGCCCCGGCCTTCCGCCACAAGACCGACAATGCCGGTCACTTTGCCGTATGCCGTGATCGGGTTCAGGGCGGACAGGGCGCGCGCGGCGCTGACGGGACTAAGACTCATTGAGATCTTCGGCGAGGGAGATCTGTTTCAGGATCTCGTCAACGGCCGCGATGCGTTTTTCGACGCGCCCGTCGGCCAGGGAGGATTCGCTTTCCACCATGATGCCGCCGGGGCTGATGCCGGCATCGGCGCGCAGACGCCAGGATTTAACGTCCGGGAAGCGCTCTTTGGCCAGATTCAGAATATCGCCCAGGGCGGGCTCGTCTTCGGGATTGACGCGAATTACCAGCTCACGGCGTTTTTCCAGAAGCGCGACGGCCTCGTTGATCAGGGCGTCCAGGCTTTGCGCGCGTTTTTCGGAGAGTTCAAGGGCGGTGACGCGCTCCACGGCCAGCCGGACCACCGCCAGAATATCCTCACGCCAACTGTCGAAGATATGCGAACATTGACCTTCGATGGCGCTCAATACGGAGGCCAGGGAACCCGCCATGCCGGAGCGGAGATTTTCCAGTTCGTCGCGCGCTTCGGCCAGACCTTTTTCATAGCCCTCGCGTCTGGCCTGTTCATGCGCTTTTTGGGCTTCGTTTTTGGCCGCGCTCATGAGGCTCGCGGCCATGCTTTCGGCCTTGAGGCGGACGCGCTCCAGATATTTTTCCTCGTCCTTCGCGTTCCAGGAGGACTGGCCGGAACGCTCAAAGCTGCTCAGACTGTGTTCTCCGCCCTCGGTAAAAATAAGACCCCAGGAAGATTCGGGGGTTTTGTCCTGATCAGACAAAGACATCGCCTCCGCCGCGGCTGACCATGATCCGACCCTCGCTCTCCAGCTTGCGCACTACCCTGACTATATTCTGCTGCGCGGCCTCGACATCGGAAAGGCGGGTCGGTCCCATAATCTCCAGATCTTCGCGGATCATGTTGCCGGCGCGTTCGGACATATTTCTGAAAAAGAGGTTTTTCATCTCGTCGGTCGCGCCGCGCAGGGCCATGGTCAGGTCCTCATTGGAAATTTCCTTGAGGATCTCGCGGATGGACCGGTCTTCCAGACTTTTGACATCCTCGAACACGAACATGAGGTTGCGGATTTCCTCGGCCATGGAGGAAGATTCTTCCTCGATTTCCGCAAGCACCTCTTCTTCGGTTGCCCGGTCCACGGCGTTCAGGATTTCGGCCACGGAATTGATGCCGCCCACCTTCTTGCCCTCCTTGCCGCCCATGGCTATGAGCTGGCTTTCCAGGACCTTGTCCACGGCCAGGAGCATCTCCTCCGGCACGGATTCCAGATTGGCGAGGCGCATGAGAATTTCCGCCCGCACCCCCACCGGCAGTTTGGTGAGCAGATCGGCGGCCTGATCCGAGGGCAGGTTGCCGAGGATCAGGGCCAGGGTTTGCGGATGCTCGTTGCGCAGGATCTGGGCGAGAATTTTGGCGGATACCCGGCCTATGCCCTTGAAAGGCACGGGACCGGTGTCAAGTTCAAGATAATCGCTGACGTATTTGGCTGTTTCGCTGTCCACATTGGGCAGCAGCAGACGTTTGACGGCGTCCTGCCCGCCCCGGATCATTTCCCGGCCTGTTATCAGGGCATGGTAATACTCGCGCAGGACATCTTCCACCAGTTCCTTGGGCACGGTTTCCATCTGCAGCATGGCTCTGGAAACGGCGGCCAGTTCGTCGCGTCCCATACGCTTGAAGACTTCGGCCGCGAACTGCTCGCCCATGGTGAGCAGCAAAACGGCTGTCTTTTTCGCTCCTTCCGGCGAAATCTGGACGTCTGAGGCCATATTTCCGCTTCCTTAAATTTTGCTGTTCATATGCAATGCTGTCTGCACTTTTTCACGCAGATCATTGGCGGTAAAAGGCTTCACAATATAACCGGCAATCTGTGCATTGGTCGCTTCGATGATGTCTTTTTCGTTCGTGTTGCCGGAGACGATAATGACAGGAATATCTTTGAGAGCCGGATCCGCTTTGCAATGCTTTATGATGTCGAATCCGGACATGCCGGGCATTTCGATATCCAGCAGGATAAGGTCAACTTTTACACGCTCCAGCAATTCCAAAGCCTGTACGCCGGAGCTGACCACCCGCACATCAAATTGATCCCGTAACGCCCATCGGAAAATTTTCAGAATCGGCGGCATATCATCAACGGCCATGATAATTTTTTTATTATTCGCCATCTGAGATGAATCCTTTTTACGGGTAGACAGCAAGCTTGTGCTTAAAATGCTCAAAGACTTCCTCTCGGTTGGTCGTGACCCTATTTTTAATATTGTTACCCGGTAAACCCTTTACAGGAGCTTGTCAAGAAGGGGATGGCGACTGGGCAAACGGGAGACTGTATGGACAACTGATCAATCCAATTCCATACGCGCTCAACATGCTGGCAATTGCGGGATTGACTTCTGTATTGACATTGATATAGTGTTGAACACTACATATGGAGGATCGCTATGCGCACTGTAACAGCTTCTGATGCAAATCGTAATTTTTCTGGATTGTTGCGGGGTGTTGCCGGGGGAGAAAGCGTTGTCATAATATCCCGTGGAACTCCCGTGGCGAAGATGAGTCCCGTGGATGCTAAAACAGGTCGTCAGGCCGCCAGACATTCCCTGTTGCACAGATTGGAAAACCAATGTGCAAGTGGCCAGCGGAACTGGACAAGGGATGAACTGTACGAGGACAGGACATGTGGGTAGCATTGGATACAAACGTCTTGGCCTATGCTGAAGGCATAGGAGATGAGGAAAAGCGCCAGACGTCTTTAATAAAATAAAAAAAGACTTGACATTATTGCAGCGTCTGGATAAAGCTTGAATAATACGGGGGATAGCAAGGTTGGCCGCGTTTACGGCTGTGCCGCGCGGCGGGAAAGGGGTTCAAGATTGCCTGGGGGAAATGCCAATGTGGCGTTCTGCCGCATGTTTTTCTTTTTTTCAGATCTTCCTTTTCCGACTTTGCCGAAAAAAAATCTCAACTTTGTATCATTGCCGTAACCTCAAGGGGGGTTCATCATGGCCACTCAGCTTATTTCCGC
Organism: Desulfovibrio sp.; assembly: GCA_031260965.1. GTDB lineage: Bacteria > Desulfobacterota > Desulfovibrionia > Desulfovibrionales > Desulfovibrionaceae > Frigididesulfovibrio. The sequence continues at coordinate 1,325 of JAISKK010000009.1, read as the reverse complement.
TCCGGAAGGAACTTACAGCGTCAAGGTGGATCTAGCCAGCACACTGACTTTTGCCTTTGACATCCAGACTTCATCTTTCGACCGTGAAGGCGACAATCTGATCATCACCCTGGAGGACGGACGCAAAGTCGTGCTCGAGGATTTTTTCATTGTGGAAAAAGAAGGTGATGATTTGCCGACCCTGCAGCTTGCGGATGGCACGGAGGTGGCTTCGGCCGACTTTCTGCTCTCCATGAACCCGGACCTGGACGTGACCGCTTCCGGCGCGACCGCCGGCTCGGGTTCGGATTATGCCGACAATGCGGGCGAAGGGCTTGACGGTGTTGACGGCATGGGCAAGCTTGGCACGGATCACTGGAGCGGAGGCGTCTCCCACGCCGATCCCATATATTTGACCGATAATGAAGGTGATGTTCTGGGCGCGGTTAACGGCCAGCGCTCGGACAGCGTCAACACGCTACCTCCCCCCCCGCCTGTAACTCCCCCTGTTGTGCCCCCTGTGACTCCGCCGGTGGAACCGCCGGTGACGCCTCCGGTAACTCCCCCTGTAGACATTGTTGTTGAGGCGATTGTTGTCGGCGGTAAAGCGGCTGCAACGGTGGAAGGCGGCAATCTGGTTTTCACCATAGCCCAGAATGTGACAAGTTCCGCGGCGACTACGGCCAACTGGAGCATCACTGTGCCCGCGGCGGCGACAGATGGTCGCGCAAGCTATGCGGACCTGGATTCTGCAAATTTCGGGGGCAATATTACGGTCACCCCCAGCATTGACGGCAGCAGCTATACCCTGTCCGGCATGATCACCATACCCGCCGGGGCAACCTCGACAAGCGTTACCATTCCGACCCTTGACGACGCGATTATAGAAAATGACGAAACCCTGACCTTCAACCTCTCCAATGTCGCCAACCCGGCCGCCGACAGCATAAGCGGCGGCGGTTCCTATACCGCCCTGATCAGCGACAACGACCATTCCCTTGTTGTAAGCGGCAACCCGGCTGTGACGGTGGAAGGCGGCGATCTGGTTTTCACCATAAGCCAGAACGCGGAAAGCTCAGCGCCGACTACGGCCAACTGGAGCGTGACTGTCCCGGCGACAGCCGATGACGGCCGCGCAAGCTATGCCGACCTGGATACAAGCAAGTTTGCCGATAACAACATCACGGCTTATGATAACGGCGACGGCAGCTGGACCTTGATCGGCGTGATCACCATTCCCGCCGGGTCAACCTCGACAAGCATTACCATTCCGACCCTTGAGGACGCGATTATAGAACTTGACGAGACCCTGACCTTGAACCTCACAGATGTCGCCAACGCTGCCG
>JAISKK010000158.1 GCA_031260965.1 Desulfovibrio sp. | reverse complement strand
AACAATGGACCGGTTTTATCACAGATCGAGGTCGCCTGGCTCATGTGCTGATGAGCATTGAGCTTTATCGGGAGTGTTACAGGAACTCGGAAGAATATTGCCGATTGGCTGGCAATGCCGGACCTCGCCGATATTGATTTTGAGATTCCGCTTTCGCATGAACTTGCACAACCTGCGGACTTTTCCTGATGTTTGTTCTTGATACCAACGTAGTTTCCGAGTTGCGAAAAATTCGCATTGGGCGAGCTGACAAAAACGTGGCGCAGTGGGCAGATGGTGTAGATCCGACAGACCTGTATTTGTCGGTCATCACTGTGCAGGAGCTTGAAATCGGCGTGTTGCTGGCCGAGCGCCGCGACCCGTTGCAAGGCGCTGTTTTTCGGACCTGGCTTGAAGTCCAGGTTCTGCCTGCCTTCGCCGGACGGATTCTGCCGGTTGATGCTACGGTCGCAAAACGCAGCGCGGCTCTGCATGTGCCGAACCCGGGACCTTTCAGGGACAGCTTGATTGCGGCAACTGCGCTTGTTCACAAAATGACGCTGGTAACGCGGAATGCGGCAGATTTCCAAACATCCGGCGTACCGCTTGTCAATCCTTGGGAATCACGTTAGCCAGCGCACAAAACGGTCCGTCATGCCGAGAAAGAACAAAACGGAAGCCATCCCGATCTCGTGGCTCTTTCGACGTCAGGGAGCAGCATGTACCCTCTCCCTAGCCGTTTCAAAATCCACCTGTCCGGAAAAAAATTATTTTTGTCAATATCCCTCAAAAACGGGTGGCTTTAAAAAGACAAATTTCCTATAATTTTCCCCGCATCGCCCAAGAGCTGGGCTCTTCGCATAAACCCGGTATTTGTAAAGGTCAGAAAGTCCTATGCCGACAAAGATCATCCGCAAAGAGGAACTCATACCGGGCCGCACCAGTCTGATGCTGCTTGACGCGCCGCGCATCGCCGCAGCCGCCCGACCCGGTAATTTTGTCATGCTGCGCGTGAGCGAGAATGGAGAACGCTTCCCCCTGACCATTGCCGATGCGGACGCCGAAGCCGGCGTCATCAGCATAGTGTTTCTGGTCATGGGCAAGAGCACGGACGCCCTGAACCACATGGGCGACGGGGACAGCATAGCCGATGTCTGCGGCCCGCTGGGGCGGCCCACGCACATTGAAAAGGTGGGCACGGTGATCTGCTCCGGCGGCGGCACGGGCATAGCCGCCATGCATCATATCGCCAAGGGTCACCACCGGGCCGGCAACCATGTGGTGGCGGTAATCGGCGCGCGCAGTGAAAATCTCCTGCTCTTCCGCAAGGAACTGGAATCTTTTTGTCCGGAGGTTCTGATAGCCACGGACGACGGCAGCGCCGGTCGCAAGGGTCTGGTCACGGAGGCCCTGGAAGAACGCCTGCGCGCCGACTCTTCCGTGCGCGAAGTGGTGGCGGTCGGACCGGTCCCCATGATGCGGGCCGTGGTCGGGACCGTGAAACCATTCAACAGGCCGGTCACTGTCAGCCTGAACGCCATGATGGTGGATGGGATGGGCATGTGCGGGGCCTGCCGGGTGAGTGTGGGCGGGCAAACCCGTTTCACCTGTGTGGACGGGCCGGAATTTGACGGCAATCTGGTCGATTTTGACGAGTTGCAGAAAAGGCTGGCTTCTTTCAAGGACCAGGAAAAAATTTCTCACGATCTCTATCGTGAACAGCAATGCGGGTGCCGGTCATGAGCGAAAAAGTCAAAAAAACACGGGTCCCGATGCGCTGTCAGGACGCGAAAGCGCGTATCGGAAATTATAATGAAGTTGCTCTGGGCTACAGCCATGAAGAGGCCGTTGCCGAAGCCGGACGCTGTTTGCAGTGCAAGAAGCCGCACTGTATCTCCGGCTGTCCGGTGGAAGTGCCTATCCCGGACTTTATCCGGGCCGTTGCCGGGGACGATCCGGACACGGCCATCCGGGTCATAAAGTCCACCAACAGTCTGCCGGCAATCTGCGGGCGCGTCTGTCCGCAGGAAAACCAGTGTGAAGGCCGCTGCGTGCTGAACGCCGCCAAAAATCCGGTGGCCATAGGCCGTCTGGAACGCTATGTTGCCGACTTTTTCCTGGCCCGGGAGGACAAGACCGCAAAGAACACAGCGCCCGCGCCCCATTCAGGACCGGATGCGCCCAAAGTGGCCTGCATCGGTTCTGGTCCGGCCTCAATCACCACGGCCGGATATCTGGCCGCGCGTGGGGCCAGGGTCACGGTCTTCGAGGCCCTGCACGAGCCGGGGGGGGTGCTGGTTTACGGTATTCCGGAATTTCGTCTGCCCAAAACGGCAGTGGTACGCAAAGAACTCTCCGCGCTTGGCGATCTGGGCGTGGAATTTCGTCTCAACTGGGTGGGAGGCAAGACCTTCAGCGTAAAATCCCTGTTTGCCGAAGGTTACAAGGCCGTGTTTGTCGGCATCGGGGCCGGACTGCCGAAATTTTTCGGGATCGAGGGAGAGAACCTCATCGGCGTGCTCTCGGCCAATGAATACCTGACCCGCCTGAATCTTGGCCGGGCTTATGATTTTCCGAGGCAGGACACGCCGGTTTACCAGGGCCGTCGGGTCACGGTTTACGGGGCGGGCAATGTGGCTATGGATGCCGCCCGTTGCGCTCTGCGCATGGGCGCGGAAAGTGTGCGCATTGTCTATCGCCGCACAAGGGCGGAAATGCCGGCCCGGGCTGAAGAACTTGAACACGCCGAAGAAGAGGGAGTGATCCTTGAGGAACTCGCCGCGCCTCTGTCTTTTCAGGGTGACGAGCAGGGGCGGCTGGTTTCCGTCCGACTGCAGGAGATGGAACTGGGCGAACCCGATGCCTCGGGACGCCGCAGCCCGGCGCCGAAAAAGGGCGCCGAGCGCATCCTGGAAACGGATCTGGCTGTGATCGCCCTGGGCACGGAAGCCAACCGCATTCTCCTGGAAGAGACCCCGGAACTCAAATTGAACCGGCGCGGCTATATTGAGGTGAATGAGCAATATGAAACCGCGATTCCCGGCGTCTTTGCCGGCGGCGACATAGTGACCGGCGCGGCCACGGTTATTCTGGCCATGGGCGCGGGACGCTCGGCGGCAAAGCAGATAGCCCGGAATCTCGGACTCGGCGGGGATTAAAGGAAATCCCTATACAGCCAGGGACAAGCCGCGTCCATACTCCAACTTCACAGGCGCAAGCGCTCCGGAAACACGGGCGTAAGCCTGCGCGGCCCTGGCGATTTTGCCGTACTCTTTGGAGTCGTCCCCGTCAGTTTCCGGCGCGGTCAGGCTGTCGTCCTTGGCAGTCGCGCTCCGAACCGCTTCTCTTATACCGCCGGGTTCTGATGCAGCGGCATTGCCGCCGGGGTTCTCTTCTTCATCTTTCCCCGAAATTTTTTCCTGTCTGGCCTCGGCTTCCATGCTCGCGGCCTTGGCGGCTATGGCCCGGTCCGGTCCGGAAGGTTCGGCGGGGGCCAGAGCGGCCGCGCGAATTTTGCGCGCTTTGGCAATAGTGGCTTCCGGCGTAGAGGCGGGAGAAACGTCGATGGGCACTTCACCGCCAACGGCATAACGCCGTCCGTCCGGCCCGGTCTGCATCTCATAACTTGGTCTGCCCGCGAAACCCGCCCCGGCGGCGGCGTGCGCCTGTTCATGGGCGCGCACTTCACGGTCGCGGGATTTCAGCTCCTCAACCTGCCGCTTGTCTTCCTCGCTTAAATTTTGCGGATTGCCGCTTTTTTCCTCGTCATCGTCTTTTTTGGAGACAGCCTGGTTACCCATGCTTTTTGTTTCGGTCAGGCTATCTTCATTCGCCTCAGTTTCGTCTGCTTCTGTCTTTGCGGCAGAACCGCGGGCCCCGCGGGCAGAGGGAGCTTTTTCCGGATCAAGCCCGGACTGCGCCAAAGCGCCCATGAAGGCGCGTTCCGGGCCGCGTCCTTCCGCGCCTCCGCCTGCGGCCCGGCGCGCGTTGCGCCCGGCGGCGGCATAGGCGCTTTCCTGTCGGGTCGCCGGGTCGCCCAAGGCGAAGAGTTCACTTTCCCCGGTGCGCGTGAAATAATCGCGGGGACCATCGGCCTTGGCGTTTTCCGGAAAGATTTGGCCGCGCGAGCGTCCCCCGAAGGGATTTTGCTCCGCAAAACCCGAACCTGCGAAACGGATGACCGGGTTTTCAATCAATATGCTGAACATGGCTTTCTCCGGCGCAAAAGGTGAGATCTCGCGCAATTTCCTGAACAGGCTATCGTTGCTCTTTTCGGCAAATGCGAAAAATACTTTAGGGCAAAGATGAAATTATTTTCTTTTTTTGGACCCGACATCGCCTGGGGTGACAAAGCCCTTGAAATCCGCAACAAAGTGCCGTAATTGCTTTCCTGTACGAGCAAAGCTATGGGCGCGAAGTGGATAAATATTTTTGAAAATCGCAGGATGCGGACAGGCGCGGCTTGCGTGGCCTTTGCCCTGATCCTTTATTGCGCCGCGACATCTCTGATTTTTTCCTCTGAAACAGAGACAAAAGAGCAGAGCCAGACGGCTTTGGCCACTTTCGTCGGGCCGGGGAATCCGGATCTTCCCGCTCCGGCCGGGGCGCCTTTGTCCTCAAGCGCGCAAAGCGCGGATGCTCCCCCGCAGGCCGCATCCGCTTCTTTTTCACCCGCCGCGCAAGACGAAGCCACGCAGGCGGTGGCGTTGCCGCCCGTCGCGTCCGCAGCCGGGCAGGAGAAAGGCGAAGTTCTGCCGCATAAAGATCGAGCCGGCGCTTTGCCCTTCAGCTCTTCTGCAGCCCATTTCAATCTTTTAAAAATGGGGCGGGAAGGTTCCACACTTTTGGTTATCGGAGGCATACAGGGCGACGAGCCGGGCGGATTTTCCGCCGCCGCTCTTCTGGCCAGCGCTTACCGTATCCGTAAAGGACGGGTCTGGGTCGTGCCGGATCTCAATTTCCCGAGCATTCTGCAGCGCCATCGCGGGATCTTCGGCGACATGAACCGCAAATTCGCCTCCCTGGACGCCTCGGACCCGGAATACGACATCATTTCCCGCATTAAGGGCATTTTGCTCGACGAGGAAGTGGATCTGATCCTCAATCTGCACGACGGCAGCGGCTTTTACCGTCCGACCTGGGAGGACAAGCTGCGTAACCCCAAGCGCTGGGGGCAGGCTTTGATCATAGACCAGGAGGAAATGACCAGACCGCCCTTCTTGCTGGAAAAAACCGCCGGTCGGGTGGAGACGGAGGTCAACCGCGCCCTCATGGACCCCGGACACCGCTATCACATTAATAATACTCTGACCGCGCAGGGTAATGAAGAGATGGCCAAAACCCTGAGCTGGTTCGCCGTGCGCAACGGCAAGCCGGCCTTCGGCATTGAGGCCAGCAAGGAATTCGGCACGGAATATAGAAGCTATTACCATTTGCGGGTAATAGAGGCTTTCATGGATTTCCTCGGCATCGAGTTTGAGCGCGGCTTTCCCCTGGACCCCAAAGGCGTGCTCGGCGCTCTCAATTCCAATATTCTGCTCTCCGCCTTTAATGACCGGGTCATCCTGCATCTGGACGATGTGCGCCCGCAGCTTTGGCGTGTCCCTTTCAGAAAAAATGATCCCTGTCCCGCGATCCGGGGATCAAAGCCGCTCCTGGCCCTGGTGCAGGACAAGCAGGGCTGGCGCGTTGCTTACGGCAACCATACCCTGACCCGCATCAATCCGGAATTTTTCGATTTTGACGAATCTTTGCACAAGATAGATCTGATTCTGGACGGGCAGGCCCACAGCGTAAGACCAGGAGAAATTGTCCAGGTGCGGGAAGCCTTTCGCGTGAATGTTCCGGAGGGTTTTCGCGTCAACGCCATCGGGGCGCAAAAGGAAGTCAATGGCAGCGAGGCCGGGGTGTTGCTTAAGCGCAAGGACTTTATGCCCCGCTTCTCCGTGGACAGGAATGCCTCCATCTACCGCGTAGAGGTATACAAAGGCAAAGCCTTTGCCGGTATGCTTCTGGTGCGTTTCGGACCCTCGCCGGTTTTGCGCGAGAGACCGCTTACAGCGGACCAGGGTCCGGAATCCGATTTGGGGTTTTAGAGCAGGATTAGCAGGCGGGCTTTGCCGGCCGTAAGCGGCAATCGCAGGCGAAAAACGCTCTGATGTGTGTTTAGTAATGGACGCTGAAGAAGGAAAAGAGCAGTTCCATGAGCTTTTCCGCGTCCAGGGGCTTGGCTATGTGTCCGTTCATGCCGGAGGCCAGCGCTTGGTCCACGTCTTCCTTGAAGGCATTGGCGGTCATGGCGATAATCGGCACGGAAGTCGCGTCGGGACGGTCCATGGCGCGTATGGCTCTGGCCGCGTCATAGCCGTTCAGGTTCGGCATCTGCACATCCATGAAGATCATGTCGTAAAATCCTGTAGGCGAGGATCTGAATTTTTCCACGGCGATTACGCCGTCGCCGGCTTCATCAATGATCATGCCGGTTTCCGACAACTGCTCTATCACTATGATGCGGTTGATCTCCACATCGTCAACCAGTAGCGCGCGTTTTCCGGAGAAGGCGGTGAAGTCGTTGCGGAAGTGTTGTTCAGTTTCATGGTAGGAACTGTCTTCTTCAAGCCAAATCTCGAAGGAGAAAGTGCTGCCCTTGCCCTCCGCGCTATCCGCCTTTATCTCTCCACCCAGGAGTTGCACAATGCTCTGGCTTATGGACAGACCGAGGCCGGAACCGCCAAACTGTCTGGTAATATGCCCGCCCAACTGTTCAAAGGGCTTGAAAAGCATATCCATCTGCGAGGGGGGGATGCCGATGCCCGTGTCCTTTACGGAAAAGAAAATCTTGTTGCGACCTTCTACGTGGTCAGTCTGGCGAAGATCGAAGGTTATTTCTCCGCATTCCGGGGTAAATTTCACGGCGTTGCCGAGCAGATTGATCAGCACCTGGCGCAGACGCAGGGGGTCGGAGATGAAGCTGCTCGCGCTTAAGCCGTCTGCGTTTACAGTGAAGCTGATGTTTTTTTCCAGGCAGCGCGGGCGGATAATACCGTCCACACTGGAAACCAGCTTGGGCAGATTGAAGGGTTCTGCGCTCAGTTCAATCTTTCCGGCTTCGATCTTGGAAATGTCCAGGATGTCGTTAAGCAGGCCCAGCAGATGCGCGGAGGAGATTTCGATCTGGCGGATATTCGCGAGCAGTTCTTCTTTCCCGGTCTTGTCGTCCTGAAGTTTGCGTTTGGTAATATTGGCCATGCCGATGATGGCGTTCATGGGTGTGCGGATTTCATGGCTCATGCGGGCCAGAAAGGCGCTTTTGGATTCGCTGGCCCGGTTGGCGGCCGCGGCCGCTTTCTCCAGTTCCACCTGGGTGCTGCGCAACTCATTCTCCACAATCACGCGTCGGGAGACATCGCGGCCAACGCCCAGCAGACCAATAACCGTATCATTGGAAGCGCTGAAGATCGGAGTGCGGACCACATCCAGAGTCCGGGTGTGCCCATCGGAAAAAGTCAGGTGTTCCTCGGTGTAAATCGGAGTGGCCTGGGTATAGACCATATGGTCGGTTTCCATGATGGCCGAGGCCAGGGCTTCCGGCATAATTTCCCCGGGCGTATGTCCGGCGAAGTCTCCGGCGTCCATATTGAAGGCGGCGGCAAAGGGCGGGTTGACCGCCAGAAAACGTCCCTTCTCGTCCTGGTACCACATGATGTCCGGCGAAGAGCGAAAAATGGTGGCAAGCAGGATGCGTTGCTGTTCGATGCGTTTCTGTTCGTTAATGAAGCTGGTGACGTCGGCGATCGTCACCATAATGCCGATTTGCTGGTCATCCTTGTCCAGGAGATAGGATGCTTTGCCGCGCAGATAAACGCCGGAGTCCTTGAGGTACAGCACTTCTGCTTCCTTCCGGCCTTCGCGCAGAGCCCTCAGGGGGCAGTATGGGCTGTCCTGAGGGAAGACGGTCATATCGGTATAGGGATTGCCTACGACATCATCCAGGCTGCGATTGAGCAGGGTGAGGGCCTGTTCATTGGCGTATTTGATCTTTCCCTTCATATCGATAATGGTCATCGGGGTGTGGACGCTCCCCACAATGCTGTTCGCCATGTCGTCAAAGGAATCCGCAAGCTCGCCCATTTCGTCCTTGATGGGGGCCTGGAAGCGAAATTGCCGTTCACCGGAGCGGAAGCGCGAAATGCCGCGGATCATGGTCTTGATGCTGCCGGTGAAGGCCGAGGCGAGCAGAATGGCGATCACCACCACCAGAGCGGCCATCAGGGTCGTGGATATGATAAGGCTCCAGGCCGTGGAGGAAAGATTCGCCGTGATGGCCTGGTGAGTCGCGGCCGATATGTCCGCCAATTCCTTGTTCGTCTCATGGATGCGCGATTGCAGAACCTCCTTGGTCTCCGTGGCCTGGCGATGGAAATCGTTAAGACCCGCGCCGATAGCCACAAAGCCGAAGCCGCACAGGGATTTGCCGTAGTGACCCGTGTAATAGGGGATGGCGGCGGCGGTATTCAGTTTCCAGAGGCCGCTCCAGAGGATAAGAAAGGAACCGGAACCCCCCTTTCCCGCCAGATCAAACCAGCCTGTGCATTGGGGAGCGAAATTCAGATAACGGCAGTCAAGACCGACAAGACCTTTTTTAGTGAGCGCGGGCGCGGGCTTTTTGTTGTTGGACTGTTCAACGAAAGTCGGGACATCTTTGATGAATTCCTTATAGGGAAGACCGGAGGCCTGCCATTCGTCATAAATCCGATCCTCAAGCCAGGGGACCTGGGGGTCGCCTGTTTCGGGGTCAAAGCCGGTGATGGAATGATGCCGGGGGTGTACGATGCTGCGGCCCTTGTAATCCCAGATGAAGGCGTAATTGCCTTCGTAGGCGTCGGAAATTTCTACATAGCGTTCGCTCGTGGGGATTACATGGTCCGTGAATTCCATGATGTGGTCATGGTCCAGGGCCAGGGTCACATAGCCGGCTATTTTGCCGTTGCGTTCAACCGGAGCAGCCCAGCGCACCAAACCCTTGAAACGCTGTCCCACCGGGTTTTCCTGACCGGAGAAGGCCTGCTTTTCCGGCTCGTAAGGCACGCCCCTTGTGGCGCAGTTCTCCGGCGTATACATGCCGATCAGATTGGTGCCCACATACTCGCCGATCACGTCCGAAACATAGATCTCGCCGGGCTTCAATTTTTTCAGATCCTCGAAATAGCTTTCCGCGTGAACATAGGTGTTGCGCCGGTCCGAAACGTCTTTCAGTTCTCTGGACATGAGGTCGGAGGTCACTACCTTGATTTTCTCCTGCCCGCTCGTATCCACAAAAGTCATTTCCAGATACAGGGGCCGCCGTTCATATTTGAAGGCTTCGGGCGGGCGGTAGTGGAAACTGACGTCGTTTTCCTTGATGCTTGAGGTCGCTGTAGTCTGTTCGGGTCTCTCAAGGGGTACCCAGGACTTGCCGTCCTTGCTCAGCGCCCATTTCTGCTGCTGGATCACGCGCTTGGTCATACGTTGGACAAAGTCCCGGTATTGCGCCTCACTCGGCTCAAATGACGCGGCCAAAAAGATATCGCTGTCGCGCGCGTACAGGAAATTCGCCACCTGACGGGCGATGTCCGTACTCATGCGCTCAATTTCATCCGTGGCGCGCGCGTCCAGGGCCTTGGTGGCGTCGCTTACGGCGATGGCGCCGGTTTCCGTGAGGGAAGTGACGGCTTTGCTGGAAATTTCTCCGGTCGTGATTTTGAGAAGCTCGCCCAGTTTCCAGGCTTGTTGCCAGGCCACCAGAGCGATGAGAACCAAAGGAACAACCTTGATGATTATGAACAGGGAGATGAGCTTGGCCCGCATACCCATGCCCAGGCGGGCAAAGATAAGCTCCAGGCGCATACGGAAATTTGTGGTAAAAGACATAAGGCACCTCATTAAAACAGGCGCAAAGAGCGGGTTTTAACGGGTTTATAATATAATGGGGTTACAAAGTCCTCAATTTCATTACTGGTTTGTCTTTATAAACTAAAATGTCCGAGCTGTCACTATAGGAACCAGCACGGATTAATGCGGACAAAGTAAAGCCCCGTCTTCCCGGAGAGGCGTGGGAGACGGGGCTTTTGCGGAGTTATGCGCGAATCGCGCAAAACCCGAATTCAAGTCTTTTCTCCTGTGTCCGTCTACAGCATTTTACCCCTGCTCTAATTTGCCTGACGGCGAATAAAAGAGGGCACATCTATCATCTCTTCATCCTCGTCAAAGATGAAGGAGTCCTCACCCGGGCTGTGTGGGGCCTGACGCTGCACCTGAGTGGAACCCTGATTGTGCCATTTGGCTTTGGCAGGCTGGAAGGAGTTGTCCTCGGGCGCGGATTCCCCCAGGCGTCTTCTTACGCGATCCTGCAGTTCCGGGGAGACTTCGTCAAATCCTACGGGAAAGCGCGGCTGGGCGGTATTGCCCAGTATCGGTTTGGGCGGCAGGGCGCTTTGTCCGCCTCTGAGTACGGTGTTTTTGCCGCCCTGGACTATCGGGTTCAGAAGCCTGTCCTGCGCCCGTTCAATGCCGGTGGCGATAACCGTTATACGCAGTTCGTCGTCCATGTTTTCGTCAATGACCATGCCGAAAAAGACATAGGCCTGATCGTGATGCGTGCCTTCGGTCACGATGGTCGCGGCCTCGGTCACCTCGTCGAGTTGCAGGGTCCTGTTCGCGGTCACGTTCATCAGCACATGGCGGGCGCCTTCAATGGAAACGTCCTCCAGCAGAGGGCTGGAAATGGCCTGCATGGCGGCTTCCCTGGCTCTGGATTCGCCTTTGGCGCTGCCCGTGCCCATCATGGCCAGTCCGGCGTCGCCCATGGCCGTTTTCACATCGGCAAAATCCAGGCTGATGTATCCCGGATTGGTAATCAGTTCGGAGATGCCCTTGACCGCATAGAGCAGAACGTCATCAGCTTTTTTCAGCATATCGACGATAGGAGCATTTCTGGGGGCGATGGCAACCAGACGGTCATTGGGGATGGTGATCAGGCTGTCCACATGCTGGCTGAACTCCTCAATGCCGTTCTGGGCCGCGTCTCTGCGCCTCGGCCCTTCCCAGAAAAAGGGTTTGGTGACCACGCCGACCGTCAGTATGCCCAGTTCCTTGGCTATACGGGCGATGACCGGGGCGGCCCCGGTACCGGTGCCGCCGCCCATGCCGGCGGTGACAAAGACCATGTTCGCCCCTTCGATGACCTGACGCAACTGCTCCTCGCTTTCCATGGCCGCCTCGCACCCAACTCTGGGATTGCCGCCGGCCCCCAGTCCTCTGGTCAGTTTGGCCCCAAGCTGCACCTTGTGCTTGGCCAGGGACAGACCGAGGTCCTGGGCTTCCGTGTTTGCCGCTATGAAGCTCACTCCGGAAAGCCCGGAGGCGATCATGTTGTTGATGGCGTTGCCGCCGCCGCCGCCTACCCCTATGACCTTGATTTTTGCCAGGTCAGTTCTGGGCAAGCCAAGATCTGAAGATTCCGCTTTGTCGATGACCAAATCTGTAAGTTCCATTTTGCCTCTCCTTGCCCTTGAACCGGCCTGGCCGGCGCATGATACAGGGTGAATCCCCGCGTCTTGTCTAGGTTATGTCCTTAAAAAAGCCTTTGAGCCATTTAAACATGCCGCCGGAAAAGCCTCCGCTCTGTCCGCCGCTGCCGCCGCCGACGATCCTTTCCTTGTCCGCTCCGTAGCACAAAAGTCCTACTGCCGTTGCGTAGCGCGGGTCATTAACCACATCCCGCAGACCTCCGATATTGCGCGGATAACCTATGCGCGTCGGCAGATTGAAAATCTGTTCGGCCAGTTCCTGGCAGCCGTCCAGCAGGGCCGTGCCTCCGGTAAGCACAACACCGGCGCCGATCAGATGTTTGCAACCGGAGCGGACCAGCCCCTGCTCCACCTTTTCCAGAATGTCTTCCATGCGCGGCTGGCAGATCTCCGCCAGCAGACGGCGGGAGAGACGGCGCGGTTCGCGTCCGCCCACGCTGGGAACGGCGATTATCTCATCCGCGCTCACCAGATCGACCATGCCACAGCCGAATCTGGTTTTGATTTCTTCCGCGCTGTTCATGGGCGTGCGCAGACCCACATAAATGTCGTTGGTCAGTTTCTGCCCGCCGATGCCGACAACCTCGGTATGCTTGATCGTGTCATTGGTAAAAATTGCTATGTCCGTAGTCCCGCCGCCGATATCCACAAGGGCGACGCCAAGCTCGCGTTCCTCTTCCGTGAGGGTGGCCTTGGCCGAGGCCAAAGATTCCAGGACGATTTCCACCACGTCCAGAGAACTGCGGTGACAGGCGGTAACCACATTCTGAGCGCTGGACACCGACCCGGTCACAATATGCACTTTGACGGCCAGACGCACCCCGGTCATACCCAGGGGGTCGCGAATGCCTTCCTGATTGTCCACGCAAAATTCCTGGGGCAGGGTGTGAAGCACTTCCCTGTCCGCCGGGATAGCTACCGCGCCCGCATGTTCCAGAACCCGGTCCACATCGCTCTGGTTGACCTCGCCGCCTTTTACGCCGATGGCCACCACGCCGTCGCTGTTGAAACTCTTGATATGACTTCCGGCTATACCCGCATATACGGAGCGGATGGAGCATCCGGCCATGAGTTCGGCTTCTTCCACAGCTTTTTTTATGGATTTGGCCGTGCTGTCGATGTTGACAACCACACCGTCGCGCAGGCCGGTGGAAAGGCAGGCCCCGACGCCGATGACGTCTACGCCGCTTTCGGTCACCTCTCCAACCACCGCGCAAACTTTGGTGGTTCCTATATCCAGCCCTATGACCAGGTTGCTCGCCTTTGCCATAAAATCACTCCTCACATGTCAGATAGCCGCATTCGCGGCTCCAGGACGCTTTTCTACCCAGACATTCGTGCCCTGCGCGCGGATTTCCCGCACTTTGGACAATTCACTCCGGCGTTGCAAATCGGCAAGAACCAGTCCCAGTCTTTGTAAATTGGCGGGCCAATCTTCAAGGCCGATGGAAAAGCGCAGATCCGATCCTTCCGTAAAAATATCCAGCCAGCGCGCTGCGGACAGACGAAGCAGAGATATCTCTCCAAGTCCGCGTAAAACCTGTGTTTCCTGCAAAGCGTGCGTCAAGTCCGGCAAAAGTCCCGCTACGGACCCGGCGCCGGCTTCCACTTCAAGGGTCGGAAGCGAGGCAAATTTGCCGGGGATAACCGGCGCTATTATCCGTCCCGCAGCATCCGCATAATACAGGTTTCCTTCATGCAAGACCCAGAATGCCGGAAGCTTTTCCTTGACGTTTATGATCAGTGTGCCCGGGAGCACCCGCTTTACCGATACCTCCTCAACCCAGGGATGCCCGGTCAGGGCCGTCTCCACTGTATCTATGGACAGGGCAAGTGTATTAGCTCCTTCCAATAGATCGGCAGTCTTTAGAATTTCTCTAGAGCTTAAACGTGAATTTCCATGAATTTCCAGAGTTTTTAAAGCGAAATATTCGCCCAGAGTTGTGCTCCGGTAGCCGTAAATCAGGGCAAGACTTACTCCGCCAAGCAAAACAAGCATTATGAAAGAAAAACCCAAAATGGAGAAAGTAGTCTTTATCCCGGACCAGGGCAGGCGCGGATGAAAAGGGCGGCTCTCTTTTTTAAGGGGGCGGCGGCTGTTCTCGCGCGGACGCCCTTTGGTTCCTCCCCGGTTGAGAACGATGTGCCGTCCGCCCCGCGCGGGCATTCTGCCTTTCAGGACCATACGCGCACTTCCTTTTCCAGAAGCAGTCCGCTGTTCTTTTTAACAAGCGCGACGGCTTCTTCCATCAGATCCGCAGCCGCCGCGTATGAGCCTTGACCTTCATTGATCAGAAAATTGGCGTGCAGGGGAGAAAAACGCATGCCTCCCGCGCCCCTGCCTTTCAGCCCCGCCTCTTCCAGCAGGCGTCCCGCCGGGATCTGGGGGGCGGGATTTTTGAATACGCAACCGGCGCTTTTCCCCGTCAGGGGCTGGCTCAGTTTTTTGCGTGCGTAAAAAGCGCGCATACGTCCCAGCACTTCGTTTTCAGCACTCTCTTTAAGAGCGAAGACAGCGCTCAGGAGCAAAATCCATTGGTCCGGCCCGGTCATTTGCGTGAGCGCCTCCGCCGCGCCGCCGAAAGGCAGACCCATATAGTCGGCCCGGCGGTAGTAAAAGGCGGCCTCCCCCGCCGGAATTTCTTTAAGACCGAAGCGCGGCGAAAAAAAGGTCAGGCTGTGTAGAAGCGCTCCTGTTTCCGCGCCGAAAGATCCGGCGTTCATGGCTACGGCGCCGCCCACACTGCCCGGAATGCCGGTCAGACCCTCAAGACCGCTGAGCCCGCGCGCGGCTGCCGAGCGCAGAAGGGCCGGCAGGGGCAGAAAGGCCGGGGCTGTGACCAGCGTCTTGTCCGCGTTGCGGGCAAAGGAGGGATTTTTGTCCAGACCGGCAAAACGGATAAGAACCAGGGGCAAGGGACCGTCTGCGGCTATGATGTTGCTGCCTGCCCCGATCAGGGCCGGACGCCCGCCCAGGGAAGCGAGCAGACCGGGCACTTTTTCGCAGAATTTTATGTCCTTCAGACAAAGCTCGGCAATAGCCGTCCCTCCCAGGCGGATGCTGGTGCGGTCCGAAAGTTTCGGATCGGCTATGATCTCTATTCCGGGCATGTTATTGCAGACTCCGCCTCAGTTCCCCGTTTGTTTGTCCTGTTCCAGAGCCAGCCAGCGCGGCCCGATCCCGGTTATGCTGCCTGCTCCGAGGGTAAGCAGCACGTCGCCCGCGCGTAACTCGGCATCAAGTTTTTGTACAAGTTCATCAAAATCGGGGCAGTAACAGACTTCAGCTCCTGTGGCCTGCACTATGCCCCGGGCCAGACCCTCTCCGGAAATGCCGGGCAGGGGGGTCTCCGAAGCCGCGTAAATCTCTGTCAGAAAAAGTTTGTCTGCCGGGGCGAAGACCTTGCAGAAATCGCCGAAGAGGGCCTTGGTGCGTGTGAAGCGGTGCGGCTGAAAGGCCACTACCAGACGGCGACCGGGCAGGCAGTCGCGCGCGGCGGCGAGAGTGGCGGCGATTTCCGCCGGGTGATGACCGTAGTCGTCGACCACGGTGACGCCGCGTCTTTCGCCTTTCCATTCAAAACGCCGGCCCACGCCCCGGAATTTGTCCAGGGCGGCGACGCAGACGGAAAAGTCTATTTCCGCCTGCAAGGCTACTCCTATGGCGGCCAGGGCATTCAGGACATTATGCCGTCCGGGCTGGGCGAGGCGCACCCGGCCCATACGCATGCCCGTCAGCCGGACGGTGAATTCACTGCACCTGCCGCAGGAGCTGATTTCCGCGGTGAGATCGTTGCGGGCATTGAAACCGTATGTGATTATCGGACGGTTTACGCGCGGCAGGATGCGTCGCACTCCGGGGTCGTCGCCGCAGACCACATTCAGGCCGTAAAAGGGAACATTGTTCATAAAACGCGTAAAGGCCTCGTCAATTCCGGCTTTGTCCGGATAGAAATCCAGGTGATCCAGATCCACATTGGTCACCACATTCATAATCGGCAAAAGGCAAAGAAAGGAGCCGTCGGATTCATCTGCCTCGGCTATGAGAAATTCTCCTTCTCCCAGGCGGGCATTGGCGCCGTAAGCGTTCAGCCGTCCGCCTATGATTACGGTCGGGTCCAGTCCGGCCTCCTCAAATATCGCGGCCGCGAAAGATGTGGTAGTGGTCTTGCCGTGCGTGCCGGCTATGGCGATGCCTGTGCGCAGACGCATCAGTTCCGCCAGCATTTCCGCGCGTGGGATGATCGGGATGCCGCGCTCCCGCGCCGCGACTACCTCCGGGTTATCCTCGCCCACGGCTGTGGATTTTACGAGAACATGCGGATTTTTCAGGTTTTCCACTGCATGTCCGATGCCGATGCCGGCTCCGAGTCCGCGCAGACGTTGCACAGTCGCGCTTTCCGACAGATCCGAACCCTGCACGTCATAACCCAGGTTAAGCAGCACTTCGGCGATGCCGCTCATTCCGGCCCCGCCGATACCCACCATATGTACGCTTTTTATATTACGCATCAGGCGCTCCTTCAAAGGTCGGCGAAGACCCGTCTTCTTCATAAAGGCGCAGCACGGCCCCGGCCAGGGATTTTGCGGCCTCCGGTCTGGCCAGGGCCAGAGCCCCCCCGCTCATGGTCCGCAGACTTTCCCGATCTTGCAGCATATCAAGCAGGCTTTGGGCGAGAAAGTCCGGAGCGGTGGCGAAGGACTCCTGTTCCAGAATGCGGGCCGCGCCGGCAGCGGCCAAGGCGGATGCGTTAAGGCGCTGGTGGTCATGGGCGGCGTGAGGGTAGGGCACAAGCAGGGAAGGCAGGCCAGCCGCGCAGACCTCGGCCAGGGTTGAGGCCCCGGCCCGGCATAAAATCAGATCCGCCCGCGCATAAGCGTCGGCCATGTCGGAAATGAAGGGTCTGATTTCGAGCCTGTCCGCATCCAGTTCCCGGCAGGCCGCAAGAACGCGTTCGTAATCGTCCCGCCCCGTTTGCAGGGTGAGGGTCAAGCCGGCGTCGAGAAGTTTTCCGGACATGGCGATCAAGGCATTGTTCAGGGCGCGCGCTCCCTGGCTGCCTCCGAGGACAAGGATATGTCCGGCGTCTTTGCCAGGCGCCGGGGCGGCGGGCGCGGCCAGTTTCTGTTTCGCTCTTTCATGGAGAGCGGCGATTTCCGCGCGGACCGGGTTGCCGGTGAGTTCCGTCTTGCGCGCGTCAAAAAAAGCGCCGGCGTCCGGAAGGGACAAAAAGACGCGTCGCGCCAGACGGGCGAGGATACGGTTACTCATGCCCGGCATGACGTTCTGTTCGTGGATGGCCGTAGGCAGTCCCTTCAGGCGGGCGGCCAGAACCCCGGCGAATCCCGCATAGCCGCCGAAGCCGATCACAACCTGGGGCTGAAATTTTTTTATATGCCCGAGGGCCTGGACAAGAGAGCGCAACATGTCCCGGAGAGCGGGCATACAGGCAAGATTCCGGCTGAAACCACGCGCCGGCAGGGCTACAAATTCCAGACCGGCCTTGCGGGCCAGTTCCCCTTCCGGGCCGCGTCCGCCGCCCATGAACAGAATGTCTATGTCGGGGCGGACTTTTTGCAGTTCCCCGGCCAGGGCCAGGGCCGGGAAAATATGCCCGCCCGTGCCGCCTGTGGTAAGGATTACGCGCTCAAGTCCGCTCATGTTTTCTCCATGGAGCGCGAAAGGTTCAGAAGCAGACCGACGCAGAGAAAAGACGATACCAGACTGCTGCCGCCATAACTGATAAAGGGCATGGGCACGCCTTTGGGCGGGACCAGGCCCATGACCACGGCCAGGTTGAGCATGCAGGACAGGGCCGGGACAAGGAGCAGGCCAAAAGCGGTCAAGCGGTCACGCATATCCGGCTGACCGAGGGCGATGAGCAGTCCGCGCCAGAAAAAACAGGCCAGGAGCATAAAAATCAGGGAGATTCCCACAAAGCCCGCTTCTTCGCCCATGACCGCCATTATAAAGTCATTGTGCGCCTCGGGCAGATAGAAAAGTTTCTGTTTTCCGGCGCCGAGCCCGGCTCCGTAAAGGCCGCCCGCTCCGAAGGCGTAAAAGGACTGCACCAGATGGTAGCCGGTGTTCGAGGCGTCGGCAAAGGGGTCGAGGAAGGCGAGAAGACGGCGCAGGCGGTAGGGTTCGGCTACCATCAGGAGCCAGCCCCCCCCGCAGGCGATAATCCCGGAGCCGATCAGATAGATGAGACGGGTGCCTCCGGCGAAACACATGAAAAAAAGCAGAATGGCGCAAAAAGAAGCTCCGCCGAAATCCGGCTGCATAAGCAGCAATCCGCCCATGGCGGCGGTGATCAGAAAAGGCGGGATGACCCCCTTGCTGAAGGTACGCACGATGGCCTGTTTGCTGCCCATAAACCAGGACAGATAAAGCACCAGGGCTATTTTGGCGAATTCCATGGGCTGAAGACGCAGGGGGCCAAGAGCCAGCCAGCGGTGCGCGCCTTTGGCCGCCGCCCCGAGAGGGGTTAAGCAGAGGCCCAGAAGGATAAAGCTTATGAGCAGGGCCGGATAGTGGATATGTGAGAGCAGGGAGCGAGGTATAAAGGAGGCGATGACCATGAGCAGAGAGCCGATCAGGAGAAAGAGCATCTGGCGTTTGAAGAAATAGTAGGTATCGGCCTGAATGCGCTCCGCGGAAATGCCGCTGGCGGAAAAGACCATCATCAGACCGATAAAGGCCAGGACCATGGTAATAGCCAAAAGCCACCAGTCCGGCCGTCCTGAGTTCCGGTCTGACGTCCTTTCCTGTGCCTGCATAAGGGCCGGGAATACCGCATCGTCAACCGCGAGGCCCATTCTCGTTCTCCTTATATTCTCCTTGCGCCAGTCGGCGGAAATGATCGCCGCGTTCCTTGTAATTCCGGTAAAGATCAAAACTGGCCGTTGCCGGGGAAAGCAGGATCACCTCTCCGGCCCGGGCCATGGCCTCAAGCCGTCGCAGTGCCGGGGGCAGTTCCGGGTCCCAGCTTAAGGGAACGATCCCGGCGAAGGCTTCGCTGAACACTTCCCGTCCCGCCCCGAAAAGAGCCACGGCCTTGACTTTTTCCTGGATCAGGGGGCGCAGGGATTGCAGGTCCCCGCCCTTGAACCTGCCTCCGGCCAGCAGCAGCAGAGGGGCGTCAAAACTTTCCAGAGCCGCGCGCAAGGCGTCAACCGTGGTGCTTTTGGAGTCATTGACATAGAGGATGCCGTCTTTTTCGCCCAGGTTTTCCAAGCGGTGCGGCAGAGGCCGGAAGGCGGCAACGGCGCGCGCCGCGTCCGCCTCGCTTACTCCCTGGCTTTGTACGGCCAGAAAGGCGGCTTCGGCATTGGCGGCGTTATGCAGGCCGATCAGCCTGGTTTTGGGAAAACGCCGCGTGGGACGGAGGATTTCAAGCCGGGCCCGGAATCCGTCTTTCCTGTATTCCGGAACGAGGTCCGGGGGCAGAAGGGCCAGGTCTTTTTCCGTCTGACCGGTAAAGATGCTGAATTTGGCTGCCCGGTATTCCTCCATGTCCCGGTGCTGATCCAGATGGTTGGCGGCCAGATTCAGGATGCAGGCCACCGCCGGACGCAGACTGTCGATTCCCTGCAGCTGGAAGCTGGACAGCTCAAGAACCAGAACATTCGCCTGTTCCGGCGCCAGGACATAGTCGCTCAGGGGCGTGCCTATATTGCCGCCCAGAAAGACCTTGCGGCCGGCCTGTTCCAGCATGGCGGCGGCCAGACTGACCGTTGTCGTCTTGCCGCTGGTGCCGGTAAAGGCCAGGATCGGGGCCTGCACATAGGGCAGGGCCAGTTCCGTTTCCCCGATCAGAGGCGGATTTCCTGCCTGGGCGAGCAGCTCGGCCAGAGGGCCGTATGGTACGCCCGGGCTGATCACTACAAGATCCGCGTCCTTGAAATATTCGGGCTTATGTTCGCCGCAAATGAGGTCCGCTCCGATGGCGCGGATTTGGGTGAGGCTTTCTTCGGACAGGGAGGGCTTGCGGTCCAGCAGGCGGGTTTTTACCCCCAGGGCACGCAAAAGACGCGCCGCCGCCAGTCCGGAGAGTCCGGCCCCGACCACCGCCGCCCTGTCCCCGGTCTTGACGCGCGCTATCGCGCCATTTGCCGTTTTCAGCTCCTTGCCCATATATCCAGCCTTTGCGGATCCATAACCTTTGTTTGTCCTCGCCTTTGTCTTTTTTTTGTCTTCAACGCAGTTTAAGCACGGAGAGGGCGGCCAGGGCCAACAGTGCCGAGGTGATCCAGAAACGGATGATGATTTTTGATTCCGGGGTGCCGGTGAGTTCAAAATGATGGTGCAGGGGGGCCATGCGCAGGATGCGTTTGCCGCCCGTAAATTTGAACCAGCCGACCTGCAGGATTACCGACAGGGTTTCAATGACAAAAAGTCCGCCCACAACCAGCAAAAGCAGCTCCTGCTTGCAAAGCACAGAAAGAAAGCCCAGCACCCCGCCCAGAGACAAAGATCCCACATCGCCCATGAAAATCTGGGCCGGGTAGGCGTTGAACCACAAAAAACCGATGCTGGCGCCTACAAAGGCCCCGCAGAAGACCGTGACCTCGCCCACTCCGGGAACATGCGCGACCTGCAGATAGCCGGCCATGGTCACGTTGCCGGCCACATAAATCAAAACGGCGAAACACATGCCGGCGACAATGGTCGGCCCGATGGCCAGTCCGTCCAGTCCGTCCGTCAGGTTCACCCCGTTGGATGCCCCTATCATGATAAATATGGCGAAGGGCAGATAAAAGAAGCCGAGGTCGGGCGTAAAATTTTTGAAGAAGGGCACTATCATTTCCGTGGAATAGGCAGGCAGGGTAACCAGCCCGGCCATGGCCAGGGCCGCGACCAGAGCCTGACCGGCCAGTTTGGCGCGGGCGCTGATGCCCTTGTTGTTCTTGCAGCGGATTTTCCGATAGTCGTCGACAAAACCCACGGCCCCGAAGCCGAAGAAAACAAAAAGGCAGAGCCAGACATAGGGGTT
Organism: Desulfovibrio sp.; assembly: GCA_031260965.1. Classification (GTDB taxonomy): domain Bacteria; phylum Desulfobacterota; class Desulfovibrionia; order Desulfovibrionales; family Desulfovibrionaceae; genus Frigididesulfovibrio. The sequence goes on along the minus strand of JAISKK010000158.1, from coordinate 24,910 downwards.
GGTCAAATCGCCCCAGAGCAGCACGCTGAGCAAGAGGGAGAAGGCGATCAGCAATCCTCCCATGGTGGGGGTGCCGGCCTTGTCCCGGTGCGCGTGTACCTCCTCCAGAATATACTGCCCGCATTTCAGTTTTCGCAACTGTTCAATGCACCAGGGACCGATCAGGATGGTGATGATCAGGGCCGTCAGCAGAGCCCATACCGAACGGAAGGTTATATAGCGGAAGACATTGAGGACGCTGACTTCCGAACTTAACGGATAAAGCAGATGATAAAACATGGAGCTTTTCCTTTATCCGGTTGTGCTTTTTGCGTGATCCGAAGCGGCAAAAGCCTGACGCAGACTTTGCGCCGCCTCATCCAGATGATTGGCGCGCGAGCCCTTGAAGAGAAGCAGGGCTTTACCGGGTGCGTTTTCCCGCATCAGATCGGCAAAACGCGCGGCCGTGTCGAAGCGGCGCGTTGCGCCTTTATAACCGCCTTTTTGCAGACCCGTGCGCAGGCTGTCTTCCCTGCCGCCTTTCCAGAAAATGATCTCCGGCCCGGCCGCAGCCGCGGCCTCACCCAATCGGGTATGAGCGGCGGCGCTTTTTTCGCCCAACTCCAGCATCTCTCCCAGAACCAGGAGCAGGGGCAGGCCCGCCTCGCGCGCCATGGCCGCAGCGCTTTGCAACATGCGCTCTGCGGACAGGGGATTGGAGTTGTAGCTGTCGTCAATTATTATATAGCCGCCGCACTGTTCAGGCTTGAAGCGCCCCTGGGGAAGCGCGGCCGAGCCGAGACCGGCTGTGATGTCCGCGAGGCTTAAACCCAGGCAGAAGGCGGCGGCTGTGACGGCGGCCACGTTCTCCGCGCCGTATGCGCCCAGGAAGGGGGCCGTAAGCTCTGTCTGCGCGTCGCCGATCCGTACCCGGTAGCGTGAGCCGCGCTCGCCTGCTTTGCCCAGGTATTCGGCGAAACAGAAGGCTTGGGGGTTTTTGATGGAAAAGCGCAGGCATTTTATGTTTTTGTCCGCAAAAGTTGCGGCGCGCGCCGCGCATTCCCGGTCCAGTTCCGGATAGTCGGCGCTGAGCAGAGCCAGTCCGCCGGGCTGGATATAATCCAGAAGCAGAGCCTTCTGGGCCGCGACCCCGTCTTCACCCAGACCCTCCAGATGTCCGTCGCCCACATTCAGCAGCAGGGCCAGATCCGGACGCAGGACGGCGGCCAGTTCCTCCATATCCCCGCGTCTGCTTATGCCGGCCTCCATCACCCAGAAGGCCGCATCCTCCGAAGCATCGAGCATGCTCAGGGGCAGACCGATCTGATTGTTGAAATTCTTGAGACTGCGCTCGGTCGCTTTTTGCCTTTCCAGGGTAGTGAAGAGGGCGTCTTTTACGGAAGTCTTGCCCGCCGTGCCCGTTACGCCGACCACCCGGGCCGTGCAGGTTCCGCGATGGCAGGAAGCGAGACGGAGCAGGGCGGCTTGCACATTCGGGACCAGAAGAAGCGGCGGTAGCGCCGCTTCTTCTCCGGCGTTTTTTTGGGTTGCGGACAAAAAGGGATCGCGTCCGGCGACAACAGCCGCTGCCCCTGCCTGGGCCGCAGCCATGGCAAAATCGTGGCCGTCCGCATTTTTGCCTTCAAGGCAGAAGAAGATGTCTCCCGGCCGGAGCAGGCGGCTGTCCACTTGCGCCCCCCTGGGGACGATGCGCGTCCGGGAGATCTCCGCAAAATCCGGAGAGCAGCCGAGGCCGAGGGCGATTTCTCCGAGGTTGAGTTTCATCGCGTCAGCTCCCGCAGCACAGCCTGATCCTGAAATGGATATTTAACACCTCTGATTAACTGGTAGGATTCATGTCCCTTGCCCGCGACCAGCAGGGCATCGTCCCCGCGCAGCAGTTCCAGAGCCAGGGCCAGAGCCGCGCGCCGGTCGGGTTCGCTTATCACTCGCGGGCATTTGCTCAGTCCCGGCAGCACGTCGTTCATAATGGACAGAGGCTCCTCGTCGCGGGGATTGTCCGAGGTGAGCACGGCCACATCGGAAAGCCCCGCCACAGCCTCGCCCATGAGCGGGCGTTTGGCGCGGTCCCGGTTGCCTCCGCATCCGAAAACAGTGACGATGCGGGCAAAGCCGGCCGCGCGCAGGGCGGTCAAGGCCTTTGTCAGGGCGTCCGGGGTGTGGGCGTAATCTACGAAGATATTGAGTCCCTTCGGGTTGGCAATGCGCTCCAGTCGGCCGGGCGCTCCGGCAAAAGCGGACAGAACGGCGAAGTCGGCGGGCTCAAGGCCGAGGGTCAGACCCAGGGCCTGTGCGCCGAGCAAATTCATGGCGTTGAAAGTTCCGGTCAGGGGGGAGGACAATTCCCAGCTTTGTCCGGCAAAATGCATGGACAGGCGCAAACCCTCGCGGCCCATGTTCAGGATGCGCCCGTGAAGCCTGTTATTTGCAGCCTTGTCCCCTTCACAGAGCCCGAAAGCGATGGCCTGGGGAAGGGCGGTCAGCAGTCTGCGCCCATAAGGGTCATCGGCGTTGATCGCGGCCTTTTTATGAGCCGGGGGCGGGCCGCCTTGCTCCGGGGGCAGAAAAAGTCTGGCTTTGGCATTGAAGTAGTCTTCCATGTCCCGGTGATAATCCAGATGGTCCTGGGTAACATTGGTGAGCAGAGCGGCGGAAAAATCCAGACCTGCTACGCGGTCCTGATCCAGAGCGTGGGAGGAAACCTCCATAAAGGCGTAATCAACCCCTGCCGCGCGCATGTCCGCGAGCATGGAATGCAAAGCCAGACAGCCGGGGGTGGTCAGAGAGGATTCTTCCTCATGTCCGGGCCAGCGCCTGCTTATGGTTCCTATGACCCCGGTCTTGCAGCCCAGGGCGCTGAAAATTTTCTCCAGCATATAGGTGGTGCTGGTTTTGCCGTTGGTCCCGGTTATACCCGCGAGCTTCGGCTTTTCCGCTCCCGTGCCATAGCGGGATCTGGCCAGCAGACCGAGAGTGGAACGCATGTTTTCCTCAATAACGACTTCGCAGTCCAAAGCGGAAGAGTCCAGCAAAGGGATCTGGCGCGCGGAGCAGACCAGAACCGAGGGCTCGGCCCGCAGGGCCTCGCGCAGAAAGGCCCCGGCCTTCACATCGTCCTCGTCCTGGCCATTCGCCACTGCGGGAGGAAGCAGGGCGAAGACAGCGCCTTTGCTGACTTCCCCGGAGTGGGCGACCAGAGGAATGGGGGCGGCGGCCAGACGCGCGCGCAGTTCGTCCAGAGAAATACGCCGGATCATGAGCTTTTCTCCTCCAGCCAGATCGCGCAGTCGCCCCGTTCTTCCGGCCAGGGGCTCCCGGCTTCCGGAAACTGGCGTACTACAAAACCGCCCCGTCCATTGATCGTCGGCACTATGCCCCGGCTGGCGAAAACTTCCACTGCCCCGCGCAGACCCATGCCGATGACCTCCGGGACCAGATCCGCCCGGATTTTGGCTTGGGCCGCTTTGGGGACTTCTTCCGCTTTTGGTATTTTCAGTTGTTCAGGATTCGGTTTTTTAGAGGCGCTTTTTGCCGTCGCCTGCGCGCGCCCGCCGTTTTTCTTCTCCTGCGCCAGTCGCCGTTCTTCCGCTTTGCGGGCTATGGCCAGCACCAGAGGGTCGTCGGTATCCGGCAAAAAGCCGTGGTAGGCCATGGAGTTCAAGGCCACATGGCGGAAGATCGGCGCTGCTATAACGCCTCCGTACGGGGATTTGGCCGGCTCATCCAGAAGAGCGCAGATGAGATAGCGCGGATTTTCTATGGGCAACATGCCCACAAAGGAACCTACCCGGCCTTTGCCGTATTTGCCGGTGGAGTCCGCTTTCTGGGAGGTTCCGGTCTTGCCGCCGACCACCAGACCGGGAATGCGGGCCTGTTTGCCGGTGCCGCCTTCTTCTTCCACCACCTCGCGCAGCATGTTGCGTATCTCGTTCATGGTGGAGGGGGAGAAGATAGTGTCCACGGGCTGGTTTTGCGCCGGACGGGCTTCAGATTTATCGTCAAGGGTCAGATGCAGAGGTTTTTTTGCGCCTCCCCCGGCCAGGGTGAGGTAGGCCTGAGCCATCTGGGCCAGTGTGGCGGAGAAACTCTGTCCGAAGGAAGCGGTGGCGATGTCGATGGGCGCCCAGCGGCCGGCGGCGCGCAGAATGCCTCTGGCTTCGCCGGCCAGGGGCAGGCCGGTGCGTTCTCCGAAGCCGAGTCGTTTCAGGTAGGAATGATATTTTTCCGCACCCAGTTTGAGGCCGATTTTGGCCGCGCCGATGTTGCTTGAGACGTGCAGAATTTTGTCAACGCTTAAGTTTGCGTAGGGATGAGTGTCGTGCAGGGTGAACTGACCGAGTTTCCACTGTCCTTTTTCGCAGTTTATGACCGTCGAGGATTTGACAACATTTTCTTCAAGTGCGGCTGCGATCAGAAAGCTCTTTATGGTCGAACCCTGTTCCAGCATGTCCACGGCCAGACGATTGCGCCGGTCCGCCGCCGGAGTGGAGTTCACATTGTTGGGGTCAAAAAAGGGATATTGCGCCCAGGCCAGGATCTCACCCGTCGGCACGTCAACGACAATGCAGCCGCCCCAGCGCGCTCCGAATTTTTCTACATTTTCCGCGAGGGCTTCTTCGGCGAAAAACTGGATATGGGTGTCTATGCTCAAGCGTACGTCTTTGCCGCGCAGGTCCACAAAGGTGCCGGAACCGGGGGGCATGAGACGTCTGCCCGAGGCGTCGCGCTCGACCACACGCGTGATCGTCCGTCCGGCCAGGTCATTTTCCAGGGATTTTTCCAGACCTTCGATGCCCTTGTCGTCAATGCTCACATAGCCGAGAAGCTGTCCGGCCAGTTGTTTGTAGGGATAAATTCTCTCCGATTCCGCGTCCAGATATACGCCGGGGAGTTTGAGCGCCCTGACTTTTTCCGCGTTCTGAAAGTCTGCCTTGCGTTTGATCCAGACAAAGTGCCGGTCGGTGTTGAGCAGTTGCCGGATTTTTTCGCTTTTCATGCCCAGAGCTTCGGACAGTTTCAGGACGGCTTCGTCCCGGTCGCGCAGTTGGGCAGGGTTAACCCAGACGGAGTCGCAATCCAGACTCATGGCCATCACATTGCCGTTACGATCCGTTATGTTGCCACGCGTTCCCTGCACGACCTCGCGGGCCGTGTGCTGTCTTTTGGCCATGGCCGCGTATTCGGGGCCCATTATGATCTGCAGGTAATAGGCCCGGCACCACAGGCCACCCCAGATCAGGGTAAAGGCAAAGGCCAGAATCCAAATCCGGATACGGCCCCAGTCCAGATCCGGAAACCATTTCTTTTTGGCGGCAGGCTCCTGACGATGGGCGGAGGCCGCAGGCGGTTTACGCCCGGCGGAGCAACGGGTGAGCATTCCCGCGCGTGCCGGGCGGGCCACGCTTTTCCCGCGGCGGGAGTTGGTTTCCTTTCGGCGTCCGAACAATTTGTTTCCTCATCAGGGCCGGTTTTTAAGGGTCGGTCCGGGGTTTGCCCTCAATCCTGCGGATTTGCCCGGGCTTGGCAGCTCCCAGACCCAGGGTTTCCGCCTTTTTGCCGAGTTCATGCGGAGAAAGAAGGTGTTCGCGCTCCACATTCAGCTTGGCGTTCAAATCTATGGCCTGCTCCATTTCATTCTGCAAATTGCGCAGACGGTAGGACAGTTTGGTGCGTTCTATGTTCATCCAGACCAGGGAAAGGGCCAGAGCGGCCAGAAAAGCCGCCGAAAGCACCATGGGCAGCACCAAGGCCCGAAGGGACCCTTCCTCCTCTTGTCCCGCGCGCCCGCGGCCCTCATTCACGTTCCAGCCTCTCCGCCGCCCGTAGTCTGGCGCTCCTTGCTCTGGGATTGGCTTCAAGCTCCTGTTCCCCCGGCCGGATTGGCTTTGCCGTCAGCAAACGGACCTGCGCCTTGTGCCCGCATATGCAACGCGGCGTGTGCGCGGGGCAAAGACAATCTTTGGCTTGCGCGCGGAAAAGCTTTTTGACCGCGCGGTCCTCCAGGGAATGAAAGGCTATGGCGAGCACGCGCCCTCCCGGCCGCAGCAGGCCGATGATTTTATTAAGAAAAGCTTCGAGTTCTCCCTCTTCGTTATTCACGGCCATACGCAAGGCCTGAAAGGTGCGGGTGGCCGGATGATTGCGCGCTTTGGCCCGGCGTGCCGCCGGGTAGGCGCTTTCCACTATGCGCGCCAAATCCTCTGTGTCTTTTATAGCGGCCTTGCTTCTGCGCTCCACAATGGCCGAAGCTATGCGCCCGGCCAGAGGTTCTTCGCCCAGAGCGAGAATGATGTTTTGCAGTTCCCGGACCGAAGCCCCGTTTACCAGGTCTGCGGCGCTCTTCTCCTGCCTCTGGTCCATGCGCATATCCAGGGGGCCGTCCGCCGAAAAACTGAAGCCGCGCTCCGGACTGTCAAGCTGCAGGGAGGACAATCCCAGATCCGCCAGAACGAAATCCAGGTTTTCCCAGCCGATCTCCCGCAAAGCCTGATCGCATTCCGAAAAAGGGCGGCGCTGCGTATGTACCTGTTCCTTGAAGGGAGACAGGCGTTGTGTGGCCAGAGCCAGGGCCGCGCCATCGCGATCAAGACCCAGAAGCTCAGTATCTTTAATGCCCGCGGCCCAAGCTTTTTCAAGCAGCCCTTCGGCGTGTCCGCCCAGACCCAGAGTGGCATCCAGGCAGCGCAGACCGGGTCTCGGCTCAAAAAAATTCAGAACCTCTCTGCGCAGCACGGGCAGATGCATAGCGGCCAGACACGCCGGGGCGGATTCTTTCTCGTCCGTCATGTTTTCCGCCGCCATATCCGCTCCCGGATCTTTCCGTCCCTGAATTATTTTTCATCCGCAAGTCTCAAGGGCATTTTGCGCTTGATATTGTTGCCTGGCTGCGAAGTGAATTCGCCTTGCGACAATCTCGCGGCGGGGGTTTGCCCGCAAACCCCCCGCAGAGAAGATGTAAATCTGCTCCAATGCCGCGTCAGAATACGAAATCAATGCCTTTTTCCGCTATTTCCTCAGCCACGCCGGAAAAATCGCGGTTCAGATGCGCGTCGAGACGGGCGGGCTCCCATATTTCAAAGCGTTTGCCCTGCCCGACCAGGATAGCCCCGTTTTCTATGCCCGCGTATTTCAAAAGTTCATGGGAAAGGCGGATACGGCCCTGGGCGTCCAGCCGCTGATCCTCGGCACCCCCGACCGCCCGACGCCTGAAGGCCCGGAAAACTTCGGAACCGCCGCTCACACTGTGGATCCTCTCTTCAAAAGCCTCCCACTCCGGCTTGGGGAAGGCAACTATGCAATTGTCGTAAGTGGTGAGCACCAGAGAGCCGTCAGGACTGCGGGAGAATAGAATTTCCCTGAGTTCCGGAGGGAGCATGATGCGACCCTTGAGGTCGAGATTGCGCTGTATGCTGCCGCGAAAATTCATAGACCCGGCGCTCCGGCGGAAAATGCGGGAAGTTTTTCCCACTATTTACCACTTTTTCCCACTAATCAACTATTAAAGGCCTTGTGTCAAGGTAAAAATTGCGTTTTGTGCGGGCTTTTTTTACTGACGCGGGCAGTGCTTTGCGCTATTGAAAAGGTGAAAACCGGGTCCGGCGGGCATAGGGACTGAAGCACAGACGCAAGCGTAGATTGCTCCAAGTGATACGGTAAAAAAAACAAACCCGAAAACGGAGGTTCCATGAAAGCGCGTTTCCTCGCAAAGATGTTACTTGTTACCGCGGCACTGTTTCTGGCGGCGGGTGGCGTATCTTATGCCAAGTATCCGGAAAAACCCGTCAACATGATCATCGCTTTTACGGCCGGCGGCTCCAGCGACGTGCAGGCCCGGATCATGCAGAAGTATTGGGACAAACACGTCAATCAGGCCTGGACCTTTATCTACAAGACCGGAGCGGGCGGAGCCATCGGCTTTGGCGAAATCGCCATGTCCAAAAAAGACGGCTACAGCATCGGGGGCATAAACATTCCCCATATCGTGATTCAGGCAGTGACCCAGAAGGCGCAGTTCAAACTTGAGGATTTTGACTATATCTGTCAGGTGGTCAACGATCCCCAAACCGTGGCTGTGCGCAAGGACAGCCGGTTCAAGAGCGTGAAGGAAATTTTCGACCACGCCAAGGCCAATCCCGGCAAGCTGAAGCTGGGGCTGGTCGGGCCGAACAGCGGCCACCACCTCATGTTTGTGGACGTGAAGAAAAAATTTGACTTCCCCGTGACCGAGGTCTTCTATAAGGGTGCGGCGGACCAGAACGCGGCCCTTCTGGGCGGGGAAATAGACGTCATGTTCGGCAACCTGAACGACGTGATGCGCAGCCTTGAGGAAATGCGCATAGTCGGAGTGGCGGCTGAAAAGCGCAATGATTTTCTGCCCGATGTGCCGACCCTGCGCGAGGCGGGTTTTGACGTGCTCTCCGATATCCGGCGCGGCTTTGCCGCTCCCAAAGGCATAGCGGCCGAGCATCTGGCCTTTTTGCGCGACGTTTTTAAAAAGATCTGTCTGGACCCGGAATACCTGAAGGATATGAGGGTCGCCGGGCAGCCGTCTGAATATCTGGACGGTCCGGATCTGCTGAAATACATGATTTCCCTGGATGCCGTCGTCAAGGCCGCTTTCCCGCAGAAATAGGCGGGGATAAAGTCCGGACGCTGGAGCAGGCGGGCTTTTGCCTGCCGCAAGCGACGATCTCATGCGCAAAATGTTCCAGCTGCGCCGGGGAAAGCCGTTTTTCCCCGGCGCCCTTCGCATCGTCACCCCGCGACATTCTTTGACCCCGCAAAAGGCAACGGAGAAAGCAGCGTGAACGAATTTTTTATGCCGGCCCTTCTGAATCTTTGCGATCCGCTGAATATTTTTCTGATGATCGCCGGACTGACCGGAGGGATAATAATCGGCGCCCTGCCCGGTCTTACCGCCACCATGGGCGTGGCCCTTATGGTTCCCGTCACTTTCGCCATGGACACCACCAGTGGACTGATCATGCTCGGGGCGATTTATGCCGGCGCAATTTACGGCGGGTCCAATTCGGCCTGTCTGATTTGCACCCCCGGCACCCCCTCCTCCGTGGCCACCACCTTTGACGGCTGGCCCATGTGTCAGGCCGGAAAGGCCGACAAGGCCCTGATCGCCTCGCTTCTGACCTCGGCTTTCGGAGGGATGGTGGGCGTGGCTTTTCTGCTCTGCCTGGCCGCTCCGCTGGCGCGCTTCGCCGTCAAGTTCGGCGGGCCGGAGAGCTTCTGGCTCTGCCTCTTCGGCTTGTCCACCATAGCCGTCATGTCTTCCGGCAACATGCTCAAGGGGCTTGTGTCCGGGGCCATAGGGATGCTGGTGGCCACCGTGGGCCTTGACCCGCACGGCGCCGCCCCCCGCTTTACCTTCGGCTATTATCCGCTGATCCAGGGCGTAGAGGTCATCCCGGCCATGATCGGTCTCTTTTCCTTCTCCCAGGTGCTTTATCTGATCGGCAGCTATAAGCCCTATATAGCTCAGTATAATCCCACGCCGGGGGCTTTCGGGCAAGTAGTGCGCGAGCTGGCCGGCAAATGCAAAATCGTGCTGCTGCGTTCCTCGCTCATCGGCACTCTGGTGGGCATGCTGCCCGGCGCGGGCGGGGAAATAGCCGCCATAATCGCCTATAACGAGAGCAAGCGCTGGGACAAGAATCCGGACCGTTACGGCACGGGTATAATCGAGGGGGTGGCCTCCAGCGAATGCGCCAATAACGCGGTAATCGGAGGCGCGCTCATCCCCATGCTCACCCTGGGCATACCCGGCAGCGCCGTGGCCGCAGTTATGCTGGGCGCGCTGCTGGCCAAAGGCATTCAGCCGGGCTTCAAGGTCTTCACGGCTACCGGGGATCTGGCCTATACCTTTATTTTTTCGCAGTTCGCCGTGAATTTGCTGATGATCCCCATCGGTCTGCTGCTGATCCGGCTTATGGTGCGCCTGCTCAGCATACGCCTGACCTTCGTGGCCATCGCCATCGTCATGCTGTCCGTAATCGGCTCCTATTCCATCCGCAACAGTGTGCTGGACATCTGGATTGTTCTGGTGTTCGGGCTGATCGGCTATATCTGCAACCGGATCAAGCTGGATTCCGGCGCCATGGCCCTGGGGATCATCCTGGGACCGATGATTGAGGAGAATTTCGGCAAATGCGTGAGCCTGTCCAAAGCCGTGGACGGCTCCATACTGCGCGTGTTTATGGACAGCTCCATCGCCATGCTGCTTATTTTCCTTACCCTGCTTTCCCTGTGCACCCCCTTCATACTGAACAGGAAACGCCGTCATGCGCAAAAGCACCTCTGATCTGGTCGCCGCCGTCTTCGCCCTGGCCCTGTCCGGCCTTTTTTTCCTTAACACCGGGGATCTGGAAGGCACGGGACTGAACTATCCCCTGCTGATTCTGGCCTTTATGGTTTTATGCGTCCTGGCCCTGATCTTTTCCGGTCTGCGCGCCCGGCAACGCGCGGAAGACGGGGAGGCGCGGATTGACGCCGAACCCGTGGCCGTCAAAAGGGTGCTGATCATATCCGCGGCTTCCCTGCTTTATGCGATTTTCATCCCCATCCTGGGCTTTTATGCGGCCAGCGCCCTCTTTCTCTTCGGCGCGGCCATGGTTCTCAACGAATCCAAAGTCCGCCGTCTGAAGGCGGCCTGCCTGCTTACGGCGATCATGTGTCTGGCGGTGTGGGCCGCTTTCGCCAAACTGCTCGGCGTACCGACCCCGGAAGGCCTTTTTTACTGAGATCCTTGTCTTACATGCGCTTGCAGAAGGAGGCACATGAGTGATATAGTAATCAGCGAATTTATGGATGAGGCGGCGGTGGCTATGTTGCGCCGTGATTTCAGCGTTATTTATGACGAAGCTCTCGTTGATTCCCCGCAGCGTCTGACCGAATTGCTTGCCGATTGCCGGGCTTTGATTGTCCGCAACCGCACCCGGGTGGGGGAGAACCTGCTTGCCGGGGCGGGCGGCGTCAAGGTTGTGGGGCGTCTGGGCGTCGGCCTGGACAATATTGATCTGGACTATTGCCGTCTGAAGGGGATCAAGGTCTTCCCTGCCACCGGGGCCAACAATATCGCGGTGGCCGAATATGTCATGGCCGGTCTGCTTTTGCTCTTCCGGGGCTGTTTTTGGGATTCCGCCTCTGTGGCCGCCGGGAATTGGCCCCGGCAAAGACAGATTGGGGGTGAATTGTACGGCAAAAGCCTGGGTCTGGTCGGTTTCGGCGGCATAGCGCGCGCTGTGGCCGAGCGGGCCAGGGTCTTCGGTCTGCGTATTCTGGCCCATGATCCGCTTATCCCGGCTCAGGACCCTTGCTGGCAGATCTGCGGAGTTGAGCGTCTGGAGCTTGATGATCTTCTCGCCCGGTCCGAGGCCGTGAGTCTGCACCTGCCTTTTACAAAGGACACGCGTTCTTTGTTTGATGCTGAACGCATCGCCCGCCTGCGTCCGGGGGCCTTTTTCATCAATTCAGCGCGGGGGGGCATTGTGGATGAGGCGGCCCTGGCCGCCGCTCTGCGGGAAAAACGCCTGGGCGGGGCGCTCATTGATGTTTACGCGCAGGAACCTTTAAAGGCCGGGACGGCTTTGGCGGACGCCCCGAATTGCATCCTTACAGCGCATATCGCCGGGGTGACGCGAGAATCCAATGTCCGGGTCAGCGCCCTGATCGCGGAAAAAGTGCGGGCAGCTTTACTTTGATGATTTCAGGGGGCCGTTTATTGCGGCAATTTTATTAAAAGCGCAGGAGTTGTAATGAGTGTGCTAATTTCCGCATCCGATCTGCGCGCCCTCGGCCTTGCCGTTCTCGGCGCGGCCGGGACGCCGGCCTTTGCCGCATCCGCCGTTGTCGACGCTTTGCTTGCAGCCGAACTTGAGGGCATCTCCTCGCACGGGTTCTCCCGTCTGCCCGCTTACGCGGATCAGGCGAGATCCGGCAAAGTCAAGGCCGGGGCCGAAGTCCGGCTTACTGTCCAGGCCCCTTCCGTGCTTATGGTCGATGCCGGTAACGGCTTTGCTTTTCCGGCCATTGCAAAGGGGATTGAGGCCGCCATGGTCCGGGCGCGGGAGCAGGGTCTTTGCGCCCTTGGGGTCAGACGCTCGCACCACTGCGGAGTACTCGGTTTCTTTATGGAAAAAATAGCCGCAGGCGGACTGATTGGCCTGGCCTGCACCAATTCCCCGGCGGCTATGGCCCCCTGGGGAGGAAAAAAGGCCGTATTCGGCACCAACCCCCTGGCCTTTGGCTGCCCGCGCGCGCGCGGCGAAGCGCTGATCATCGACTTGTCCCTGAGCAAAGCGGCACGCGGCAAGGTAATGCTGGCCGGCCAGCGCGGGGAGTCCATACCGGCCGACTGGGCGCTGGATGCCGAAGGCCGGGAAACCACTGACCCGCAAGCCGCCCTGCGCGGCACCATGTTGCCCCTGGGCGGGGCCAAGGGAGCTGCCCTGGCCCTGATGGTGGAGATTCTGGCTGCCACGCTTACCGGTTCCAATCACGCCTCCGAAGCTTCTTCCTTCTTTGATGCCACGGGTCCGGCGCCGGGGGTGGGGCAATTCTTCCTGCTTATCGATCCCGGTCCCTTCAATCCGGATTTCCTGTCCCGGCTTGAAGCGCTTTGCGCCGAAATTTTGGAGCAGGGCAACACGCGTCTGCCCGGCGACCGGCGGCGGGCGGAGCGAGAAAAGCGCCTGCGCGCGGGCATAAGCCTGCCGGAGGATTTACTGACCGATCTGCGGACCAGAGCAGGTGAATATTGAAAATGTACATCAAACACAGCAACAAATGAATACAGCTTGAGATTGAGGTGAAAATGGATTCCACATATTTAACGGAAGCGTGCAAAGAAGATCAAAAAGTAAACGCTCTGTTTACTTTTCTTAATGCACGTCTCAGTATTCCGGCTCCTGGACAGGCCTGCATTACCCTGCCTGTTTCCCCCGGACTGATTCAGGGCGGGGGGGTGGTGGCCGGCGGCATTCTGGCCACTCTGGCCGATGAAGCCATGGCCCATGCCGTGATGTCCATGCCCGACAACGAACATCCCACAGTCACAGCGGAGATGAACATCCGCTATCTGCGTTCCGGAGGACCGGAACGCGATGGTCTGTTGACCGCGGTGGGCCGGGTAATCAAGAGCGGCTCCGCTTTATGCACGGCTGAGGCGGATGTCCTGGATGAGCATAGCCGTCTTTTGGCAAGGGCCGGAGCGACTTTTTACATTGTGCAAAAGCATGATAACAATTATTCTAAGTAATTTCCAGGATTTATGAAATAAACTTGCCGAAGTGTCCATGCAGCGTGAGCCAGACGCAGGGGTCGCTGGTGTAAAGAACCCGATGCCGCAGCTTTGCGGGCAGAAAGAGACTGTCCCCTTTGGACAGGAATATTTCGCGCCCGTCCGCGCAGCCGATGCCTGCTTCTCCTTCAAGGACAAGCGCCCATTCATCCTCGTCCTGCTCATACCAGAAATCCTGTCCGGAGCGATGTCCCCTGGAGACGATGCGTTGCAGGCTCACCTTTTCGCCCCGCTCCAGCAGGGTTTCAAAAAATTCTCCGCCCTCTGCCGGAAGATTCGTGCCGGGAAGGGCGAGAATGTTTTTTTTGCGTACCACATCCCTGATTCCAGCCGCCTCCAGTTCCGCAAGGGCGTGGCGGACAAGACCGGGCAGGGCGGATGCGCAAAGCTCACTCAGATGATCCGAGATCTGCGTGTATTGCAGGGGTTCCATACCCATGACCACGGCTTTCGGCCGTTTTCCCAGCATCTCGCAACTGATCAGGGTGTCAACCAGATCCACCTGATGCTGGGAATCGCGAAAGCCCAGGCTCTTGCGTAAAGCTTCGTCCTCCAGGCGGTATAGAGTCCCCGGAGTTTCGCCGCCGAGCACGGCGTCCAGGATGATGACAAAATCATGATCCATCAGCTCCGCCATGAGGAGTTTGCCCATGACCCCACCGTCCACAAGGGCGACATTTTTCGGAAAAGAGTATTGTTCTTCCAGAAGGCGCAGGGCATGGACCCCCAGCCCCTCGTCTCCATACAGGATGTTGCCGACTCCGAGGATCAGGATTTTTTTTTCTGTCATCTTTCCGCCTTTTTTATTATGAATTGCCAATATCGCAAAGGGCGGAGAAAGACAAAGATTTTACGGTCCTGCCTTTACAAAGCAGGCTCACAAATTTTATCATCAGACTGTCAACGTCGCTCAACGGCAAACCAAGGAGACCCCGATGCCTAAACATCCAACCCCCAAGCTGGACGAGCTGGAGTCCGGTCCCTGGCCCAGCTTCGTTTCCGACATCAAACAGGAAGCGGTCAACCGGATTGAGAATCCGAACAAAGTTGAACACCAGATCCCCGCTGATTGTCCGGAAGACCTGCTTGGCGTGCTGGAACTGTCCTATAATGACGGGGAAACGCACTGGAAGCACGGCGGGATTGTCGGAGTGTTCGGTTACGGCGGCGGAGTGATTGGCCGCTATTGTGACCAGCCGGAACAATTTCCGAGTGTGGCCCAGTTTCACACCTTGCGCGTGAACCAGCCCTCCGCCAAGTACTATGACACCAAATATCTGCGCGCCGTCTGCGATCTCTGGGAGCGGCGCGGTTCCGGGCTCACCAATATGCACGGCTCGACCGGGGACATTGTGCTGCTCGGAACCCAGACGCCGCAACTTGAGGAGATTTTCTTCGAACTCACCCACGATCTGGATTCGGACCTGGGCGGTTCCGGGTCCAACCTGCGCACTCCGGAATGCTGCCTGGGACCGTCCCGTTGCGAGTTCGCCTGTTTTGACACCCAGGATATTTGCCATGATTTGACCTTGTCCTATCAGGACGAATTGCACCGCCCGGCCTTCCCCTACAAGTTCAAGTTCAAATTTGACGGTTGCCCCAACGGTTGTGTAGCGGCCATTGCCCGCGCGGACTTCTCCCTCATCGGAACCTGGAAGGACGACATAAAGATGGACCATTCCGCCGTGGCAGCCTATGTTGGCGGGGAGTTTGCCCCTAACGCGGGAGCGCATTCCGGACGGAACTGGGGCAAATTCGACATCCAAAAGGAAGTTGTCGAACGTTGTCCGACCGGCTGCATGTCCTGGGACGGGTCTAAATTGCGTATAAACAACAGGGAATGCACCCGTTGCATGCACTGCATAAACGCCATGCCGCGCGCCTTGCGCATTGGGTCCGAGCGCGGGGCCAGCATTTTTGTGGGCGCCAAAGCCCCTGTGCTGGACGGCGCGCAGATGGGTTCCTTGCTCCTGCCCTTTGTCGAGGTGACTCCTCCATACACTGAAGTCAAAGATATTATTGAGAAAATCTGGGACTGGTGGATGAGCGAAGGCAAGAACCGGGAACGTTTGGGTGAAACCATCCGCCGTCTTTCCTTCCAGCGTCTGCTTGATGTTACCGGCATCAAGCCTCAGGCCGCGCATGTCCAGGAACCCCGCCATAATCCCTATATGTTCTTCAAGGAGGACGAGGTGCCGGGCGGCTTTGAACGTGACCTTGAGGCGCACCGCAAGCGCCATAAAAGATAGGCGGGGAGGGAAGACATATGACTGTCACATCTTCGGGATATAATCCGGAAAAGCCCATGGAAAACCGGGTCAGCGACATCGGGCCGCGCCGTTATGACGAATTTTATCCGCCCGTGATCGCCAGAAACAAGGGAAAATGGCTCTACCATGAATTTCTTGCCCCCGGCGTACTTGTGCATACGGCCGAGAGCGGCGAGAAGGTTTACACCCTGCGCTGCGGGGCCTCCCGCCTTATGAGCGTCACCCACCTGAGGGAAATCTGCGCAATAGCGGATAAATACTGTAAAGGCTTTGTGCGTTTCACTACCCGCAACAATATCGAGTTCATGACTGATAACCCGGAAGATCTGCAGGCCCTCAAAGCGGATCTGTCCACGCGCGCATTCCCCGGCGGCTCGCAAAAATTTCCTGTGGGTGGAACCGGGGCCGGCATCAGCAACATTGTCCACACCCAGGGATGGGTGCATTGCCACACCCCGGCCACGGACGCCTCCGGGCCGGTGAAGGCCGTCATGGACGAGCTTTTCGCCGAGTTCGGGGCCATGCGTCTGCCCGCTCATCTGCGCATTTCCCTGGCCTGCTGCATAAATATGTGCGGCGCCGTGCATTGTTCGGACATCGGTCTGGTAGGCGTGCATAGAAAACCGCCCATGGTGGACCATGAATGGACGGGGCGACTCTGCGAAATGCCCCTGGCTGTCGCCTCCTGTCCCACGGGGGCCGTACGTCAGGTCAAGGTCGAGCGCAATGGCGAGGAGGTCAAATCCCTGGCTATCAACAAGGACCGTTGCATGTACTGCGGCAATTGTTACACCATGTGTCCGGCCCTGCCTATTTCCGACGGCTTCGGGGACGGCATCGCCGTGATGGTCGGCGGCAAGGTCTCCAACCGCATCACCGCGCCCAAGTTTTCCAAGGTGGTGGTGGCCTATATCCCCAATGAGCCCCCGCGCTGGCCCAAAGTTACAGCGGTGGTGAAGAATATAGTGGAAATTTATGCTGCCGGGGCGCGCAAATACGAGCGTCTGGGCGAATGGGTTGAACGCATCGGCTGGGAGAGGTTTTTCTCCCTGGCCGGACTTGAGTTTACTCACCACCTTATTGATGATTTTCGGGACCCGGCCTATTACACTTGGCGACAGACGACGCAATTTAAATTTTAAGCAGGGTCGCAACGAGGATTTCGATGACAGAAGATCAACAGAAAATTGTGGATTTTATTGCCGGCAAAAACAAAACCAAGTTTTACTTCAATGACTTCCTTGCAGTTTTTCCGGATCGCGGCCCGCGAGAAGTGAAGAAAGTCCTGACGGCCATGGTGCAGGAGGAGATCATGGAATTCTGGTCCTCCGGCAGCACCACCCTGTACGGATTGAAAGGTTCCGGCAAACAAGGTCAGGCCGAAGGCGAAGCCTAGGCCCTGATGACCTGTTTGTTGACACAGCCGAATCCGGTGCTCCACGTCTTCCTCTCCCGCGCACGGGAGGGGAATAACCCATGCTGATCCCGCGCCTGCTTGTTTCCGGTCTGGCGGGCGGGGCGGGCAAGACGATGTTCAGCCTCGGGCTGGCCAGGGCCTTCCGTCGTTCCGGGCTTGCGGTCCGCGCCTTCAAAAAGGGTCCGGACTATATAGACGCCGCTTGGCTGGCTTTGGCCGCGCGCGCGCCCAGAGCCAACCTGGATCCTTTTTTTACGCCCGCGGATGTGCTGCTGGACCTGTTCCGGGAGCGCTGCATTGCTTGCGATCTGGCTCTGATTGAAGGCAACCGGGGGCTTTTTGACGGACTGGATGCAAACGGATCCTGCTCCAGCGCCGAAGTGGCGCGTATCCTCAAAGCGCCGGTGCTGCTTGTTTTGGACTGCACAAAGATGACGCGCACCGTCGCCGCCCTGGTTAGGGGGTGCCTGAATTTCGAGCCTGACGTCAATATCGCCGGGGTCGTTTTGAACCGCATAGGCAACAAACGTCATGGGGAAATGACGAAAAGGGCGGTGGAAGACCTGGCCGGAGTTCCCGTTCTGGGTATCTTGCCGCGCCTTCTCCGGCCCATAATTCTGGAGCGGCATATGGGCCTGGCCGGCATTGACGAGCTGGCCCAGGCGGATTCTGTTCTGGACGAACTCGCGGATCTGATGGAGGAACATCTGGATCTGCCGGCCATAAGACGCGTCGCCTCTGCCGCACCGCCCCTACCGGCCAGAAAACGCGCCGCCGCTCCGCCTCACCCGGACCCGGAGAACCTGAGGCGGTCGCTCCCTGTACCGGAACGGGACAGGAGCAGGGCCAAAAAAGAACGGCCGCGCATCGGCTATGCCTTTGACGCGGCGATCTGGTTTTATTACCAGGAAAACCTCGAAGCTTTGGAAAAGGCGGGAGCGCAGCTTGTGCAGTTGTCGCTTTTCGCGCCTCCTCCCAAAGGGCGACTGGACGGCCTCTATCTGGGCGGCGGACTGCCGGAACTGCACGCGGCCAGATTGTCCGCAAGCCCCATGCCTGCGTATGTGGCCGGGCTTGCCCGCGCCGGTCTGCCCATTTATGCCGAGTGCGGGGGTTTTATGTATCTGGCGCGAAGTCTTGTCCTGGAGGGTCTTTCCTATCCGATGGCCGGGGTTTTTCCCTTTTGCGTTGAGTTTTGCGACCGGCCCCAGGGTCTTGGCTATGTTGAGGCGGAAGTGATTGGCGATAATCCCTATCATCCCAAAGGAGCTTTGCTGCGCGGGCACGAATTTCATTTTTCCCGTTGCCTGCCTCCGGACCCGCAAGCCGGGGTCGACCCGGACCGCAAAGCGGTGCTGCGTCTGAACAAAGGCCGGGGCATGGGTGAAGAAGGGCAGATACAGCCCCCTGACGGACTGCTTTTTAATAATACCTTTGCCGCTTATATGCACATCTATGCCCCGGCTCTGCCGCACTGGGCGCCGACCTTTGTCGATCTGTGCCGGAGAGAGCGGGACGTTTCCCTGCCGTGACGCCGCCCCGCTGCCCCTATTGGCCTCTATTTGCCGCGCTTATGCTCTGCGCAGCTCTTGTTTGCGCTCTTTCCGGCGCGCGGGCCTTTGCCGGTGCCGTCAGGCAGGAAGTCAAGGCCGAGGGGACCCCGGCCGGACTGGACCTGGCCTTCCTGCCCCTGCTTGAGCGGCTGCATAGGGACGGTTTCCCCTTTGAGGAGACGAGCGCGCTTTTTGCCCGTTTGGGAGAGCATGCTTATACACCGGCCTATACAGCCTTGAAAATTCTGGAGCTTTACGGGGTTCCCGGTATAGGCGTCAATCGCGCGCAGTCTCCGGAACCGGAAGCGCCGCCGGGTTTTACGCCTCCTCTGGCTGAATTCACCGTTGGGGCCTGCCGGGAATTTGCCGCCGGACACGCGGAACAACTTCAAGAAATGGAAAAGCGGCACGGGGTGGGGCGTCACGTCATCCTTGGTCTGCTGCTCGTAGAAACGGCCCTGGGGCAGGATCTGGGCCGGGATATAGCCTTGCGGTCCCTGGCCGGTATGGCCGTGACGGACAATCCCGCCAAACTGTCCAGTATCGGCAACTCCCGACAGCCGAGCCGGATCCGGTCCGCCAAACTTGGCGCAACCCTGCGTCAGAGATCGGATCGCGCCTACACAGAGCTTAAAGCCCTGCTGCGCTGGAGTGCCGGGAGCGGTCTTGACGCCGCCCGGCTGCCCGGCTCCATCTACGGGGCGGTAGGGCTCTGCCAGTTTATGCCTTCCAATATCGAGTCCTATGGAGTGGACGGGGACAAAGATGGAGTGATCAATCTTTTTTCGCCCCTTGACGCCATGTTCAGCGCCGCCAATTACCTTGAGGCGCATGGCTGGCGCGGCGCAAAAACGGACGCGCAACGTCTGCGGGTGCTTATGGCCTATAATGACGACAGACTCTATGCGGCCTATGTCTTGGGCGCGGCCAAACGTATGGAGAGGGCTCTGGCCGGTAAAATTTCCCCGCACAGCGCAGCCCTGGCCGGAATGGCCGGCCCTTCGGCCCGTCTGGACCCCAGCCTGCGCCGTCTCGGTCCTGTGCCCAGACGGGGCAGAGTGGCTGAATTAGGCAGCTATGTGGAATTGCTGAAATAATTATTCTAAAAATAATCTAAAAACATTACTTGACCGCCCCGCTGATCTGCCGCATAATTTACCGAATTGCTTGCCGGCTTTGCAAAAAGCCTTTGAAACAGAGCTTGGGAATGTCCATGTCCAAGAGGAAACAGAAATCCGCCGCCCAGAAAACCGATAAAGCCTGTCGCCGCCGCACTAAAGAAGTCCTGCGCCGCAAGGCGCGGGGGCAAAACGCTGTCCGTCCGGCATCCGCTCCTTCCGCGCGGGCGGAAATATTATCCATTCCGGAACGCGCACAGTCCCTTCTTTCCCGTCAGGGCGCCGGCCCAAAAGCCGCCGGATTTTCCGGGACCATTCGTCCTCCTCAGAAGCAAAGCCCGGGCCGGGCTTTTGCCGTCTTCGCCTCAGTCTTTGCCCTGGTTCTGCTCCTGGAATCCGGGCGCTTCACCCTCTTTCTTGACGACTTTTTGCCGAACCCGCTGCTGGAAAAGGGCATAAGTCTTGTGCGTGCGGCAGGCGAGGCCAGTGGTCTGGCAGCCTTGACGGAGCGGGAGAACGAACTGGTGCTGAGTCTGGTCGATAAAAGCCTGATCGGCGCAAAAAGCGCCGTTCCCCTTTCAGACCCGGCTTTCGCTTCTTCCTCCCGCTATTTGAGGGAGGATTCTTCCGCTTCTCCCTCGGACTCTCTGCCCGCTTCTCCCTCAAGCATTTCTTCAGAACCTTCCGTAAAACTTGCGCAAAGCCCGGAACCTGCGCTTCTGACCCCGGAACCTGCGCTTCAAGACCCGGCGCAAGCCGAAAGCGCGGAAATCCCCCCCGTCTCTTCGCCCCTGGACGCGTTTTCCGCCGGGCGGATTTTAGACAGGGCGCAGGCAGCCGCCCCTTCCTTTGCCAATGCCCGCGCCTCCTCCGGGCGGATTCCGGAAACAGGGGAAGCGTCCCCGGCTTTGCCGGCGAATGCTTTGCCGCAGTCTCCGGCCCTTGCCGCGCGATCCGGTTCGCTTGGAAAATCCGGGGCGGAGAAGGATAAGGTAGTGCTTCTGGTCGGCGATTCCATGATGGGCTGGGGACTGGGAAATGTTCTGGAGCGATCTTTAAGCCGCCGGTCCGGCGTCAGGACAGTGCGTGATACCCGCCCCTCCACCGGACTTTGCAGCATAAACACCTTTAACTGGCAGAAACATCTGGATGAACTGATCACGCAGCATAGCCCGGATTTGGTCGTCATCTGCATCGGGGCCAATGACGGCAACAATATCGTGGATCAGACGAAAAAGCGCTATATAGTCGGGACAGCATCCTGGGAGGCGGCTTACCAGCGCCGCGCTACGGATTTTTTGCGTGTGGCCCAGTCCCGAGGCGCCAAAGTAATCTGGCTCGGTTTGCCCATTGCCGGGGTTGAACCGGCCGGGCGAATCCTGCGCACTGTATCTCTGCTGCAACAGGCCGCCTGCGCGGAAAATGGCTCGGCATTGTTTATTGACAATTATCTTACCTTGGCTGACAGCGAGGGGCGCTACACCACCTTTTTGAATGGCCGGGACAACAAACCCGTCCGTGTCCGGGCCAAGGATAAAATTCACATCACCATGGAAGGCGGCGATATTCTGGCCGCTTTTGTCATGCCCACTATCTTGAAGGCCTTAAATCCACCGCTTCCTCTGGCGTCCGTCAAATAAAGGCGGCCCGTTGTGACCTTCCCGCTTTTCAAAAAATTGCCGGCCCTTGCCGGCCTGTCGATCCTGATCTGCGCCCTGTCGTTTTCCTGCTCCCATTCCACCCTGCCCCTCGAAGTACCGTCCCCTGCCCCCGATATGCCCGTAGAGCTTTCAGGCCCGAAAAACGAGCGCTTCGCGGCCCTTCTTGAGCAGGCGGAGAGGGTGGGAAACTGCGCTGTCCTGGTCATCGGGGACAGTATCGTGGAGGGAATGTACAAGAAATATCATGACGCGGATATTTTTGCCGCAGGAGTGCAGGGCGCCGGGGTTAACGACTGGCTGCCCCGGGCCCCCCTGTTGCTTGAGCTTCTGAAACCGGAACGCATCATAGTGGCCCTGGGGGTGAATGACTCCCGTATCCGCCCGGACAAGCTTCCGGAATTTTTTCAGTCCTATGCCGAGCTTTGCCGCATTTTAAGCGCCGACACCCCGAAACTGGCGGTGTCAACCATTTTGCCTGTGCGCAGGGGCAAGGGTAAGCGCGTTCAGTTCGGCAACCGCGTGAACCCGGCCATGATCCGGAACATGAACGCCGGGATTAAGCGCATCGCCGCCGAGGGCGGCTATGCCGTGATTGATTCGCACCAGAAACTGGCTGACGGTTCAGGGATGCTTCCGGCGGATTTCACCTTTGACGGCGTCCACCTGAGCAAATCCGGTTATGCGCGCTGGGAGTCCCTGCTCTTTGCCCGCTCACCCCTGCTCAAGGCGGATGGCCGCCGGCCATGAATTTTGTAACCCTTGAGTTCGCCGCCTTTTTTCTTGTTGTGCTTGGCGGCGGCTGGCTATTGCAGGGTCGAGCGTCCCTCTGTCGTTTTTTTCTGCTCTTTGCCAATCTGGCTTTTTATGCCGCGGGCGGTCTATATTTCCTGCCTTTGCTGCCGGCTGTGAGTTTTGTGGTTTGGGGGACGGGACGGCTGCTGGCCAAAGATAGCCCCCCCATCGACCGTAAAACAGTCCTGAGTGTTGGCGTTGGCGTCTGTCTTGCTTTGCTCGCGCTGTTTAAATATTATGAATTTTTCCTGCAGCTTGTGAATGATCTGCTGGCCGAAGCCGAATGGGGGCCGATTTCGCCGGTGGGCCTTGCGGATTTGCCCTTTCCCATCGGCATCTCCTTTTATTCTTTCCAGGGCATAGCTTATATTATTGAACAGTACCGGAACCCGGACAGGGAAGCCTGTTCTTATCTGCGTATTTTGACCTATCTGTCTTTTTTCCCTACTGTTCTGGCCGGGCCTATCCTGCGTCCGGGCGAGTTTTTTCCGCAACTGGACAAAGCCCCAGGAGGAGAAAGGAATACTTCGGAAGGGGCGGCTTTGATTTTGAGCGGTCTTTTTAAAAAGGTTGTTCTGGCCTCTTTTTTATCCGAGGAGGTGGCGCGGGGGGTCTTTCAGGCCCCTGACTGCTATTCGTCCTGGGCGACGCTGATCGCCGTTTATGGCTATGCCCTGCAGATTTACTGCGATTTTTCCGGATACACGGACCTGGCCCTGGGTCTGGGCAGGTTGATGGGTTTTACTTTGCCGCAAAACTTCAAGGCGCCTTATCTTTGTCTCAATATTCAGGATTTCTGGCGGCGCTGGCATATCTCCCTGTCCTTCTGGTTGCGCGATTATCTCTACATCCCCTTGGGCGGGAACAAGGGAGGCGGATCTGCGCTTTGCCGCAATCTGCTTGTCACCATGTTGCTTGGCGGTCTCTGGCACGGGGCGCATCTGCGTTTTCTGGTCTGGGGCCTGTTGCATGGTCTGGCCCTTATATCTCTGCATATCTGGCGGGCTTTGCCGATCCATTTCTCACGCGAGGGCGAGAGAAGGGAAGAAGCACCGGGGGCGCTGACCCCGGCCCGTTTTTGTTCCTGGTTTCTGACCTTTCATTTTGTCTGTCTGGCCTGGGTTTTTTTCCGGGCGGATGATATGGATACGGCCCTGCTGATCCTCAAACGTCTCGTCTTCTGGGGACAGCCGGGGATCGGCTTTCCCCTGGCCGCCCTGCCTGCCATAGCCGCAGGTCTGGCCCTGCAGTGGGCTGGACCATCCATCCAGTCGCTTTTTCTGCGCATTCAGGCCGCGCTGCCCTGGCCGGCGCAGGTCGCGCTGACAGCATTTCTCACCGGGCTTATCCTGCGCATGGGTCCGGACGGGGTGCTGCCCTTTATCTATTTCCAGTTTTGAGGTGAAGTTGACCCATGGTATGCGCGAAATTGACATTGCCGGATCATAAATTTAAAATCGACTATGCAAACGGCGCAATAAAAGAAAAGGAGAGGTGCTCCCCAATGGTTGGACAACCGCGAGCGGTTTCTTAGCTTGCCTTTTTCCTTATCAGGCTGCCTTTAAAAGACCTTCATGGTACCATCCCCATGGGGTTTTACCCTCAAGGGCACTGTGAGGCCGGATTATATTGTAAAAGTCGATCCATTTGCCGATACCTGCCTTGGCCTCGGAGCCGGTTTCGTAAGCGTTCAGGTAGACATTTTCGTACTTCAGCGAGCACCATAGGCGTTCAATAAACACATTGTCCAGCCAGCGGCCACGACCATCCATGGAGATGCGGATTGCGGGCATTTTTCTGTACTTGATAATAACAAAAGGCCGCCTTTCTGACATCCTGCGGCGGCCTTTTGTTTTGTGGTCAGAACCCGGAGTGGGTCCGCTTTCAATGATACTCTTCCCTAGTCTCCGTTTTTGTCATGCACCAAGGGGAAATAGAGGTCTTTCCAGGTCGGCTTCGTTTTGATTGCTTTGACCTCATACAGAAAATCGCTGAAGAGCGTGCTTTTATGCGGAGTATCCGAAAAACCCGCCTTGGGGTCTTTCAATATCCCGACAAGCGTTTCAAGAGGAATTTTTTCCTTGGTCACTGCGAGATAGATTTTGGCCGCTTCCTCTTTGTTGGCGTCGATCCAGGCCACCACTTCCTGAAGGGCGGCAAAAACAACCTTCACCAGTTCAGGATTTTGCGTGTAGAATTTTTCGCTGGTCGCCAGCACCTGATAGGTTCCCCGACCGCCAAGCACATCAAAACCGTTGAGTATAGTCCTGATGCCGGGGTACTGGTGTTCATGATAATTGAACGGCTCCATGGTGAAATGGGCGGTGAACTCGGATTTGCCCGACACCAGGGCTATGAGCGCGTCCGGATGTTTCGCCGTGATCTGGATTTTGTCGAATTTATCATAATTGGCGATACCGAGAGCCTTGGCCGTGGCCATCTGCAGCACCAGTGACTGCAAAGAAATTTTGGCCGCAGGCAGAGCGATTCTGTCCTGATCCGTAAAGTCCGTGATCGTTTGTACTTTGGGGTTGTTGGTATTCAGCATGACCGGGTGCTCACTGAGGGGCCAGAAGGCCCTGGCCTGCCCGTTAGTCTTGTCCCATAGCCGCAAGTACGCGCCAAACCCCAGGGCAATGAAATCCACGCTGTTGGAAAGCAAGGCATCGTTGGCCGCCGCGCCTCCGCCCAGGGTTACCCAGGATGTCTCGACAGGACCCAGCTTGGCCTCCTGGGCTTTTTTCTCAATAAGTTTCTGCTCCTGAAGCACGATGAGAGGAAGATAGCTGA
>JAISKK010000049.1 GCA_031260965.1 Desulfovibrio sp. | reverse complement strand
ATTTCACATGATGAAAAACGTCAGCGAATCCTTGGCCGGGCGTGTCGGCATTGTGAATTTGCCGGGCTTGTCCTTGCGCGAAATGGCCGGACTTGCTTTTGATCAGCCGTTCAGGCCGAATAGCGAGTACTTTGCCGCCCGAAAGAAAGAGTTGATCCATCCTCCCTACAGTGAAGTCTGGAAAATCATCCAGCGAGGCTCCATGCCGGGTATGTATGGAAGTGAGGACATGGACTGGCAGATGTTTTACGCCGCCTATACCAAAACCTATATTGAGCGGGACGTGCGGGCGCTGACTCAGGTGGGAGACGAAATCAAGTTTCTCAAGTTCATGACCGCCGTCGCCGCCCGTACCGGACAGCTTCTCAATTTGTCCTCCATCGCTGCGGATACGGGCGTGAGTCCCCCTACAGTTGAACGCTGGATATCCATTCTGCAGGCATCCGGTGTGGTCCGCCTGCTGGAGCCATACCATAATAACACGATAAAGCGGGCGGTGAAAAACCCCAAGCTGTTTTTTCTGGATACCGGTCTTGCCGCCTACCTGACCCGCTGGAATACTCCGGAGGTTTTGCAACATGGAGCAATGGCGGGAGCGTTTTTTGAAACTTTTGTGGTGGCGGAAATATTCAAAAGCTATCTTAATGCCGGAATTCTGGAACCTCCGCTGTATTTTTACCGGGACAAGGAGCAAAACGAGATTGATTTATTGATTCAGCAGGGTACGACTTTATTCCCCCTGGAGATCAAAAAATATGCCGATCCCAAACCTGCGGATATCGCCGCCTTTGCCGTCCTGGATAAAATTCCCGGCATGCAGCGGGCGCCCGGAGGCTTACTGTGCATGTACGATAAGCTGCTGCCCTTGAAAAATGAAGATATGGCAATCCCGTTAGGGTATATTTAAATTGGATTGCAAAAATAAATCAATATCATCCGCACTTGGTATAGGCACAGGCCGGGCAGTGCATGCAGCCCTCCTGAAAGATCATGGGCTCGTCGCATTCCGGACAGCGTTGCGCGCCCAAACCGTTACCCGCGTGGCCGGAATGGATGGATTTCAGATAGCGGTTTTCCAGCACCCAGGCCACTCCGTCCGGAATCGACTGCACCTGTCCGTTTTTACCGGGCTGGAAGACCTGGACTTCGCCGCCGATGCCCTTGATCTGGCGGACTATTTCCTCAGCTTCAATGCCGGAGCGCAGGCAGAGGGAAACCAGACGGCCTACGGCTTCGGCTTTGGCTGTAGTGGAGCGGCCGGATTTGCCGATAGAAACGAAAACCTCGAAAGGTTTGCCGTTTAATTCGTTCACGGTCACATACATGACGCCGTGCCCGGTGCGCACCTTCTGGGTAAATCCGAAAATGAGATCCGGACGCTCGCGTACGGCGCGCGTGTCGGCTCCCGCAATAGAGGATTTTTGCTCGCTGTCCCCCGTGCAGAGCACCTGTTCGCTTTTGCAGCCGTCGCGGTAAACGGTCACGCCCTTGCAGCCCATCTCGTAAGCCATCCAGTAGATGCGGCGAATGTCGTCCACAGTCGCGGAATTGGGCAGATTGACGGTTTTGGACACTGCGTTGTCCGTGTAAAGCTGGAAAGCGGCCTGCTGGCGCAGATGCCATTCCGGCTCTATATCCATGGCCGTCACGAAGACCTTGCGGATGTCCTCCGGCAGATAGTCAAGGTCAGCGACACTGCCTTTGGCCGCCACTGTTTCCATAAGTTTTTTGCTGTGGCAGTCGGCAGCATGCAAGGCCTGTTCGAAATAGGGATTGGTCTCCACCAGTTTTTCCCCGTCCAGTACATTGCGCGAAAAACAGAGGGCGAAGAGGGGCTCGATGCCGGAAGAGCATCCGGCTATGATGGACAGGGTCCCGGTCGGGGCGATGGTCGTGGTGGTGGCGTTGCGGAAAGGTCCCTGTTCTTTATGGGCAAACACGGATTGTCCGTATGCCGGGAAAGGGCCTCTCTCTTTGGCCAGGATAGTGGAGGCGGCCCTGGCCTCGTCCTGGGTGAAGGACATGATTTTTTCCGCGAGGGCTATGGCCTCCCGGCTGTTGTAGGGGACGCCGAGCTGAAAAAGCAGATCCGCAAAACCCATGACCCCGAGACCGATCTTGCGGTTCATGCGCACCTTGTCCGTGATCATCTGCAGAGGGAAGCAGGAGGCGTCTATGACGTTATCCAGGAAACGCACGCTGAGATGAATGACGGATCGCAAATCATCCCAGTCAATGGCCGTTTCTCCGCTTGTGCCGGACTTGAAAAAGCGGGCCAGATTTATGGAGCCCAAGTTGCAGGCCTCGTAGGGCAGAAGGGGCTGTTCGCCACAGGGGTTGGTGGATTCGATTTCTCCCTGTTCGGGGGTCGGGTTGTCACGGTTTATGCGGTCAAGAAAAACTATGCCGGGGTCGCCGCTCTGCCAGGCTTTTTTTACCAGGATTTCAAAGGTTTCGCGCGCGTTCAGGCTGCCCCGCACCTCGCCGTCATTGGGGGCGATCAGGGGGAAGTCGGCGCCGTTTTCCACGGCCTTCATAAAATCTTCGGTCAGGGCCACGGAGAGGTTGAAATTGTTGAATTCTCCCTCCCGTTCCTTGGCCTGGATGAATTCCATGACATCCGGGTGATCCACGCGCAAAATGCCCATGTTCGCCCCGCGCCGGGTGCCGCCCTGTTTGATCTGTTCGGTGGCCGTATTGAAAATACGCAGAAAAGACAGGGGGCCCGAGGCCACGCCGCCGGTGGAACCCACGCGGCTGTCCTTGGGCCGCAGACGCGAGAAGGAAAATCCCGTGCCGCCCCCGGATTTGTGAATCATGGCCGCATGTTTTACAGCGTCAAAAATTTCCTCAATGGAATCTCCGACCGGCAAGACGAAACAAGCCGACAGCTGGCCCAGGTTCGTACCGGCGTTCATCAGGGTCGGGGAATTGGGGAGGAATTTCCAGGAGGTCATCAGGTCGTAAAAAGAGCGGGCCAGATCCGCTGTCTTCCAGGGAGACTTTTTGTATTTGCCCTCCTCGGCGGCTATTGTCGCGGATACGCGCCAGAACATCTCCTCGGCGCTTTCCGCGATCCCTGTGTCCGGGTCTGTTTTCAGGTAGCGTTTGGCCAGAACGATGGCGGCGTTCTGATTTATCTCAAGGGGAGGCAGATGGGCGGGTTTTTTCGGGGCTGTCATAATTTTCTTTATTATTTTATAATGTTTCTGGACAGGGCTACCTTGTGGAGACCACTCTAAGCTATAGGTTTTTTCCACAAATATCCAGCCTCGGCAGGAGCGCGGCTATTCCTGTATAGCTAAGTGTTTAGACATTCATTAGACTATTCTACCGCGTAATAATTAACAAAAATTTTTATATTCTCAAATTTTAAATTGCTGATATAGTGAGTGAACAACATCGGGAAAATCCAAGGAGAAAATTATGCGTAAACTTTTCTGTCTGGCGGCCATTTTTCTGTTCTGCGCGGCGAGCGGCGCGGCGGCTGCCGATTTGAGCATAGCCGTTTTTGATTTGCAGAAAGTGGCCGCGGACTGCGATGCCATCCAGACCGCCCGAGAGGCCATAGACAGCAAATACGGGACGCAGAAGACCCTGCTGGAAAAAGACCGGGCCGGTCTGGAAAAAAAGATGGAGGGCTTCAAGGGCAAAAAGCCCACCCCCAAACAGCAGGAAGATTTTGCCAGGGAACAGCGTGAATACGCGGAAAGGGCTCAGGCTTTCATGCGTCTGCTCCAGGCTGACGAGCTGCGTATCCGCCAGGACATAGAGTCCGTCATAAACGATGCCGCAAAAAATCTGGCCGGGCGCAAGGGTTACACTCTGGTGATGGATATTGCCTCCATCCCGTTTTTTGATCCGAAACTGGACATAACCCCGGATATGCTGGCGGAAACCAATGCCGTCTTCAGCAAGCTCAAGGAAGAAATGCTGAAAAACGCCCCGGCCCAGGGCGCGGCTCCCGCCCAGAATGCCCCGGCCGCAGGACAAAGCAATGCCCCGGCCCAGGGACAGCAGACGAAGCCGGCTCCGCCCCAGCCCAAGCGCTAGAGCAGATGAACATTGAAAATGTATATCTGTTCTGCAAGGGTTTGCCTGCAAAGCTTTGCCGCAAGATTGGAGCCGGCAGGCTTTTGTCTGCCGTAAGCGACAATTTCAGGCGTAAGATGCTGTTGTAATTGATTGATAACAAATGTCCCCTGAGGCGCCTTGCTTCGGGGGACGATTTCCTTGGGGGAAAACAGCAATGCTTCTCTCCGAACTGGCTGTTGCCTTTAATCTGACCCTGGCAGGCGAGGACTGCGAATTTGTCGGCCTTAACACTCTGGATGCGGCGGCGGAAAACGAGGTAAGCTTTTTCGCCAACCCCAGATACCGCGACAGTCTTGCGCGTAGCCGGGCCTGCGCCGTCATTCTGGCGGCGGAATACGCCCCGGAAGTAAAACGCGCCCTGATCAGCCCCTCTCCCTATCGGGATTTCGCGCGTGCCGCCTCCCTCTTCGTCCGCAAGGATGGGGATTTTACAGGCATAAGCCCGCTGGCCTTTGTCGATCCGCAGGCGCGCGTCGGAAGCGGTTGCGCCATCTATCCCCATGCTTATGTGGGGGCGCGCGCGAGCCTGGGTCCGGGCTGCGTGCTTTTCCCCGGGGCCTATGTGGGCGAGGACTGCCTGCTCGGCCCGGGTTGCGTGCTTTATCCCAATGCGGTTGTCCTGGCTGGAGTGGAGATCGGCGAGAAGTGCATCCTGCGCTCCGGCGCGGTGATCGGCACGGACGGCTTCGGCTTTGTGCGGGTTGACGGGCATATGCAGACCATACCGCAAATCGGCGTCGTGCGTCTGGCGGACAGGGTGGACATAGGGGCCAATTCCTGTGTGGACCGCTCTACACTCGGGGCCACAAGCATCGGCAAAGACAGTAAACTCGACAATCTGGTGCAGATTGGCCATAACGTCAGTCTGGGTGAACAATGCCTGATTATTTCCCAGGTGGGCATAGCCGGGAGCACCAAAGTCGGAGACCGCGTGACCATGGCCGGGCAGGCAGGTTTGGCCGGGCATCTGAAGATCGGCGACGATGTGACCATAGGACCGCAGACCGGGGTGACCAAAGACATTCCATCCGGCATGAAGGGAGGCGGCACCCCTTTCATGGAAAGCGGAACTTTCATGCGTTCCCTGGCCCTCATGCCCCGTCTGCCGGAACTGCAACGGCGCATGCTCCATTTGGAAAAAGAGCTTGCGGAACTTAAGAAAGTGTTGTGCAATGCGGATGCCAATAAGGAGCAGAAATGACGCAGTACATAGAAAATGACGCCCTCGGCAGGCCTATTGACGTCCGGGGGATCATGGATTTTCTCCCGCACCGTTATCCTTTTTTGCTGGTGGACAGGATTGTGTCCAGGGAAGCGGAGGGCAAGAAGATTCTGGCTTACAAGAATGTGAGCATAAACGAACCCTTTTTCCAGGGCCATTTCCCCGGCCGGCCAATCATGCCCGGAGTGCTGATCATTGAAGCCCTCGCCCAGGCCGGGGCCTTCCTGATTATCCGGGGTCTGACCCCGGAGCAGGTCAAAAATTCCATTTTCCTTTTTACGGGCATAGACAAGGTGCGCTTTCGCAAACTGGTCACGCCGGGCGACCGCCTGGATCTGGAGTGTGTGCTGCTGCGTCATAAAATGCGCCTCTGGCGCATGCACGGGATCGCCACAGTGGACGGTCAGAATGTGGCGGAAGCCGACCTTACGGCCGTGGTCGCGCCCAGGGACGGGGCTGACTATGACGGAGGATCGAACTGAGATGGGCGGTTTTATTCACCCTTCTTCTTTTGTGTCGGATAAGGCCGAGCTTGGCGAAGACGTGCGCGTCGGTCCCTGCGCGGTCATTGAGGAGGACGTGCGCATCGGGGACGGCTGTGAGATTCGGGCCTTTGCCTCCGTGCTGCGTTATACGCAGATGGGCAGGGGGAATATTATCCATTCTTACGCACTGGTGGGCGGGGTTCCCCAGGACCTCAAATTCGCAGGCGAAGTTTCCCGCCTTGAAATCGGGGACAATAACAACATCCGCGAGTTCGCCACCCTGCACCGGGGTACGGAAGGGGGAGGCGGGATCACGCGCATTGGGGACAACAACCTGATTATGGCCTATAGCCATGTGGCCCACGACTGCCTGCTCGGCAACCGGATCGTGATGTCCAACGGGGCCACCCTGGCCGGGCATGTGCAACTGGCTGATCATGTGGTTATCGGCGGGCTCTCCGCTGTGCATCAGTTCGCGCGTATTGGGCGCAACGCCTTTATCGGGGGCATGACCGGCATTCCCCAGGATTTGCCGCCTTATATGATGGCTGTCGGCGAGAGGGCCGGCATCCAGGGACCGAATCTGGTCGGCCTGCGCAGGCTGAAGCTGCCCTCCCGGTCCATCACCGCCATTCGCGCCGCTTTCCGTCTGATCTGGCTTTCCAATGTGCCGCGCAGGGAGGCTCTGGACAAGGCCGAAGCGGACTATGCCCAGGTCCCGGAAGTGCTGGAAATTGTGAATTTTGTGCGGGAAAGCCCGCGTGGGGTGCTTTCGGCCTCGCGCAACGCGGCGGACCCGAAAGATGAGTGAAGACGCGACCGGCATAGGCATAATTGCCGGCTCCGGGCAGTTCCCGGTGCTGGTCGCCCGCGCGGCCAGACAAGCCGGGGAGCGGGTTTTTATCTGTGGCCTGCACGGCAATGCCGACACCGGCCTTAGCGCGGAGGCGGACGCTTTTCTTATGGTCCGGCTCGGCGAACTCAGCAAACTCATTTCTTTCTTCAAATCCAACAATGTCCGCCGCCTGTGCATGGCCGGGGCGGTCAGCAAACCCAAAGCCCTGGAACTGCACCCGGACTGGCGGGTGGCCAAACTCCTTTTTCGTCTTTCCAGCACAGGTCTGGGCGATGACGCTGTTTTGCGCGCTCTGGTCGATGAGCTGCAAAGCGAAGGATTTTGTGTGCTGCGCCCGGACTCCCTGGCTCCCGGCCTCGGGGTGCAGCCGGGAATTTTGAGCCGGACCAGACCGAATTCTGATTTACAAAAAGATATTGAATTCGGGCGTAAAATCGCCCATGCCATCGGGGCTCTGGACATCGGCCAGTGTGTGGTGGTGCGCGCGGGCATTGTCGTGGCCGTGGAAGCCCTGGAAGGCACGGACGCCACCCTGGAGCGGGGCGGACTTTTGGGCGGAGCGGGGTGTACGGCGGTCAAGGTCGTAAAACCCGGTCAGGACAGGCGCATGGATTTGCCGAGCATCGGGGCCGGCACCCTGGAGATCATGGCCCGCCACCGTTATGCCTGCCTGGCTTTTGATGCCGAGGGCGCACTCTTTTTTGATCGCGAGGCCGCCCTGGCCCTGGCCGATGCGCACGGCATAAGTGTGGTAGCGCTTTGATTTATACCAGCCTGAGCTGGCAACGCTTATTTAGCAAAAAGAGCAAATTTGGAGCAAGTGAAGCAAAAATTATTTTTCATATGGCCCCGGGAAGCGTTCACCATTGAAATGAATCAGGTGCGTGGACGCATACGGCGTATCCATCTTCGTATGGACGCATTTTTACAAAATGCAATGCGTTTTAGAAAAGAACAGATGACTACTGAGTGATGCGGCAGATGGCAAATTTCCACAAAGCTGAATTCCCTGCAGTCCCTTCTCGTCGGTAGGACCTCCGTCTGATACAGGTCTATCTGCTTAAAAAATTTCCAGCGCCGATCCCAGCAAAATCCGGAGCGAAACGCGAAAGCCAGGGCGGCGGACTTTCCGCCTCCAGGCCGGGCAAAGCAATCCGGGTATGATGCAGAAAAAATTGCGGTCCCCCCTCTATAAGCTCCCGCGCCCGTGCTCCGTAAAAAATATCTCCCAGCAAAGGATGTCCTGCCCGGGCCAGATGGGCGCGAATCTGATGCCTGGCCCCGCGCCTGATCTCCACGCGCGCAAGCGTGACTTCATCTCCTTTCTCTCCGCCGGCAAGAGCCGCGGGCAGATGAAGCAGGGGGAAAACAGCGCTGTGCCGGACCGGGTCCGGATCTTCCTCATCCAGCACCAGACTGCCGCTTCGCCGGTCCGTCCGAATCCGGCCTCTGAGCAGCAAAGGCTCCCGGATACGACCCACTGCCATACCAAGGTAGATTTTCCGCACTTGTCCCGCCCGCTCCGCCAGACGAAAAGTCTCCTCCGCCTCCGCGCTTAAAGCACCCGGCACAAGGCCGGAAGTCTCTCTGTCCAGACGGGAGAGCAGACGGAAACCCGGAGGCAGATCCGGCCAGGTCTGAAGCAGATCCTCCAGACTGGGGGCAAAACTGCCCCGGATATGGGCGCTGTGCAGACCACTGGGCTTGTCAAAAATCAT
Organism: Desulfovibrio sp.; assembly: GCA_031260965.1. Classification (GTDB taxonomy): domain Bacteria; phylum Desulfobacterota; class Desulfovibrionia; order Desulfovibrionales; family Desulfovibrionaceae; genus Frigididesulfovibrio. The sequence continues at coordinate 5,112 of JAISKK010000049.1, read as the reverse complement.
ATAATTCGCGCTCCCGGCAACAATGCGCACCAATCCCGCCTCCGTCTCAGCGCTTTGCGCTTCCGAACTCTCCGGGGTTGGATCCGCCCATTCCACGCGCAGCAGATCCCCGCCCTGCACCTGCGTACCGGGCGGAAGGCGGCGTCCGTTCACGCTAATGCGGCATGCATTCCAGAGCCTGCGCCGCGCCCGCAGACCAAAGCCGGGCAAAAGTCCGGACAGAGCCGCATCCAGGCGCAGGGGGGAAGCATCGGCCGGAACTCTGTACAGAAGAGGAAAAGAAGGCAGGGACAGTATGCTTTTAGACGCAGAAGCCTTAAGGCCGGTCAACGTTCCAGACCCCGTCCATAGCCGATTGACACGTCATAGCGCCCGCGCACCGTGGTCTGGGTTTCCGCGCAGGCGCAGACGAAGAGGCCAAGGACAAGGGCCGCAAGCAAAACAACCGCCGTCTTTCCTGATTTTTTCCTGATTTCCGCCATCCTCTCTCCTTTTTCCCGGCTGACTTTTATTGACGGGTGCAGTATAACGCCGGAACAACTTACCATCAATATCCACGGAGGACATATGATTTCCCAGGAAGAAATTCTGGAGCGCGTGCTTGAACGAGTGTCGGACAAAGTAGCGGATTCTGTCAAGGAAACCGTCGTTCAGGCCGTACAGCGGGAACTCTCTTCAAGCATGACCAAAGCCATGGTGGAAAGCGAATTCTACCGCAAGATGAATGAAGAAATGCGCAACGGACTGCGCGGCATATATATGGAAATTTCCAGCGCATCCTCGGCGGACGGTGAAAAGGCGGAAGATCAGGCCAGCAAAACCCAGGAAATATTCAGCGAAGCCTCAAAGCAGATCGATGAGATCATGCAGACAACCTTTGAGGCGACAGAAAAAATCATGGGCCGTGTGGAAAAGCTCCTGGACCAGCAAAATGAGGCGGTTCAGCTTCTCGAATCTATGAGCGGCAGCACTGTACAAAAAGTGGAGCTGGAGCGCCTGACAGAGATGAACAGCGACCTCGCGGAATCTTTGACCAACATCATCACGGACTTGAGTTTCCAGGATCTGACCGGACAACGTCTTAAAAAACTGGTCCGGGCCATCGGGGCCATCCGGGAAACGGTCTTTGATCTCTATGTCTCCACCGGACTGATGCTGAAAACCCGTGAAGAAACGCCGGAGCGCGACCTCATGGAAATTGCCGCCGAAAGCAAGCGCACGGTTGAGGAGATAAAAAACTCCGAATTGAAAGGACCCCAAAGTGGAACATCCCAGGCCAATGTCGACGATTTGCTGGCCAGCCTCGGGCTCTGACGCGACGCCCGGAAAATACCGCTGATGATTTCAAAGCATATACAACCTATGATCCCACGCGGCTCCCATGTCTTTTAGATCAGCGGCAATCGTAGGCGCTGGACTGGCCGGTTGCGAATGCGCCTTCGCCCTGGCTGCAGCCGGGGTAAGCGTCAGCCTCTTCGAGATGAAACCGGGACGATTCTCCCCCGCGCACACTAACCCTGACTGCGCGGAACTGGTCTGTTCCAACTCTTTTCGCTCCTCTGCTCCGGATTCCGCAGTCGGTCTTTTGCAGGAGGAAATGCGCGCGCTGGGCAGCCTCTGTCTTAATGTGGCCGATATTTGCCGGGTTCCGGCCGGCAAAGCCCTGGCTGTGGATCGTCAACTTTTTGCCAAAGAAATGACCCGACGCGTCCAGGAAAAATCCGGCATCAGCCTTAAGCGCCGGGAAATCCTTTCTTTGGGCGCTCCAGGCGACCCCGCTTTGGACCCCGCCCTGGCCGGACATGACCTGATTGTGGTCAGCGCCGGCCCCCTGGCCGGAGAAGCCCTGACCGCATCTCTGGGCAGTCTGGCCGGTGCAGAGGAACTGTATTTTTACGACGCCATAGCCCCGGTGCTGGACGGGGCCTCGATCAATACGGACATCGCCTTCGCGGCCGGTCGCTACCGTCCGGAGGAAGGCGATTACCTTAATTGTCCTCTGGACAGGGAAGCCTATACAATTTTTCGTCAGGCCCTGCTGGACGGGGAACGCGTCCCCGCGCGCGCCTTTGAGGAAGAAAAACATTTCGAAGGCTGCATGCCCATTGAGACTCTGGCTGAACGCGGCTTCATGACCCTGGCCTTCGGCCCCTTGAAGCCGGTCGGATTTACGGACCCGCGCAACGGCGAACGCCCCTTCGCCCTGCTACAACTGCGCGCGGAAGACTCCAATCGGAGCATGTTCAATCTGGTCGGCTGTCAGACAAAACTCAAACAGAACGAACAGGAGAGAATCTTCCGCCTTATCCCCGGATTGGAAAAAGCGGAATTCGTGCGCTACGGCTCCGTACATCGCAACACCTTTGTAAACGCGCCCAAGGTTCTGTCCCCCGACCTCTCCCTGCGCGCCCGACCTGAGGTCTTTCTGGCCGGGCAGATTACCGGAGTGGAAGGCTATGTGGAATCCGCCGCCTGCGGGCTCTGGCTCGGCAAATATCTCGGCGCGAAAGCGCAGGGGAGAAATCTGTCTCCGCCGCCCCCGGAAACGGCCCTGGGCGCCCTGCTCGGGCATCTGCAAAACCCGGCAAAGCGTTTTCAGCCCAGCAACGTGCAGTTCGGATTGATGCCGGAACTTGGGCGCAGGGCAAAACACGATGCACGCCGTCTCCTCTATGCCGAAAGGGGCAGGGAGGCTTTCCGGGTCTGGCTTGATACAAGCAGGCCGGATTAGCCCGCGCGCAGGGGAAAGTCTCAGTCCCGCGTTGTTGGCGATAGTGGCGGGTAGACTAACCCGCGCGCAGGGGAAAGTACCAAATCGGATGAACTGGCGTATGGCGAAAAAAACTTTGCCCACGTGCAGGAAAAACTTTATGCTTAATCCTCTTTTTTCCGTGATCATCCCCGTGCTTGACAACTGGGAGTTGACGCGCAATTGCCTTGAGAGTTTACGCGAGCATAGCGGGGATGGGGGGGGTGAACTGGCCTTTGAGGTCATTGTCGTCGATAACGCTTCAAGCGATGCTACAGTCACCGAGCTGCAAAAACTGGGTGAAACTTTGTTCGGCAAAAATTTCCAGGCCCTGCGTTTTGCGGAAAACCGCAATTTCGGTCCGGCCTGCAATGCCGGGGCAACAAAGGCCAATGCCCCGCTCCTCTTTTTCCTGAACAACGACACCCTGCTTACCCCAAACTGGGCCCCGCCCCTGCTTGCAGCTCTGGATACCGACCCCGCCCCCGGCGCGGTCGGACCTCTGCTCCTTTATGAAAACAATACCGTGCAGCACCTGGGAGTAGCCTTCACCCTGGACTCGGTTTCCCACCTCTACCGCTCATTTCCGGCAGATCATCCGGCCGTGGGGCGTCAACGCTCTTTACAGGCCCTCACCGCCGCCGCCCTTATGTTGCCGCGTTCACTGTTTCTGGAAGCCGGGTCTTTCTGCGCGGACTACCGTAATGGTTTTGAAGATGTTGACCTCTGCCTGCATCTGCGCGCCAAATTCGGAAAAAAACTTGTCTGCGTCACCAAATCCGTCGTCTACCATCTGGAGAGTCGTAGTATGGGACGCAAAGACTCCGACGAGCAAAACGCCAAATTACTCCATGAACGTTGCGGGGGTAATTTTAAGGCCGACCTGCACACTTTTGGCATAAACGATGGCTTTGAAGCCTTCATATCCGACAACTACGGAATCTGCCTGCGTCTGCGCCAGGAAGACGAAGAGTCCCTTACCTCTCGGGCCGGGAACAATCCACCCGGCGTCTGGTTCAACATACTCCTGAAAAATCCCTTGTGGCGCGCCGGGCGCAGGCATCTGATCCGGGAACTGGAAAAGGCAGGGCAGGGGAAGGAGGCCGTGCCCCTATTTCTGGATCTCTGCGTTATCGAGCGTAACGCTGAAGTGTTCAAAGAAGGAGCCATTTTTGCGGCAAGACATGGAGATGAGGAAAAATGCGCTTACATGGCCATGCGTAGCAAGGAACTTGCCAGGTCGCGGAAAAATCGCGCCCGCGCCTATGCAAAGATGCACATGGCCAAAGCCCAGGACACAGTTCTGCTGAAACTCTATGAAGAAAAGATCCGGGAATGCTTTGTTAAGCATAGTGCTGGTTGACGCGCATTTCACCATAGAATCCGAACTGCGCGCCCTCGGTTGTAAGGTACTGGCCCTGCGCCCGGGGGGAGGCTTCTTCGCCTTGCGCGATCTGCTGGGTGAAGAATGGTTGCGCCCGGACCTTTTTGTGCAGATGGAAAGACTGGACGCCAGATCCTATTTTGAAGGACTGGAAAATCTCCCCTGCCCAACCTTCTTCTGGGCCATAGACTCCCACCTGAACATGTTCTGGCAGAAGTGGTACACCAAACTTTTCGACGCCGTGCTCACCCCCCATGTCTCCCTCTTTTCCACCCTGCCGGATTTTTTTCGTCCCATAGCTTTGCACTCTTTTACCTGGCCGGGGCTGAGGCGGGATTTCGTCCCGCATGCGGACAGAAAACGCGCCCTCGGCCTCTGCGCCCGCATAGACGCTCACCGTCCCCTGCGCGCCTCCCTGCTTGCACTGCTCAAGGATCGGGGTCTTGAGCATAACGGCAATCCTGAACTTAAGCAGGCGGATATCTTTACTTTTTACGCCGACACCAAGGTTGTGCCCAATGAGAGCCTTACCTTTGAGGTCAATTATCGACTGCTCGAAGCCGCCTCCTGCGGCTGTATGGTACTAAGCCCGGATGCAGGGGAAGACCAAAACACCCTGCTGGAGCCGGGACGGGAATTTCTCGTCTACCACGACGGACTGGAACTCCTGGACTTTGTTGATTTTGCGCGTCGCCGGCCTTTGGTCGCGGAAAAAATCGGCCTGACGGCGGCACGGCGCGTCACGGCCGAGCATCTCCCGCCCCAGCGTGCTCACAAACTCCTGGAAATCGCGCTGAACACGCCGCGCGCGCGCCTCAGCGGCCCGGCAGCGCGCATGGCCTTGTGGCTGTGTCTGGCCATGCAGATCCGCAACCATGCCCTGCCCTTCAGCGCTGCTGAACACGCGGACAAAGGCATGAGCTTTTTATGGGGGCCGGAGCGGAATCGCTCGGAAGCGGTCCGGCCCCTGCTTGCACAT
>JAISKK010000002.1 GCA_031260965.1 Desulfovibrio sp. | reverse complement strand
CCTTTAGCCGTACTGCTGGCATCCAGGGGAATATAGCTCGACTGGTTGTCAGCCTGACGGGAGAGTTCCCGGTAGGCTTTTTCCGCTGCGGCGTGGTTCTTTGCCCCGGAAGGTGTTTTCAGATGCACTACCGTAATATAAATCCGGTTACTTTTTACATAATCCGCCAATACAGCCGGGCTCATTTTCGTGCTTGAGGCCGCATCGCCTTCACGCAAGGGACCGGCATCGGTAACCAGCAGCATAATTCTTGAGCCGTAGCCGGTCCAGTTGAGCTTGTCCACGGCCTCCTTAACCCCGGCAAAGGAATCTTCGTCAAAAGCGTGCGAAGAAACAGTCGCTTCGTTCACTTCCGAAAGGGCTTTTTCCAAGGCCGCGCGTTCCTTGACGTTTTTGAAATCACTGACAACCTTGGCAGTATATTCAAGGCCCGGGGAACGTTGCACACTGCTGCGAAAAGCCACTACAGCAAAAGCTATTTTATCTCCGTGGGGGTTTTTTTCCAGTTCGTCATAAATTGTCCGTACCTGATCAAGAGTTTGATCTATATAGGGTTTCATGGAAATAGTGGTGTCAATAACAAAGACGAAGCCCGAACGCAGATCCGAGTCCGCAGACTGGGAATTTTTGCCTGCATCAGCTTCGTCAATTCCCGGATCAATGGAGGCGACCTCCAGAAGTTTTGTTCGGTCGCCAAAGGAATTATCCATATTAAGTACCGGCAGGAGATAAAAATTCTTTTCCGACACGGCTTTGTCGGGCGGTTCTACGGCCATGACGGGAAAATTGACCGGCATGGCCTCTTTTTGGGAAATCATGTTCGTATATTGGCGGACCTTTTCTCCCAGATGTTCGTCGACACAAGTTGTCTCTAAAGCCTCATGATCCTTGAAGAATAGCACCGGCATGCGCCCCATGCGACTGGTAAAAAGCATGGTGATGGCCTGTTTCCAAAAAGTTGTTTTTTCGGCGTCTATCCAGCCGTCCGCCTTGCTGTCCGACACCCCTACCGCAATACGTCCGTCTTTACGGGCATAGACGTAAAAGGCGGTGAAGGTCTTGACGCCGGCGTTAAGCACGGAAGCATTCGCTTCCGATCCACTGTATAATTTCGCGCCCGGATGCGAGATCACGCGTTGATAGAGGCTTTTTTTACCTTCCAATAGCAGAGGACGGGGAGTATCTGCGACAGCCGGTCCGGAGAGGGACATAAGACCAGCCAGCATACAGCATAACAGGCTCAAGACATGACAATATTTAAGAAGCATAACTGTTCCCTATTGCTGACAAAGTTTTTGCAAAACGCTACCCCGCAAAAAAACGCCAAGGGCATCATACCCCTGATGCCCTTGATGATGACGATACGCCACAATCAAGGGGGGCCGGGGGAATCATTTAAGGGGCGCATTCTCCTTGCGGATATCATCTATCCATTGCAACGCCTGCGCATTGCCCTTCCCAGCCTCGTCTTCAAGCCATTTTTTCAGTGTTGCCAAAGCCTCGGACGCTTCAGTTTTCTGCCCTGCGGCCTTTGTATAATAGGTCCAGGCTTCACGGCCGTCTTTGACCATGGTCCCCCATGCGGGCGTGGCAGGATCAACAATTTTCGCTAAAGCCAGAGAGGCTTCGGCATCGCCCTGACGAGACGCGAAATACAAAAGGCGATATATAGCGTCACGTGTGTCAGGCTTATCTCCTTCAGGAGAAGCAAGCAGGTTTCTCGAAAGTTCAAGTGCCCCTTGAGCATTCGGAGTTCCTCCGAGATAAGACCTTGTCTGTTCACGCGCTGAAAGCACAGGCGTGACAGCAGCTTGTTCTTCTTTGCCGCCGACGGTTTTGGGCGGATCTGTCTTTTGTTCAGCCTCGGCTTTCCCCGCTTCCGGCTCCACCGGATTCTCCACTTTGCCCTCTTCCGCTTTCCGGGGTTCTTCGACCTTGACCTGCTCAGGCTTTTCCAGTTCATCTTTTTGCGTAGCGACAGTTCCGTCATCGGCCTTATGATTCATAAACCACCAGGCCGTTCCTCCGCCCGTCAGGGCCAGGATGAGCAGTCCAATCAGCAGGGGCGCAATCGTACTGCGTTTCGGCGACTCGGTTGCGGGAAGGCTTTCAGGTTCCGGCGCCGGCTCAGGGGCTGGCTGGACCTGATTTTTCTCTTTCGGTGTTTGTGGGACACTGGCCTGGATCAGGTCTGAACTTGCGCGCAGGCTGCGGTTAATGGCCGTGATGGAAAATGACGCTTTCTGCGGGGCCAGATTTTGCGCATAGATGGTCAGACGATAATTTTCATTCTCATCCAGACAGTCCACAATATGTGGACCCACCTGCAATATCGCGACGTGGTCGTCCTGCTCCTGGCTGTCGGGCCGGTGTTTTTCTTCGGCTGTCTGCCAGCCGCTACGCCCTAAAAAACTCAGATCTGAAGCCCGGCACAGGCTGAAGGAATATAGCGCGGCGGGGTCGGCAAGCTCAAGGCAGCGAAAGCCGGCATAACCCCGTCCCCTATTTTCGTCATTTGCATATTGTACTTTCATTGTCTGTTCCCGGCGACAGAGAGATCGAACTGTTTAATTAAACTGCCCAGCAAGGCGTTTTTTTTCCGGTCAAAATGCAAAATTCCATCGAAGTCAACATTATTCAGCAGTAAAGTATAGAGCGCCCGCATCCAGTCCATGCACCAATTTTTTTCAAAGGGAGGCTGTATTTCCGGCAATTTAGGAAAATCCTCCACTGGCGCCGGCGGTTCAAAAAGGGTAAATGCTTTGCCCTGCATGATGATTGTGCGTTCATCGCTGCTGCGGGCGCGTGGATTAAAGCCCAGCCAGTTCAGGTAACCATTCAGCATGACACCGGCGCGCCCTACCTGCTGCCAGATAATGCGCTCCTTCGACGTATTGGCATAGGCAGCAGCTTCTTCCATCGCCTTTTCCATTTCCGTTCCAATATTCAAGCGGGCAAGCCCCACGGTAAGCTCACTGACCAATTTGGAAAGTTCCGGGGAGCTTAAGCCATAGCGCTGCCATGTACGGGGATCATCGGCAAAAGCGCGTAATTTGTCGCACCACGAGCTGATAATCAAATCCGTAAAATACGCGGACTCGCTCGCAGACCTGACGGGCTGCGCGGCTTTATCTTCACCTTCTATGGAAGCCGGAGCGGGTGATTCTTCTCCGAAAAGTTCAGCGAAGGCATCATCCGCATTTACACTGCCGCCTATGCTGCGCGGGAATTCTTCGCCGCTTTTGTCCTCATCAGCCATGAGAAACCGCCGCCGGGCTTCAAAATACAAATCGTACAAGTCCTGATCCCGCACCATAATCCGGCTTAAAAATTCCCCTACCAGCTGATTCTGTAAAAGACGCGAAAAACTTGCCAGCAACTGCCGCCCGAATTGTTCCTTTTGCTGGCGCTCCTCGTCTTTGTCATCGGTTTTGTAGAAAGCGCCAAGGCGTAAAGCCAGTTTGCTGCAGCGTTCCTCGATTACAGTCGCGATCTGCGTATTTTTGATATCGGGATTGCATAAAGGGCGCAAGGTGTCACGTATGTGGCTTATTCCACCGTCATTCAAACGCATGGCAGCTTCCCAGGAAAGGCCTGGATCCTTGAAATGCCGCGCCACAAGACGACTGTTCAAAAAAGCGCTTTGCAGGGCGTCAACCAGTTTTTGTGCGTCTTTGCGGATACCTGTTTCTTTGCTGTTTTCGTCATAATCCAGAGCAGTTTTAAATTTAAAGTTTGGATTACGCAGCAAAAACAAATTGTTAAAACCATTGACGCCATCCCAGTTCATCGGCCAAGCATACTGCTTGCCGAAAAAGTCAAGCAATGAGGCATGCAGTCTGTTGTCCCAGCGGGACTCCACTGAGGGTGCGCCGGCCTTGTCTTCAAATTCCATATCAAATTTGGTGAGTATCAAAAAAAGAGCCGGGGGCTTTCCTTTGCGGGTCTCCGGCGCTTCACCGTGTGTTGAAACTATCCAGTCATTTATGACTCCCGGCAAGTCCTGCACTTCCTGGTTACTCGGGCCGATGCAGAGGAGCATGCTGGTCAGCTCTTTTTCCGCGCAATAGCGCTGGAACAGATAAGCCACTTTACCGCGCAGGAAAAGTTCCTTGATCATGCCGCTTTTCTCAAGTTCCTTGCGCACCTCGGAAAATTTAAAGCGGGATCGGTATCCGGGAAAATCCAGAAGGTCTGTGTAGTCAAAATAATCATCGGGCTTTTCCGCCATGACTATGGTCAATTCCGCCGTAAGGGCGGTAACAATGGATCGCGGCAGCTCCGCCACAGAACCGGAACTCGCGCGCACCTGCAAAAAAGGTCCGCCGGGGTTGCCGAGTCCTTCAAGCATGGCCACGTCAATGATGCTGCCAGAGCGTGGGATAAGAGCGTCGAGCGGACAAAAGGCTTCGGATGCGTAAGCTAATTGCTCCAGGGCCAGTGTAAGCTGGCGCAGAAGTTCCGTAAACTGCGGGATCTGATCCCAGATAAGGCTGTAAAGCTTTATACGGTCCTCAAGATCAAGCCTAAGCCCGATTTCCAGGGCACTGGGCCAGAAGGACCGCTCCAATTCCTGCACGCGCGGCTTGGCCTGAAAATCTTTTACAAGATATTCGCGCAGATCTTCAAGAGCGTCCAGATCGATGTGCGAAGCCCCCTGTCCCGGTCTTGAGCGCAGAGCGTTCAAAGCTTCGTTTATAGCTTTTGGGTCCGGAACTTCCTTATGTTCGCAGTCGGCGTAATAGGCATTAGCGATAATTTTCACCAGGTCTGTTTCTGTAAGCAGCCTGATTTGCACGGGGAAGTCTTGGGGAAGCCCGGATGGCCGACTCATTGTAAAACGGGTTACAAGACCGGTTGATTCTTTGCCTCCTTCCGGATTGACTTCGCTGATAAAATCATGCCGCTTGTCACCGAAAAGGGCCAGGAGTTCTCCTGTTTTATCCCGCGCAAGGGCGGAAATAAGATAGGACTTTCCGGCCTGACTCGGCCCGAAAACCCCGGCGCACATCTTGCGCGCCGCAGCTCTGGCGCATTGACGGAAAGCGCGTTTGGACCTGCGCAGTTCAAGCTGCAAGCCGCTTAGCTCGCTTCTGACCACATCCGCGTTGTTTTGCGCCCAAGCGGCGGCATCTTCAGCCGCTTGGGCCAGGGTAATGCAGTGTTCACTAAGGGTTTGTGCTGTCATGCGCGTGTGCTCCATCAAAAGATAATGCCCGTATCCAGCCACAGTCCTTCGTCCAGAGGCAGGGTCTGGAGGCGCATCTCCACATCCTTCGCCTTTACCGGCGAACCGTAGCGATCTGTAATCTCTTCAATACGAAATTCACCTTCATCTCTTTCCGTCCCTTCAGCAACAACGCCAAATTCGTCTTCATCTATTTCCCGAAGCGTCAGGCTCAGGCGCAGGCTGTACGGGGTCTTGCCGGAAGACGCGCGACGCGCATCCTCATCAGCAAAATCCAGCACATAGAAACGGGTAGTTGTCCAACGCTCCACATCCAGCAGGCGGAATCCAACGGTTATGGCGTTGGAGAAAGATATGTCCCGGATATAGGTCTTCTCTTCCCGGGCGTTTACGTCAACTTCGAACCAAACCTTGGGGTTTTTAATCTGTCCATTATAATCCATTTCACCTATAAAACGGGCCGTTGATTTCGGCACAATGCCGGAAGGATCAAAAGAGAAACCCTCCAGATGTCCTTCCGCCAACGAACATAAAATGCCGCCTACGACAACGGTCGTCTTGGGATCGGTGATTGTTCCGGATACATCGGCAAAGGGATACCAAGCCCCGACCTTATACTGGCTCATGGGCATGATACGGTCGGGCGGCAAAGGCAACTTGGCAAATATGGAAGAAATAATGCCGCGCCAGCGACTCGGACGCCCGGTGATCAAAAGCGTATCGCAATCATAACGCTGTATTACTTCGCATAAATTGGAGAGCGCTCCGCCCATAACCTCGCGGATCAGGGCGTCAAGATTTTTCGGCAGAATTCGTACAGCGGTGTCCAGAACAGTAAAAGTTTCATCTCCGCAGGACTTGCGCGCTGCATCGTCCAGATAGCTCAAAGCTGCCTTGCCAGGCATCCGGCAAAGCTCATAAGGCAGATCAGACGTGTTCTCGTCAGGATTCGCACCAGCAAAAAAATCTCGTAAAACACAATCGAATCCGGCCTCATCAGAGGCATCGGACATACTTTCATACACCTTCAAAATGCACAGGGCCACCGGCGCAAGAAACTGACGCACACATTGCGCGCGGCGGTTGCGGTTTTCCTGAGAATTGTCCATGACGTCACGACCGAACAACGCGGCAATCAGTTTGTCGCCATGAGCCGCGCCTGCCTTGCTGACTGCGGCGCTGACAGCCGGCAGAACGAAGGAGCGGATGACCTCACGCAGGATATCGTCGCCTGCGATATTGAAGCCGTCGCGCAATTCCAGATGTGCGCGCATACGTGACGAAGAGCCGATGTCGCTCGCCAGTTCAAAAGTGGCAATGGACAAATCTGTAGTGCCGCCGCCAATGTCTATTGTGGCCACACGCACACAGGGTTTGCCCTCATACTGGGCGCGATTGGCGCCAGCGACGTTGCAGAAGATATGCGCGTCACCCTGAAATTTTTTCGTTATCTCATTGTAAATATAGACAAGTTGTGTACAGGTGGCCTCATCCCAATTACAGCGCACCCTGGGACTTAAACGGTAATCTGTGCCCAGAGAACGCCTTTTATGGTCCTGAATATAATAAGCCTGCCAGCCGAGGACTTCCCAGAGCACACGCACGGCCCAGTTAACCCAGCGTCTGTAGATACGCTGTTCGGCAATGGGCATGCCCGCAGGCACTGTAAAAATGACCTGACGCAGACGCCGGGGCACATTGGGGAGCTCACGGCGCGCCCTTTGTCCGGGGGAATTGATGGTCACAAGGGCCTGTTGCAACACTTCCACAAGCAAAAACATCATCAGTGAAGAGCGGGTAAATTTGGAATCAAAGGCAATATCCGTGTCCTGGAATTTCAGAATGGGATGATTCCGGAAAATACGATCATCCATGCAGCACAAAGGAGTGCCACTCTGATTGAGCACTCTGGGCAGAGGACCACGTGTGACCCTCGGCTCCTGTTCTCCACGCATATTATAACGCCAGCCTGTAACCCAATCCCTTTCATCCCAAAGATAGCGCTTGGGGCTGGACATCCCGGTAATGCCCTCAGCGCACAAGGCCTGTGTGGAAAGCCTCGCTGCCTCCGGCCCTATACGTACCGGGGATGGCCAGACAAAGGCCGGAGTGTTGCGCCCGGACTGGCGGCTCAAATTGTCGTCGCCAAAGCCGGCTTCCGAAAATTCAACGCGTGTTTCAAAGGGTTCCATGTAAACATTTTCCGGGCGGTCCAAATCGCGCAATTGCAGAAGATAGCTGTCGTTGAGATTTGTGCTGCGCTGGGTTCTGGTTTCCACAAGAATGCCTGTAGTACGTGAATTGCCGATATCCAGCACCAAGTCCACGTCAATTGGAGCTTCCGCAGGTTTGACAACCTGTACGGTGATGTTGCCCAGAGCTTTGTGCACTATGCCCAGCAAAGTAAGATAACTGGCCAGATATTCAAGCTCGCCCCCCGCATCGTCGCGGTTTTTGCGCGTGGAAAGATACCGATTCCAGACTTTTTTCAGCCAGTCGTCCACCCAGGCCTGGTTCAGAAACCAGGCGTTGTCGCGGATTTTCAGGGCTAGTCCGTAACTGGCGTGGGCGTCAACGTCTTTGTGCGACACAGCAAAGTATGTTTCCGTATCCGTCGGCGGTTCCTCCACCGTCATGTCGAAGGCCAAAATCAGACGCAGATCCTCCGGGTTGCCGGGACTGCGCACAACGCGCAGGCGCGACCAGTTTGCAGGACCATATTCAAAATGACAGCCACCGTCTTCCCATTTCTGGTCCCGCATCCGTAAAAAAGGCAGAGGCAGCCATTTTCCAAGCCAAGGCTCAAGGCATTGTTTGGCATAGATTTCAAAAACGCCCTGCCGAACAGATTCACCGCTGATTTCGTCCAGCATGGCTCCGTCTTCGCTCTCCACAAGACAACGCAAGACCTGCTTGCCGGCCTGCTCACCCACTCCCGTTTTTTCCTGGAAATAGCGCACATCTTTCGCCGCCGCCTGCATATTGAATTCAAAATCCAGTATCTGGGGCGTAGCTTCAGGAATAAGGCTGATTATCTGCGGATATTTAGGAATGGAATACATTGCCTCTCCATGGCCGGTTCAGGGCTCAAAACGCGGGCTGTGCCCGCTTTGTCACGATAACGCGAATACGCTTAGTCCCGTACAAAACGGATGGTGTAGGACTGCTTCGGATTACCTTGTATGTCTTTAAATATCCAGGAACAAGGCGTCTGATTGCCCTCGCCCTTGCAAGTCATTTCAGAGGCGCCCCAGTTGTTGCCTCTTGTGCAGGCCATCTCTTCCGACTGCATGCGCAACACGCCGCCGCTGTTGATGACAGCCTTGGTAGCTCCAACACATTCCCCCGCATGTCCAGGGTCTTGTATAAAACGCTTGCCTCTGCCGTTTTTGTCAAAACAGAAACGTTCAGTCACTATCCGCTTGGAGGAATATTCAGGCCGTGTCCCTACCCAACAGCCTTCAAGAAATTCCAGCGAGCCGGTCTTTGCGGCGTCAGGCGGGATGCGCAGGGTCTCTCCCTTTTTCGTCTGCGCTTTTTTCTCCGGGGGACTTTCTTTGGGCGGCGCTTTTGCCGTTGCCGGCTCTTTTGTCGGTGTCGGCTCCTTTTTCTTCGGCTCTTCCGTCATGGGCAAAAAATTAGCGGGAGTCAAAATTGTGCTGTTTTTATTAGGAATTGTACCGTTTTGACTGAGAGGCGCAACATCGACTCGTGGCGTCTCCACAACACGCGGCCGGACTGGATCCGGCGGGGTAGCGTCTTTTTCCGGCAGAATTATGACTGTGTTCGGAGACTCAGGCGCTTCGGGTAATAGCGGAGATATGGACGGCAATGGAGTTGTGCCCGGCGTGGCGTTTCGATCAGGAACGCTTTGCCCAGGCAAGGACGGGAGTACATAGATGTCCGGGGCTTTGGGGTCCGGATTTGCCGGAACCACACTAGTCCCTCCCCCGCCGGGCTGAACTGGCAATACAGGGACGATTCCCGGAGTGGCCGGGGACGCCGGACCGGGGCTTTCTCCGGGACGAGGCGGCGACTGCTGCGCAGGCTCTGCCTGTGGCTGCTGTTGCACGGGCGCGTAACGTTTTTCGTCAACAGTCTCATCCGCGAACGAGAGACTGGCGCCGAGAATGCCTGTTACAATTAAAAACATGAAAAAATTCATTTTATTCACGGCCTTGTTACTCACTTATGCTCAAGCACAGCCCTGTTGCTTTTTTTGCGGCTTGCGCGTGCTGTACAGAATTAACTATAAGAATTGCTGTGTGGTCACCGATTTTTTTAAGGAATGCGATGGAAGCTGACGCTGCCTCCCCAGGTTGCGCCGGAAGCTGATTTTCCCAGACAGGATGCTCTGCCGCCACTTGCTGGTTTACATTCAATTATTTCTGCCGCATAAGATCGGTTTCCACTTGGGCAGACCTGTCTTTCGCTTTCGATGCGCAAGATTCCGCCGTCAGTAAAAAAAGCTCTGGCTTTGCCCACGCAATCCCCATCCTTGCGCCCAACCGTTGCAGTGCCTTCGCCCTTGGCGTCAAAGGAGTAAATAACAGTGATGGCGCTTCCGTCCTCCTTGCTGACCAGACCCGCGTCATTTATCCAGCGGCCTTCGAGAAACCTGTAGTCCTCGGATTTTTCCGGAATTACAAGCTCCTGGCGCGGGGCTTCAACCGTCTTTGCCGGAGAAGGTTCACAAAGAGCCGCTTCTTGTTCAAGACGAGACCGCAAAGCTTCAATATCTTCGCGCAGTTGTTTTTCCTCAACCTTCAATTTGCCGCTGGAGTCATCCGGCGGCAAAGTCGCCGCTCCGGGCAGGGCGGGCAGACGAAAGTCAAGTCCGGGGATCCTGACAAAGGGCTCCCAGGTTCCAAAGGGTATGAAAAGTACGCTTAGCAGCAAAAGCAAAAAAAACAGCGGCAAAAGCCAGCGCAGAAAACCCGCTCCATTTGTAGGCGGAGCAAGTGGATAAGCTTTTTCTTCCGTAGCCGCCGGCCTGGCCTTTGCAACAAAACCATCGCCGAAACGGGCCAGGTCTTCCGGCTGCGCTCCGACGGTGCCGAGAGAAAAACCCCAACAGGTAAGCACAGGCTGACCACCAACGGCATAGACATGGGAAATATCCGGATAGCACAGGGCCATTTCCAAAATTGCGCCGCGCACGATCTGCTGTTGTATCCCGCTGTTTTTTAATTCTTCCGCCAGTCTTTTAATTCCCTGCCCCATCTGGCGCACAATGGCGAAAATTTTTTGCGCTTCGTCTTCCTGTAATTCCGTGACGCGCCGAACAGGTCCCTGGACCGGGGTATACCAGTCTATTGTCTGGCTTGATCCGTCAAGCGCGCCGGGCTCGGCAAAAAGAAGGGCGTAGCTGTCGCCAAGGCGGGTGCGGACGAGTTCTTTGATCTGGTGGTAATTCTCCGCTACCCGGATGCCGTGATAGGCCAGAGACTGGATTTGGCTTCTCGGTGTGGCGGCAACGCGTTGGGCGCTCATAGGCCGTACCTCGCGGCAAATCCGGAGAAACGCCTTTCCGCAGATTCGGGGGGGCGGATGGAATTCCAATTCCGCAAAGGGAATATATTATTTGCTGACGGATACATTGATAGAATTTTCCTTCAAAAAGGAGAGTATGTCGGATGCCGGCAGAGCTATTGAGGTCTGGCGGTAGCTGTCCTCATCAAGGGAAATCATTGAATTAACGCCGACCACAAAACCTTTTTCATTGGCCAACGGCCCCCCGCTATTGCCTGGCGAAAGAGGCGCTGTATGCACAATGAGGGGAGGCTTGCGATCAAGCACCGCGCTGATTACCCCGTCCGCATAAGACAATTCCGGCGCCGCCTCGGCCATGCCGCTTATCAGCGCCTGATATTTGGGATCGCCTTTGGAAATGGCGTGGGGATAACCCCAGGCGCTGACCCGTTCCGTACGTTTCGCTCCGACGGCAAAGCGCAAGGGGACGATTTGCACGTCGGCCGGCAATTGCACCTGCAAAACGACATAATCCCTGCGTTGCTCTCCGCTTGCGGCCACAATACGCGCCGGAATCGCCCGCCGCAGTTTCTTGTTTATGACAATGATGTTCCGAGGCGTCTGTTCAACCACAT
>JAISKK010000155.1 GCA_031260965.1 Desulfovibrio sp. | reverse complement strand
CCCTCTGCCGCCACCTGTCCCAAAACAAGATTGTTGTCTTCAACCCAGGCGCTGACCACATGTAAAGCACTCTTCCCTGTCGCTGTATCAAAAGAACGACGCAGAGTTTTACCGTCAATAGATGGCAGCACAGAGGGTAATCATAATTATACTTTACGTTTTCAGAATCAAGTTGCAACAGGGCAGGTCAAACTTCATCTTTTTTAAAATCTGCGCTCAGGAAATGCGGTAGACCTGCAATCGGGCTGCCTCCTTACCAGGAGCGGGACGGCCGCACAGTCTTCACGAAGTGAAGTATGTGCTATACTTCTGCTTTCCGCAAAGATGCGGCGTGCACTCAACGGCTTATGCTCATACCGTGCTTTTATGATGCCAATGCTGTTTGCCTTTTGGATTTTTTTGTAAACACCTGCCCGTATCCGATCCTGAAGACTTGTTCAGGAGAGGTTTTCTCCGGTCGTTGCCAGGGAGAGTTTGCCGAATTTTACGCCCTTGATGGCGATCAGGCGGCGTCCGAGTTCCAGAAGTTTGTTGCCCGCTCCTTTCAGCACCAGTACTTCCAGACAGTTGTGGTGGTCCAGATGCACATGCAGGCTGGTGACGATCAGGTGATGATGGTCATGTTGCGCGGAGGTCATGCGTTGCGCCAGATCGCTTTTATGATGGTCATAGACCAGGGTCAGCGTGGCGGCGGATTCGGCATCGCTGTCATCCCATTCCTGCTGCACCAAATGTTTACGAATCAAGTCACGGATGGCTTCGGAGCGGGTCTGGTAGCCGCTTGCCTTGGAGATCGCGTCAAAAGGATCAAGCAGATCGGAATCCAGGGATACCCCGAAGCGGATGGTCTTGCCCATAAAAACTCCATTTACAACTCCGGCCGGAGCCGTCAGGCATTTGTCCCGCGCATCCAAAAATTACGCGAGAGCGGCGCAGGGACAAAGCCGGGGCCGCGCTTGCGGGCCGCGTCAAGGTGCTGTATGCTTTTCGCGCGGTTGCTTTGAGTCTTGAAATACGGATGATTGAACGCTAAGCGGCCTGTTTTGATCTGCTATAACAACTTTGCCCGGCGGTCAAGACGCCGCCCGGGCAAGCGCAAGCGTAAAACGCTTGGATGTGTCTTTTTGGGAGGCGAATTATGCTTATTACCCTGGAAACCCGGCTCAAAAACCATCTTGACGATTGCCAGGGCCGCAATCTGGTCCAGCGTATCCGGGCCGCCCTCGGCCTGGAAATTGAAGCCGCGCGTCTGACCAGGGCCTATATTGTGGATGGTCTGGAGCGGGAGGATCTGCAAAAAGCCGTTGACTGCGCGGCCCTGCATGATCCGGTGTTGCAGGAAGCGGCACTTGGACCTTTCCCCACGGACGCGGACTGGATCATTGAGGCTGCCTTTCGTCCCGGGGTAACAGACAATGAAGGGCGCACCGCCCGCGATACTCTGGCCCTGGTTCTGGGCCTTGAGACAAAGGACGCCATATCCGTTTACACGGCCACGCGCTATCATCTGAAGGGCGTCTTGAGCCGTCCGGAGGTGGAAAGCATTGCCCGTGATTTTTTGGTCAATGAGCTGATTCAGCGCTACAGTCTGAAAAGCGGCGCACAATGGCGGCAGGAGCCGGGTTTTGCCGCCCGCGCGGCAAAGGTTATGGGCATAGCCAGCGGCGAAGTCCGGTCCGTGCCTTTGCGAACCATGACCGACACGCAAATGCTGAATTTGAGCCAGAAAAATACTTGGGCGCTTTCCCTTGAGGAACTGCACGCCGCCCGTGCCTATTTCGCCGACCCAAAGAGAGCCGAAGATCGTCTCGGGGCGGGATTTCCCCCGGAACTGGCCGCGGATCCCACGGACGCGGAAATGGAAGTGCTGGCCCAGACCTGGTCCGAGCATTGCAAGCACAAGATTTTTGCCGCGCGTATTGCCTATGAAAATGTGGAGACAGGGCGAAGCGAGGTGATCGACAGCCTTTATAAAAGCCATATCCAGGCGGTGACGGCCACTATAAGGGAAAGGCTGGGGGGGGGCGATTTCTGCCGTTCCGTATTCAAGGATAACGCCGGCGTGGTGTCCTTCAATGCGGATTATGATGTCTGCATCAAGGTGGAGACGCACAACAGCCCCTCCGCCCTTGACCCCTACGGCGGCGCTTTGACCGGTATTGTCGGCGTGAACCGCGATCCCATGGGCACGGGTATGGGGGCGGAACTTGTCTGCAATACAGACGTTTTTTGTTTTGCCTCGCCTTTTTACAAGGGCGAATTGCCGCCGCGCATTTTGCATCCGCGCCGTATTATGGAAGGCGTGGGTGAAGGAGTGAAAGACGGCGGAAACAAGAGCGGCATACCCACGGTCAACGGCTCCATGGTTTTTGATGAGCGTTTTCTCGGCAAACCTCTGGTCTATTGTGGGACGGTCGGTTTGCTGCCCGTCCGCATCGGGGGAAAGCCCGGCTATGAAAAAAGGGCCGAGCCCGGCGATGTGATCGTCATGGCC
Organism: Desulfovibrio sp.; assembly: GCA_031260965.1. Classification (GTDB taxonomy): domain Bacteria; phylum Desulfobacterota; class Desulfovibrionia; order Desulfovibrionales; family Desulfovibrionaceae; genus Frigididesulfovibrio. Next base: position 5,165 of record JAISKK010000155.1, on the reverse strand, counting down.
GGAGGCCGCATAGGCAAAGACGGCATCCACGGCGCCACTTTTTCTTCCGAGGAACTGCACGAAGGATCTCCGGCCACGGCCGTGCAGATCGGCGATCCCATTACCCAGCGCAAGCTCTATGATTTCATCATTCGGGCGCGCAATCTCGGCCTTTATAACGCTATTACGGACAACGGAGCGGGGGGGCTTTCCTCTTCGGTTGGGGAAATGGCCGAAGACACGGGCGGCTGTATTCTGGATCTGGCCAGGGCGCCGCTTAAGTATGACGGGTTGAAACCCTGGGAAATCCTTCTCTCCGAAGCCCAGGAACGCATGACCCTGGCCGTGCCGCGCGCGAAGCTTGAGGCTTTTCTGGAGCTTGCCGGAGAGATGGATGTGGAAGCCGCCGCCCTGGGGGAATTTACAAAGTCCGGTTATTTTCACGTCACCTACAAGGATACGCATGTTGCCCGTTTGCATATGGATTTTATGCACCGCGGCCTGCCGCGTCTGGAACTGCGCGCGCGCTGGGAGCGCCCGCCGGCTTATCCTGCCGGGGGCGCGGCGCTTAAGACGGCGGACGGGAGGCAAACAAGTCCTGAGACCGCGCAAAGCCGGCTTGGTCTTACGCCCGAGGCTTTGCTTCTGCGTATGCTGGGCCGTCTGAACATCTGCAGCAAGGAATATCTGATCCGGCAATATGACCATGAGGTCAAGGGCGGGAGCGTAATCAAACCTCTGGTTGGGGTTTTGCGTGACGGGCCCTCGGACGCGGCGGTTCTGCGACCCCTTCTGCAATGCGAGGCCGGGCTTGTGCTCGCGCACGGTATATGCCCGAAATTCAGCGATGCCGATACCTACTGGATGGCTGCCAATGCCCTGGATGAGGCGGTGCGCAACGCGGTGGCCGTGGGAGCGGACCCGGACCGCATGGCCGGGGTGGATAATTTTTGCTGGTGTGATCCGGTGCGCTCGGACAAAACTCCGGACGGAGAATACAAGCTGGCTCAACTCGTACGCGCCTGCATGGCACTGAAGGATTTTTGTCTTGCCTACGACCTGCCCTGCGTGTCCGGCAAGGATTCCATGAAAAATGACTACACCGGGGGAGGCGTGAAAATTTCCATTCCGCCTACCCTGCTTTTTTCTGTTCTGGGCTTTATCCCGGATGTTTCTCTTGCTGTCAGCAGCGATTTTAAAAAGGCCGGGGACGCGATCTATATTCTCGGCTTAAGCCGTCCGGAGTTCGCGGGCAGCGAGGCGGCGGCGGAATTGAGGCTTGCTGGCGGCGTCCCGCCCCAGGTTGACGCCGCCACGGCCAGAGCGCGTTATCAACTGATCCATGCTGCCATGCGTAAGCGACTGGTAAGCGCTTGCCATGATTTGTCGGATGGCGGACTGGGTGTGGCTTTGGCCGAGATGTGCATCGGCGGGCGGATCGGGGCCTGCGTTGACCTGGACAAGGTTCCGCACACTGCTTTTACAGGGGAACGGGACGACGACATTTCTACCTCTCTGCTGTATTCGGAATCTGCAAGTCGTCTGTTGCTTACAGTGCCAAAGAACAATACGGACGAATTTGAGACCATGCTTGGGCAAAGCCCCGGTTGCCGCATCGGCTTTGACGCCGCCCGCATAGGCGAGGTGGAAGCTGGCGGAGTTTTGCGCATTGCCTTTAACGGTACAGTGAAACTTGAAGCGCCGGTCGAGGATTTGGCCAGGAGCTTCAAGGCCACTCTGGACTGGTGACTTTGCCTTTTGTTTGCGGGTCGGGCAGGCAGAAAATTACCTGGTTCTCCTCTGGCACGTTTCCTGCTTTTTGATCCCCGACGGGGAGCGGAGGAAAATTTTTCCCCGGCTTCCCGGAGGGAGATAAAACTTATGATGAGTTCCTTGTATATAGGGGCTTCGGGCATGGTTAGTCACGGTGAGGGCATCGCCGTGATCACCAACAATCTGGCCAATGTCAATACGGTAGGCTACAAACAGGTTTCCCTGCAATACGCCGATTTGATGAGCCAGTACCTGACGACTTCTTCCGCCAACCTGACCAACTGCAACCAGAAAGGCATGGGCACGCGACCACTGGAGACGCGTACCCTGTTCACGGAAGGCGGCTTTGAGAGGGGGTCAGACGCCACGGATCTCGCCATTAACGGCATCGGCTTTTTCGGAGTGGTGAAAAACGGCATCACCCATTACACCCGGGCCGGAGATTTTCGTTTTACCAAAGAAGGCAACCTGATTGACCCCAGCGGCTGGAATGTCCTCGGCAGGGCTATTGCGGACGGGCAGGAGGCCGGCGCTCCAACGCCGATCAAGCTGAATCTGAACGATGACGGCATAGGTTTTATGCCCGCCCGCCCCACTTCGCATATTACATCCTGCTCCAATCTCGGCGGGCTGGAAGATAAAAGCGCTTCGCCGACCTCGCCCTTTTTCGCTCTGGCCGAGAACTGGAACGGCGGGGCGTCTCCTCCCCTGGGCGCGGGTCTCAGCAGCTACCAGGAAGCCCTTGAATTTTATGATGCCGATGGCACAAGGCGTACCGCCACCATATATTATGACGCTGCGGGTGTGAGCGGCGGACTGAAGGCTGTGGAATATGTAGTGGGCATGGACCCTGCGCTTGACGCCTCGACGCGGGCGGGCACAAGCGCCGCCGGTCTGCTTATGGCCGGGACCATTACCTTTGGCTCCAACGGCGAAATGGTCAGTATGACAGCATTTTCTCCGCCGGACTCCGGCAACCCAAGGGATTTGACAGGCTGGGTCCCGGCTCCCTTGCAGGACGGGCAGCCTGCCTTTTCCGTCAGCCTTGTCGGGGCGTCGGCGGGACAACTTGTCTCCCTGGACAACGGCTACGTGTTTTCCGACGGCGCCTCGACAGGGGCGGGACAGGCCAACGCCGCTGACATCGTCCCGGGTGACGTTTTCCGCAACAGCACGCAAAAAAACCTGAAGCCCAGAGCTACGGTAGCTCTGGGCGAACAGCCTTCCGGGCTTTATTATGCAACGGACGGCTATGCCGACGGCTATCTGCGTTATGTAAACGTGACCCCGGACGGAATCATCCGCGGCAGTTATTCCAACGGCCAGACCGAAGACCACTGGCGCATCACCCTCTATCGCTTCACAAGCCAGGATGGCTTGCATCACGAGGGTAAAAACCATTATTCGGCAACGCCGGCATCCGGCGACATGACTGAAGGTATAGCTGGATCGGAAAACTTTGGCGCCCTGGCCGAATTCGAACTGGAACAGTCCAATGTGGACTACGCGCGCGAATTCAGCCTGCTTATAGTCACCCAGCGCGGTTTTCAGATGAACAGCAAAGTGGTCACAACATCCGATCAGATGTTGCAGCGCGCTCTGGAACTCAAGAGATAGCCGGCTTATACAAATTCCAGCAAATCATGTTTTAATGCCCATAGCAACAAAAAATCCTTATCCGAAACCTGTTTGGGGCCAGAAAGGCTGATATTTCTTATTTGTTCCAGCAGGATCGGTTTTCTGGCAACAAAAAGCATTCGTTTGACATTTTCTTTTTGAATGCTGTCTTCTATAAGCTGATAAATAACCAGATTATCCTTGCCTCTATATACTGCCTCTCCCGCGCGGCTCCAGCGGACTTTGCGCCCGTCTTTGCAAGCTTCAGCCAGACGGCTGCTATAATAACCACCAAAAATTTCCATATAATGCAGTCTTGCCGGATGGGTTGCCCCGCGTAAACGTGATTCTTCTTCCCGACTTATAGGCATGGCAGCTGAAGTATCCCATAAATCCAGATAACGGACCACGATTTTGTCCCATGAATATTCCTGCAAACATATTTTACGGGCTGTTTCGCCCATTCTGCAGCGCAGGTCATGATCCAGGGCCAGGGTTGCAATAGCCGCAGCCAAAGGGGCCTGCTCCACCACACATTGCTGGGCAAGCCGCAGGTGGTATTCTCCCGCCGGCGCAAAAGACGAGCGAACGTCCGTATCCAGGGTAGAAGCGGGACCAAGGGTCGGCGTCAACAAACCTGTCTGTCCGTGTATTACCAAATCTTTGTATCCGTCAAAATCAGAGGCAATTATCGGCAGAGAAGAAACCGCGGCTTCCAGTATGGTGAGACCGAAAGTTTCCTGAAGATTATCCGAAGGCGAAATAAAAATATCCGCAGCAGCATAAAGCGCCTTGCGTTCTTTATGATCCGGCCGCAATACGAAAGAACATTTTATGCCCAAGTTTTTGGCAAAGCCTTTGATTTCTTCTGCAAAACAGTCGTCTTCATCCTGCCAACCGGCCAAAAGCAAGCGATATGAACCAGGAGCAAGACCAAGAGATTCCGCTCGTTTGAATGCACGCAAAAGTGGCAATAAGTCCATTTTGGAAAGGTAGGAAAGTCGTGCGAAAAGCAAAAAAATTATTTCGCCATCAGCTTGAGCCCCGTCTGTTTTCCGCAGAAAGTTGCCGAGTCCAAGCTCTTTACGTTTAGCCGCCCCCAACTTGCTTTTTTCTTCAGGATTCGGCATTGCCTCCGGATCCACCCCCAAAGGCAAAAATTTGACCTGCGGGGCAATAAACTGGTCTTCGCTTAAATCATAATTGCGACGTAACGTTGCGTACATATTGGAAACCACAGCCAGACCAGCCTGTGATGTCGCCACCACAGCATCCTTACTGCTTACACCGCTCCACATATGATGCAAAAACTTCTGCCCATATTCGCTATAACTTAAAGAATGTGTTGGAGCTGTGATTGGAAACCAGACACGGCTATAAGCATTGCGCGCCTGCATCAGTTCAGTAAATAAAACAAAACAGTCGGAAAGATGAAAGCAGTGATATTCCTTGCTGGCCAGCAAATAAGGCAATTCGCGATGCAAGTATAGCTCGAAGCGACCATCAGCATAAAGAGCAGGAAAATCTTTTTTTAATCGTTCTGTCAGAAAATCGCGAAAATCCGGATGCCCTACAAAAAAATGGTACGAATCAAAGGGATTTGCTTTTAACAAAGCCCCTATAAAGCTTTGATTTGCTACCCTGCGTCCTAAAAAAGATCCCTCTTCATAAAAAGGATGAACCGTACCCCAAATTTTTTTGCATTTCATACTCTGCTAAAAACACAAGAGTTAAGGCTTGTCAAATCACTTGCGGGCATATTTATTGCGTCGTTGAGAGTAACAGTACAAACCCCG
>JAISKK010000117.1 GCA_031260965.1 Desulfovibrio sp. | reverse complement strand
TTACGCGCAAGGGACGCGCCAATACTCATGCGTTCGCCTTCCCGCTTGTGCAGCTACACTCGCTGCGCTCCCCGCTTCCGCGCCATCCGGCTTCTCTCCTTGCGTTTGTCACGCCCCTTGCCGGATATGGGCCAATGACCAGCAATTTTTGTTTGCCTAAAAATCTGTACCCCATGCGCCAAGACTTTTGCCTTCCGGCGTTATGTATAGGTACAGTCCTCCACCATCCGAGTGTTTTTGTACTTTTCCGTTGCCCTGCTTACGTTTTACGAAAATATCCGTGAGTTTCATGTCCCGTCTCCTGATGCCAAAATTTCTATTTTTCAGCAAATATACCAGCATGTCTACCAGCGCCACACATGAATTTTACCGGATAAAGGCGGACTGGAAAGCAGAAATAATTTAATATAACAATATGATATTTTACATTAAAAGTATAAAATGGGTAATAAAAAATATAAAATCCGAGATTCCTCAATTTTAAGGGGCCGGACTTACATCTTCATCTTGGGAAGGCCCTTGCGTCTCACCGGACTGGCTCGCATCCGGGCCCGTGTCCTCACTCTTGAAGGGCGGCGAAGTCTGGTCGGACGGAGTTGCGCCGTCAGCCGGAGCTTTCTCCCGGGAAGGCGGACTTAGCTGATCCGGCGGCGAGACTTGCGGCTTGGCATCTTCTCCACCCGGACGAGGGACACTTGGGAAAAATTCCCGGATTTTTTGCAAAGCCCCCGTATTCAGCAGGTCCGTCACTCCCCTGAACAAATCCGGGCCGGGCCGGTAAGCAGCGGGAGCGGCTTTGATCCCGGCGTCCGGAGGCGAGGCCAGGAGCACATACTGCCGGCTCTCTATCCACTGTCGGTGTATCTCCACAAAGCTCTCCGGCTTCTCCCCCCACTCCCGCAGACGGTCCCTGTTCAGGGCCAGAATAACTTTCCCTCCGGTCGCCAAATTCGCGGCTTCCTTCAAGTCCCCAAGCTCTTTTACGGCCCGTCCGGCGTAAAAGGAATAGGTTCCGCCATAAACTTTATAGGTGGCCGGAACATAGCCTTTGTCCGCATAGGCGCGCATAAGCAGACCCTGATCTTTCGGGCTCATGACCGCGTCAAAGGAAGGAGCGACAAGACCGCCCAGGGGATAACCCAGGCTGGTGCAGGCCAGGGCCATAAACAGCAGCGTCCCTTCCGGGCGCGACCCGGAAAGCCCGGTCCAGATGAGCGCCCCGAACAGGAGCAAAAGGATCGCCACCAGAAAAAAGCCGCCGTCAGCCGCGATGCGCCACTCCGGCAATCCCTTGAAATCCGGCATGGGCAGGACGCCGAAAAGCATGAGGGCCGCGACCAGCACCAGAATACCGGCAGCCAGCATATGCAGGGCCATACCGTAACGCAAAAGACCGGCCCCGAAACCTTTGAGGCCAAGGACGGCTCGTCCGGCCAGAATGGCCGCCGGGGCCAAACAGGGCAGAAAATAGATGAGGATTTTACCGCTCAAGGCCGAGAGCAGAATAAGGGCGGCGATGATCATGCACCAGAGAAAAGCCAGACCCTGTTTGAGCGGAGTTCTGGCTTCGGCAATGCCCCGCCGCGTCTCTGCGACGGGCAGTTTCCACCAGGGCAGACAGAATGCCAGCAGGGTCCAGGGCAAAAAGAACAGAGGCAGACGGAGCAGGTAAAAATGCCAGGCTTCCTTGTGGTGGAAGGTATCCAGGGCGCGCTCCAGAACCTGCTGCTTGAGCAGGGAACCCGTAATGAAGTCCGGGGAACCGCTTTCCAGAAAAACGAGCAGCAGCCAGACCCCGGTTGGAAGCAGGGCAACCAGCAGACCAAAGAGAAAATCCGGACGGAACAGGCGTTGCGGTCTGGCCGTCCAGAGCGCGAAAAGCAGGACCGAGGCAAGGGGCAGGGCCAGACCCAGAGGTCCCTTGACCATGACGGCGAGCCCGGCCAGGAGGAAACCGGCGCCCATGCGCGCGTATTCGCTCTTGTCTCCGGTCAGGGCCTTGTAAAGGAGAATATGGCTGACCAGGATCAGGGCGGAAAAAAGCAGGTCCATGCGCCCATAATGGATAAGGCCCATCATATAACCGGTGCTGAGCAGGATGATGCCGGCGGCCAGATTGCTGCGCCTGTCGACCCTGCCCACTATCCGGCCCAGAGCCAGGGCCGCCCAAAGATAGAGGAGGGCCGAGAGGGCTGCCCCGGCGAAGTGCAACATCGGCCCTTCGCTGCGCAAAATTTCATAGAGGCCGCGCAAAAACCAAAAATAAAGGGGCGGCTTGTCCGGGTAAGGGGCTCCGTTCATATACAGGATAACGCCCTTGCCCTGCTCCAGGAGATAGCGAAATGCGTCCGCATGGCGAACTTCATCCGAAAACCACAAATCGCGCGCATCCAGACTGAAAATGGTCTGCAGCAGGAGCATCACGCTCAAGGTCAGCAAAGGGGAGAGGGCAAAAAAACCATAGATGCGGGAGGCGAAGGTCGGCGGCAGATCCTGACTCACTCCGAGCAGGGGGAGGCGGCCGGAGACGACGCCTTGCGCATGGACCACGCCTTCAGATCCCGGGACAGACAGGGTTTCATCGCTACGGTCATTGTCCGCACTCTCATCTTCCAGGGCAGACGGGATTTCATCTCCGCCGGCCTTGTCCGCGCCTTCAGCCTCCGGAACAGGCGGGCCAGCGCTGCCGGATTCGTCCACGCTCGAGTGTACGAGGACAAAGTCCGGCTCTTTCCCTTCCGGGACAAAAGACTCTCCCTCCCCGTTCGAGGAGGGGGCATCATTGGCCGCCAAAGCCGCGCCAAGGGTCAGGGCCTTGCCCTGCGCTTTTTCCGCCTCTGACGCGGCGGATTCTCCGCTCCAATCCGGGGCTTCGTCTTTTCTTTCCATGGACGCCTTTTCCCGCTCGTTTTCCGAAGCAATGTTCATAGCGAATCCCGCTTGCAAAGGTAGTGAAAACAAAAATTGCCTAGAACTCCGATTACAAGGCCCCCGCTTATGTCAAAAATATGGTGCATCCCCAGGTAAATGCGGGAAAACCCAATGCCCGCCAGAATAAATCCCAGAAGCAGGGCGGGGAGAAGGCTTCTCCAGAAGGCAGCCGTGCAGGCGGCGGAAAGAGAGTCAGTGCTGGTGTGCCCGGAAGGGAAGGAATGGTGGTCGCTGTCCAGGGTAAAAGGAGTAGCGACGGCCCCTTCCAGGGTGGCATAGGGTCTGGGAAGACCGAAGGATACTTTCACGACCCTGGCCAGGACAAAGGCAAAGATAAACTGCACGCAAAAAAAGTAAAGGGCGCGGCGCGCCAGTGGTCTGTTCCCGGCACGCAGGCCGTAAAGGAAAAGACCGAGCCAGACGGCGTAAAAGACATACTGGGTCCCGGAGCTGAAAATCCGCATCGCCGCTGTGAGGTCGGGATACCCGGCGCGGATGCGCTGGAACTCGCCCGCTATTTCGTTGCCCGTGCCAAAGACAAGAGCCAGCAGAACAAGAAGGATACAAAGGGGCAAAAAACAGATGATCTGCTGCGCCCAGGGAAAAGTCCGCAGACTTTGCCCGAGATTTTGCCTCAGATTTTGCTTCAGAACGGAGCGCATGGCCGCAGTATAGGGCGAAAAGCGAGGAAAGGGAAGAACCTCGTCCGGTGTGGACTTTAAGCCGACAGGATGAGCCGCCGCCAAAAAAATCCTTGCCAAGAAGCCCTCGCTTCGCTAAACAAAGCCACTGCCATCGGCTTTACAGACGATGTGTCACGGCAAGGTAGCTCAGGTGGTCAGAGCGCGCGGTTCATACCCGCGTTGTCGGGGGTTCGAATCCCTCCCTTGCTACCAGAATATATGTTCATGAAGTCCCATAAGGTCTTAAAAGCCTTGTGGGACTTCGCTTTTGTGGGACTTGTCAGTGTCATGCAAAGTAGCAGGTAAATTCGGCCCCTGCTCCTGTAATCCCGTCCGCTTGCGGCATTTTGTGATTTTTCAGATTTTGGAGCAAATAGCGCGGCGTAGACGGATTACACAAAAAAATTGACAACAGCGGTAGCTTGTTTTATGGGAACATCTCATACATTGGGCAACTCACCTAAAACTAATCTCAAACTGGGAAGGAAATCTGTATGAAAAAGTTTTTTTGCCTCTGCCTGTTAGCTGGCTTTCTGACCCTGCCCCTGTCCGTCCAAGCTGCAAAAAAGGGCGGCGAGGAGCTGAATATGGGAACCTTGACCTGTGGCGAATTGCTGAAAATGGAAGAAGAGGAAATTGCCTTGCTCTACTTCTGGCTGGACGGCTATATGAGCAAAGCCACCAACAACCTGAAAATCAACGAGAAGGAAGCAGAGGCCAATATTACCACTCTGGCCGAAGAATGCGAGAAGGCGCCGAAGAAAAAAGTGATGAGCCTGATTCGAGAGTAATAAAACGGGCGCGATCCAGTTTTTGCAACAGCTTGCCGTATTTTGCAACGCCATGCTATGTGACTCCGGGTCCGTTATGCTCCATTTCGTTCTGGCGCGCCCACTTTTTCCCGCCTGTCACTCTGGGGAGAGGCAAGCCGGAAACCGATAAAGTAGTTGCGGTAGCCTGGCCTGTAGTTGCGGCGGCAGACCGAACTACAGTACTCGGCGTTGCTGCTCCAACCGCCGCCCCGATTCACCCGCCCCGAGCCTGACGACGACACGAAAGGATCTGTGGAAGCCAGCAGCAGTATTTCCATAATACTTTTCACTGTAGCCATCCTGAACCCACTCCCAGACATTACCATATATCCGCCAGCGAGGATAAAAGAAATGCCTGCAGATACAAATGACTTCATACTCGAGTGTGTTGCGGATAATCCATTTGAAGGCGTTTTCGTTATAGACGTGAACGGCATTGTCGTCTTTATCAATTCTTTTTTTCTGAATATTCTTAACCTTCGCCGTGAGGATATTATCGGGGCTCCGATAGTGTCTTTTATTCCAACATGCAGGTTGATAGAAACTGTGGAACAGGGATACTCCACTTGGGGAGAGACATTAAAAATTAATGACCACAGCTTTCTTGTCGCCCGCCTGCCCTTGAAGAAAAACAATACTGTCATCGGGGGCATGGTTAAAACCATCTTCCCCGACCTGGCTGTCGCCAAGGAAATAGCCAACAAGGTGTTCAACAAAACGCAACTGAGCCAGGTCGGCGAACAGAACTTGTACACCTACATGAATATTGTAGGAGAAACTCCTTCCATGTTGAGTGTCAAGAAGCTCGCCCGTCAGGCCTCCCGCACCAGTTCCACCCTGCTGATTACCGGTGAGAGCGGCACCGGGAAAGAAATCATTGCCCAGGCCGTCCACACCCGTTCCGTGCGGCGCGAACGCCCTTTCATCAGCATCAACTGCGGCGCGATCCCTGAAAACCTGCTGGAGTCCGAGCTCTTCGGCTATACAGATGGCGCATTCACCGGAGCGAAGAAGGGCGGCAATCCCGGCAAGTTTGAATTGGCTCAAGGCGGCACAATCCTTCTGGATGAGATCGTGGATATGCCGAGTTTCATGCAGGTAAAACTGCTGCGCGTTTTGCAGGACAGGGAGATATGGAGGATTGGGGCGACAGTGCCGACCAAAATAGAAGTCCGCGTCATGGCCTCCACCAACGCTGACTTGAAGCATCTGGTCCAGGAAAATAAATTTCGCCAGGATTTATACTATCGTTTGAATGTGTTGGAGATAAAGATGCCGCCTTTGCGGGATCGTCTTGACGACCTGCCGATGCTTGTGCAGACATTAATTGAGCGCATCAATTCAAGAATCGGCTCAAACGCCCAGGGTGTTACCGAAGAATCAATGCGGCTGCTCAGGAACTATTCCTGGCCAGGGAACGTGAGGGAGTTGGAAAATCTGCTGGAGCAGGCGATAAACTGGAATCGGGGACCACTGGTGGATGTGGAAAAAATTCCCAATAAACCCTGGGAAACGAGCGTCTTGAAATCAATGAATTTTCGCAGGCGCACAAGCGCGCCGAACATCACCGAGGAATCCGGTTCCACTCCGGCGTTTCGTGAATCGGTGCAGGAAAAGGAGAAAACGCTGATTGTCAATGCGTTGCGGGAGAGTGGCGGCAACAAGACAAAAGCGGCCAAACTTTTGAATATGCAACGCTCCGTGCTATATAAAAAATTGGAAAAAATACAGATCGCGTAATTGTCTTTTTTCTGGACAGTCGTCCATTTTAAGGACGGACAACTGTCCGGCGCCGGGAACAGACCTGTTCATACCCCGCCGTATACATTAGCAGTTAACGCTTCAAATAGTCGCTTACGGCGAGCAA
>JAISKK010000101.1 GCA_031260965.1 Desulfovibrio sp. | reverse complement strand
ATGAGCGAATTTCAGGAAAAACACACGGTTTCCCGCCTCATCGGCTCCCCTCCGGGCTATGTCGGCTACGGTGAAGGCGGTCTGCTGACGGAAGCCGTACGCCGCCGCCCCTATAGCGTCATTCTGCTGGACGAGGTGGAAAAAGCCCACCCCGATGTGATGAACCTTTTCTATCAGGTCTTTGACAAGGGCGAACTGACCGACGGCGAAGGCAAGAAAGTAGGCTTCGGATCCACTGTTATCCTGCTGACCTCGAACCTGGGGTCGGAAACATTGCTTGCCGCCCGCGCGCAGACGCCGCCGCCTGACGGCGAAACCCTGCAAAAACTCCTCTGGCCTGAGTTTACCGCCCACTTCAAGCCGGCGCTGCTGGCGCGCATGACCATCGTGCCCTACCTGGGGCTTGACGAAGACGCGCTCACGCGCATCGCCAACATGAAACTGACCGCCCTGGGCGAGCGGCTTGCCAAAAACAATAAAGTGGCGCTACACTACTCCGAGGGGCTTGTTAAAACCATTGTCGCGCGCTGTACCGAGGTGGATACGGGGGCGCGCGCCATTGATCACATTCTCGCGGCCAATGTGCTGCCTCAACTTGCGCAGACCCTGCTTGACAAAATGTCGGACGAAAGCGCGCTGCCCCCGTCCCTGAACCTGGATATCAGTGAAGCCGGCGATTTCACTATGAATTTTGCCGACGAATAGACTGAATCATCAGGAAGATACAGAGAGCACACCAAGAGACGTATCCTGGGGTTGCCCGCGTCCGTCCGCAGAACGCTCTATAAGCGTTGCAGGCAACAATCACCAATCACCCCCCTATTGCGGGACGTGAATTATCGCCTGCAAGCCTGTCGCTGTAGGATTGATTTTTACCCTCGCGCCAATCGCCTGCGCCATAGTGCGCGTGTGAACAAGAAAACGCAGATTATTGGAGCGCGACAAAATAACGCTGACGCTCCCGACTTGGGGAAGCCCGGTAGAATATGACTTTTGCTCTATATCCATTATCCAGTGTTCGCCCAAAGCCAGCACAAATGTCGGCGAACCCTCCATAAAATAATGCTTCGTCGCGGCGGGGGCAAATCCCTTTGCCTGCGCCGGCACATAATCAAAGTCCAGCACCAGCGCTTTGCTGTCGCCCTCGCTCTGCGTAGTAACGCGCAAGGCCTCGGCTCTATTTTTTACGGCGTCCGCCTCCGGCCTTTTGGCAACAACGGGTTGCGGCGCAGGCGCAGGCAATTCCGGAACGGGCAGGGCCGCGACACTCGGTTCGGCCGTGACGGCAGGGGGAATATCGGCTTGATGGAAAAATCGCGCATCGGACCCGACGATGGTCACATACAAAACAACCATGGCCGCGCTCCAGCACAGTAGCAACATGAACTGGATTCTGCGTGAATAGAGAAACAGCATAGAGACCTATTTCAGCGATAAAATAAAATTAGCTTGCCGCCTCGGGACTTTGTCTGTCCAGCTTGCCTTCAAGGGAAAGCGTAAAATTCACGCCCATATATTTGAAATGGGGACAGGCAAGCACCGTAACAGCATACCATCCCGAATCACCCGGAACCTCTTTAACATCAATCCTGGCCATACGCAAGGGACGCCGACTGCGGGTAAGCGCATCCGGCGTATCCATTTCCGTCACATACTGGCTGGTCCACTTGTTCAACTCGCGGGCGATGTCGGCGCATTCCCGCCAAGCGCCCACGCTTTCGCGCTGTATGACTTTAATATAGTGCCCGAGCCTGTTCATGATCATCATATAGGGGAACTGCGTGGAGAGTTTGAAATTTATTTCCGCCGTAAAACCTTCCGGAGTTTTGGGGAAAAGTTTCGGCTTCAATACGGAATTTGCGGAATAAAAAATCGCGTCCCCCGCATTTCTGTCAGCGGCAAAAGTGATAAAACCCAGGTCAGCAAGCTCGAATTCCCGGCGTTCAGATATAAGCGTTCGCGTCGGGATCTTGTTTTGTATGCCGCGCATGGCGTCGAAGCTGCAACAGGGCAGACCCGTCACCGCGCCGCCGCCGTCCGGACCGATGATATTCACGCACCAGCGGTATTTGGCAAAACTGTCCGCAAGACACACGCCCAGAGCGAAGGCCGTGTTCCCCCAACAAAAATTGTCTTCGCTCTCTGTTGATTCGATAAAATTAAACGCCGAAACGACAGCGGCGTCTTCATTATAGGGCCGACGCAATAAAAATCCCGGCAGCGTAAGTCCCACATAACGGGCATTTTCCGATTCCCGAAAGGAATTCCAGCGCGCGAGACGGGGCGTGTCAAACACGCTTTTGATGTCCGTGAGATCCGGGAAATGCCGCCAAGCGTCAATGCCGAAAAGGCCCTTGCCCGCAGCGGCAAAAAAGGGCGCGTGCGACATGCAGGCCACAGACGCCGCATAACTCAGCAACTGCATGTCCTGCGCATCGCCGTTAAATTCATAATCCGCAATGATGGCCGCCACGGGCTGCCCTCCAAACTGACCGAATTCAGCAGTATATACATGGTGATACAGACCGGACTTCACCACTTCCGGCGCATCATGAAAATCATTCAGCAAGTCTGTTTTGGAAACATTGATGTATTCCACTTTGATGTTCTGGCTGAAATCTATCCGGTCCACCAGAAAGTACAGGGCGCGCCAGGCGGCCTCCAGAGCAAGAAAATCAGGGTGATGCAAAATTGCATTGAGTTGTGCCGAGAGCTTGTCGTCGATCATGGAGATGATATAGTCCGGCAGCGCATCAGAAAGCCGCCCGGCCACAACGGCAGGGGGGGCAAGACGCAACAGCGTCCGTAACCCGACCGTGAGAGTATCGCGCTCCGGGCCTTTTTCCGGCGCTTGCGCCGCTGTCAGAATTGCTTCAAGCGGCGATGTTTTTTCATCGTGCATCATCTCTCCTCAAAGATAAATTCAGCCCTTTACGATCTGCGCGCCGTAAAATGCACGCAGAGGGAACTGACGCCAGCCATGTCAGCATAAAAAATTAGTATTTCACACATAAAATGCTCGCTAATGATTTCCTATAAATCCTTGCTGTCAACTGGGCATAGGCGAGCTTTGCTCGCCGTAAGCGACTATTTGAACTCAACCCCTGTTGTTCAGCCACTTTTCCCAAAACTCCGGCCAGAGCTTGAGCAGACGGGCTGCGGCGGCGGCCCGGTGGCTGCGCCGGTTTTTTTCTTCCCCGCTCATTTGTGCCGCTGTGCACCCCAGTTCTGGATCAAAAAAAACCGGGTCATAACCAAAGCCGTTCCCACCTGCGGGGGCTTGCGTAATCCGTCCCTCCCATGCGCCTTCAGCCAGAATTTCCTCTCCGCCCGGAGCACGGGCCGCCATACAGCAGCGAAAACACGCCCCGCGCTTTTCTGCCGCTACCCCGTGCATATCCTGCAACAATTTCTCAATATTACGCCTGTCCGAGGCAGCTTCATGCGCAGCAACCGCGTAGCGGGCGGAAAAAATTCCCGGAGCGCCGGCCAGAGCGTCCGTCTCCAGACCGGAATCGTCGGCCAAAGCCACAAAACCCGTGGCCGCCGCGACAGTTCTGGCCTTAAGCAAGGCATTCTCCGCAAAGCTGCTGCCGTTTTCCTCAATCTCCCCTATTTCCGGAAAGGCGCCCATCCCCAGCACTTCCAGGCCAAAAGGCCGCAAAAGCACGGCCAGTTCACCGATCTTGCCCCGGTTACGGGTAGCCAGCACTATGGATTCACGCGGCGAGACGGACAAACCCGGATTTTCAGGCACGCTCGCCTCATGTTCAGCCTGCCTTGCGCGCAGGGCCACCGGCAGCGTAATATCGTGCATCATCTCTCCTCAAAGATAAATTCAGCCCTTTATGTGTATAAGGCAGCTTTCAAGTGTTGTTTTCCTGTGACAGACGTTCTGTAATCTGTTTAAACCCCGCCACACTTATCTGTGTTTTCAACCATTCAACCAGTTCGCCGCGGGAGGTGTAGGAATAGCTTTCCAGTTCCGCCATTGCCTTGTCCGCTCCATCAATGTCAAAGTTTGTACAGGCTTCAAGCAAGACGGCCAACACATTTGCATCCGGCTCGGCTTTTAGGGGCTTTGGATTTTTTTCTGCAATATCGTGCAACAGGGCGGACAATTTTTCGATCAGCACTTGGACTGTTTCGATTAAAGTGGCGTTGTGCGCATCGACAAACGCAAAGTCGCCGGCTTTGGCCGCAAACTCCAGATCCTCGGCCTGCGCCCCAATCTGCTCCGCACCGATACTGCGGCTGCTGCTTTTTATCCCATGCACCACAATCGCATAATCCGGCAACCTCTCCTGCAAACAGCCACGCAGATCATCAAGCAGTGGGGACGTATGCAGCGTATAGGATTTCAAAACATCCAAATAAGTTTCTTCGTCATCGCCGAAACGCTTCAAGCCTTTTTCAAGGTCAAGTCCACTGAGATGAATCTCCTTAAGACTGATCTTCTTAAAACCGCTCCTTTTGCCGCCTGCTCCGCCGCGTTCCTCCATCTTGTCAACGTCGCTTTTTCCCTCACCCTTGCTCGTATGCGGCGCGTTTTGGTCATTCTTGATATCCGCGGAAAGTTTTTCCTCCAGTTCTTTATCACGCACCCAGTGATTGATAACAAAATCCATGCGCATAATGTCGATGGGCTTGGAAAGAAAGGCCTGGAAGCCTTTTTGCATGAACATGTCTTCATTCCCGACAATGGCGTTTGCGGTAAGAGCAATAACAGGCACTGTTTTCGCGTACTCCGTTCCGATTTCCTCACGGATGATCCTGGTGGCCTCAATGCCGTCCATGCCCGGCATCATGTGATCCATAAAAATCGCGTTGTATGTTACCTTGGCTTCACGAATCAGATCTATGGCGGCGGGGCCGCTTGATACACAGTCAACCTGCATCCCATAGGGTTTCATCATGCCCCGGGCCACATCCAGATTCGTGGGCACGTCATCTACAACCAGCACCCTTGCGTAAGGAATATGCGCGCGCACCAGCATTGCGCTCCGATCCCGTTTATGATCGGCGAAATGAAAGTTTTTCAGACTCTCCACGACCTCCGCGCCGATAGGAACACTGGTCGCTTTGCCCTGCCTGATGCGCACCGTAAAGGAGCTGCCCTTTCCGTATTCGCTCTCGACGGAGATTTTGCCTTCCATCAGATCTACCATGCTTTTGCAGATGGAGAGGCCAAGGCCGGTACCCTCAATTTTACGATTGCTTTTTGTATCAACCTGGTTGTATGTGGAGAAAAGCTTTTCCAAATCCTTCGGGCGGATGCCGATACCGCTGTCCTTGACAGTGGAAACCAGCCACACGGAATCGCCATCCTGCTCGCAGGAAAGGCTCCAGTCAACACGGCCTTCCTTCGTATATTTGAAAGCATTGCTCAAAAGATTATTAAACACCTGCTTGACGCGCAACTCATCCCCAAAAAGCTTGCTCGGCATGTTCTCGTCCACATGCAGATGGAAGGTTATGGGCTTGGAGCCTGTCCGCACACTATTCAGGATGACTATATCATTGATAAGGGTTGGCGTGTTGTATTCCACCGGGATGATTTCAAACTTGCCGGATTCTATTTTCGATATGTCCAGAATATCATTGATAAGACTAAGCAGCGTTACGCCCGCATTATATACTTTCTCCAGGTTCTCCCGCGCATTGCCGCCCAGCTCACCGGAATCAATCGTCAGCTCTGAGAGGCCGATGATCGCGTTGAGCGGTGTGCGCATTTCATGGCTCATATTGGCCAGAAAATCGGATTTCCCTGCGGCGCTTGCAAGCGCCTCTTCACGCGCCGCTACGAGATTGTCTGTCATTTCGTTGCGCAGTATGGCGTTGGCAATCAGCAGCCCTCCGGAGCGCAATAAATTCTCATCATTCTGGGAAAATGCACGCGCCTCATGGCAATCGTCAAAACTGACAAGTCCCCAAAAGCGTCCCTGGAAAAACACGGGAACAACAAGAATGGAAAGAATCCCCTGCGTAGACAGACGCGCCCGCTCCGCCTGTGGAAAAGTATGGACAAGACCGTTTATAATCTGCCCGCGGGAAAACTTTGCCTCCCACCCGGACATATGTTTGCCATAGGGAATCTCCGACGTGTATCCCGGCTCCAACTGCGGCGCTGCTTTTCCCGACCACTCGTAGACTTGTTTGCGATAGAGTTTCCCGTCTCTGGTGTAGTTTTGCCAAATGCGCATGCGATCCACGTCCACGCACAGCGCCATCATACTCATGCAATTTCTGATGTCGTTCTCAAAATTGCCTGCTTCCGCCTTCAGCAGCGTTGCGGCAGCTTCGTTGATCGTATTCAGGAGTCTATTCTTGGATTCCATCTCGTGATCCGATTTCTCTTTCAGGAAAAACAGGAACACAACCTGACTCGCGATAGTCATCATCAACAGCGAGATAAAGAAGGCCGCTTGCGGGATACTATTCGTAAATATGTTGTAATCCGGGGTTACAATGTCGCTGTACGCACGCGGTAATAACGACGCAAGCAGCAAGAGGTAAAACACACCGATTCCGCGCTTGAACTTTTCGAGTCCTTTTGAAAAAATAAATATAACAGTTGGATAGCACATGATGGCAAAAACTGTAAATGAGGCAGTGGCAACCATATAAATTTTTGAACCAACGGCAAAAAATTCTGCCATGTTAAAAAGTAAAATAAAAACAGCAGTTATTGAAAATTCAATAGTCCGATCTTTGTGATTCCACCTGTTTACGGATTTGAGCAACACCATGGCGTCAGCAGTGAAACAGCAAAACAAAAGAGTACTTCCGATATTTACCGATATTAAATTCGGAATTGTCCCCCGCAAAAAAATCAGAGCATAGGCAAGAATGTAACCGACTCTTTTCAAAGTCGATATTTTAAGGAGCCCATCATGTTTTTCAAAATTTTTCAAGTAGTAATAAGAAATGTCAAGGATTATAGCGGTCAGATTGCAGAACACAAGCACGGAAAACATAGTGTCAGTATTGATACCGGCTCCGCATAATTCAAAAAGTCTATTCCAAAACATAGGCAACCCCAGTTTCTGACAAGACCTGTTTAAACTTCGCCTCCACCGGAAACTTTAAGGGGTTACGACGCTGAGTCGTAAACCCTTTTTCTGTTATTTGGGCGTTTATCCCGCTCTTATCCCGCTGCTGTGAGTTATGTTTGCCCGCAACCCCTGCAAAACCGATGTACATTTTCAATGTAAATTTGCTCAACCCCTGTTCAGCCACTTTTCCCAAAACTCCGGCCAGCCAAAAGGCCGCAAAAGCACGGCCAGTTCACCAATCTTGCCCCGGTTACGGGTATCCAGCACTATGGATTTACGCGGCAAGACGAACAAGCCCGGATTTTCAGGCATGCTCGCCCTCATGTTTAGCCTGACTTGCGTGCAGGGCCATCGGCAACGTAATGCTGACGCGCGTGCCTCTGCCCTTGTGGCTTTCCAGAACAAGATCTCCGCCCATTTCCTTGATGACCTTACGGGACATCGCCAACCCCAGACCAGCAGCCACATTCTTGGTACTGAAAAAAGGATTGAAAACCTGCTTTTGCAGATCGGCGTCCATACCGGCACCAGTGTCAATCACATCAATCTGCACAAAAGGTTCCGCCCGTTTTACGACCAGGGTCAAAATCCCCCCCTCCGGCATGGCTTCCAGAGAATTTTTTATAATGTTGACCAGACTCTGCTTGAAATTTTCCACATTCCCTTCCGCTCTGGGCAAATTTTTCTCAATGTCCAGGATAACGTTTATTCCGCGTCCCTCGCAACCCAAAGTCCTGAGTTCAAAGGTCTGTTGGGCCACAGTCTCGGCAGCGAAGTCGGTCAGTGTCTGCTCCGTAGGTCGGGCGAAATTGAGGATGCCGGTGATTATGTAATCCAGACGCTTGGCTTCATCGTAAATTATGCTCGCCTTTTCCCTGGCCAAATCGTTCAGGGAAGAGTTGCGCAGGAGCGCGTTGGCAAAGCCGCCTATGGAGAAAAGAGGATTTCGGATCTCATGGGCCATGTAGTTGGAAAGCTCACCGAGTGCCGCCATCTTTTCCGTCTGGCGGTTGTAGATTTGCATATGTTCCCGCTCGGTTACATCACGCCGTATATAAATATAACGCCGCTCCTTCCCGGAAGGGTTCGGGAAAGGACAGCAGAACGCGTTGATATAACGCACCTCGCCGTCTTCCTGCACAAGGGTACAGACGCGTTCGGCCTTTTTACCGCTTTCCCTGGCCACCCGGATCGGGCAGTTTTCTGCATTTTCTGAGCAGTGCAGTCTTTCCTGATCCAAATCCTTCTGTCTCAGCCCGTCCAGTTCCTCCGCATTCTTGTCCAGACCTTCCAAAATCTTGGGGCCTGAGGACAGGCAAAGTCCATCTTCGTTCAGGATGAATATTTCACCGTCCAACTGATCTATGAGCAGGTCGAGGAGATTGTTCTGCACACGGCAATCAGTCGTGCCAGCCGGAGTGTCTTTTGCGGGCATTACCTTTCCTTTTTTTGCTTTACCCTGCTTTTTAGCGCAATCTGTCGCGCCCGGCAAGTCCTGCCCGCTTGCGCGCCGCCGCAAAGCGTCTTATTCTCCCGCCATGCTTAAAATTTATTCCATCAGCCTTGGCTGCCCGAAAAATCGCGTGGATACGGAAAAAACCCTTGGCGCTCTGGGTGGACGCTCCCGTCTGAAACTTGTCGAGGACCCGGCCGGGGCAGACCTTGTATTTATCAACACCTGTGCCTTCATAGGCCCGGCAGTTGAGGAATCCGTGCGCCGGACCCTGGAGACCATACACGGACTGACGGAAAATTCCGCCCAGGCGAAGCCTTTGCTGGTTCTGGCCGGATGTCTGGTCGGGCGTTTCGGGGAAAAAAACCTGGCTCCGGACCTGCCGGAGATCGATTTGCTCCTTGATAACAAGGACCTGGATTCCTGGGGAACGCGCATCGCCGCGGCCCTGGTCCGGCGCGGACTATCCGGGGCATCCGCCCGCCGCCCGGCCCGTCTGCTCTCTACAGATCCCTCCTATGCCTGGCTCAAGATCGCTGACGGCTGCGACAACTCCTGCGCCTTCTGCACCATACCAGCGATTCGCGGGCCCGCCAGCAGCGCGCCCGTGGCGAATCTGCTGCGCGAAGCGCGGCAGATTCTGCAGCGCGGGACGCGTGAACTCGCCCTCGTAGCCCAGGACCTCACGGCCTATGGGCGGGATTTGGGGTTAAAACATGGCTTGAAAAGTCTGCTGGAGAAACTCCTTCCCTTGCCGGGACTGGCACGGCTGCGTCTGCTCTATCTTTATCCCTCGGGTCTGAACGAGGATTTGCTGAATTTTTTACGCGCGTCCGGCCCGCCTTTTGTCCCCTATTTTGATCTGCCTCTGCAACACGCCGCGCCGGCTGTTCTGCAACGCATGGGCCGGCCTTTTTCAAGCCCGCCCCAGGCGATTGTGGAACGCATCCGCTCCCATTTTCCCGATGCCTCCCTGCGCTCCACGCTGATCACCGGTTTTCCGGGCGAAAGCCCGGCTGATTTTGCGCTGCTGCGCCGTTTTGTGGAAGAAACGCGCTTCGCTCACCTCGGCGTTTTCGCCTACGAGGCAGAGGAAGGCACAAAGGCGGCCACCCTGCGGGAGCAAATCCCGCAGACGGAAAAAGAAGCCAGGCGCGACGAACTGCTGGGCATACAGGCCGGGATCAGCGCGGATCTTCTCGCCGCTTATGTGGGCAGACGCCTGGAAATTCTGGTGGATGCAAGCCACGGGGAGTGGCCGGGGCTGCACAGGGGGCGGACCTGGTTCCAGGCCCCGGAAATAGACGGGATAACCTATGTCAGCGGTCCCGGAGTAAGTCCCGGCGCTTTGCTGGAGGCGGAGATTGTGGAAGCCGCGACTTATGATTTGACAGCCCTGGTCTAGAGCATTTTTCGCTGGTATAGCCCTGATCTGAGGGACTCCCCCAATGATTGGACATGTATAGACCCGACATCTGAGCCAGGGAATTAGCAGTGAAAAACTCTCGCCACTGGTGAGAGAAATCAGCCATGATGTATTGCCGCTTCAATCTGTCATACCGCCAATCAGTGTCCCACACATATTTCCTCCCGGGTAACGGGATATCTTGCCACCTGAAGGAAGCATACTGAAAATGAATTTCAAAATCAATAATTTTTACAGGCTATCTTAAAATGTCATACCCGGCGCTGCCATGCAAACAAGCAACACCGGGCATTCTAATGACATGTTATTGTTACTTTTTCCAGAACGCCGGTGTCCCCAATATTTTGAGGGGATCGTCACCGGGCTTCAAGCCCATGAGTTTCAAGAGATCCGGCTGGATGACTTTCCATTGCTCCAGCGCCATGGCCCTGCCTTCCTCGGTCTTGGCCTCGTCATACAGACGGCTGAACACATAATAGACGACATGCCCTTCATCCTTCGTGTTTTTCGCGCCCCAGCGCTTGGTGGCAAGCTGTCTCCACTTGCTTCCATCCGGTGCCACAGACTCGGGCACGAACTGTGAAATAAGATCAGCGTCATGCGCAAATTTGTCTATGTCGCTCTCCGGCTGGGGAAATACCGTTTCCCACGCCCCCGGCGTACCTGCCGCCTCATCAACGGAATCACGGAAATACCAGTATCCCGTGGAATGTGCGAGGATGGCCGTTTCTATCGTACGCGCCTCGTCTTCGCTGAATCCACCCGCTTCTTTCAGCGCATCAGCCGCCCAAACCGCGCCGGTCAGATGGTGTACAAGGGCAAGGTTATCAACAATGCCTTTATTAACAAGAATAGCCTTGTCGGAGAAAAATCCCTTTGATTTTCCAAACTTGCCGGCTTTTTTCAGGCCAGCGACCAGATCGGACACCCGTTGCAGCACGGCGGGGTCACTGAGTACGGCTTTTTTGTTGTCTTTTGTGATGTTATGCAAAAGGTCGGTTGCCGGTCCAAGCTTGCGCAGTTCAGTAGCCCCTTTGCGATCCAATGCCATCTGATAGGCAAGGGCCGCGCAAACGCGGTTGTGTAAAACATCCTGAGCGGGGTCTTTCAGCATGGCCTTGCTGTTGGCAATCATTTTGTCCATCAGAACCTGGAGTTCGGGGAATTCCTTCAGGTACTGCTTTTCCAGCGAAATGTAAGGATCGGGCAAATCATAGCTGTCCTGGCTTGCGGCAAAAGCGGCACTGTTCAAAACAAAACAGAGAGCAATAGCAAAAACCGTTCGCATGAAAGCTTTGTTCATGTACATAAGGCCTCCAAGTGTTCCGTTGACAGATTTGTTCCTTGCCAAGAGATTAGTGCAGGCTGACTTTTTTTGCCGTAAGCTACATAAATCTCAAGCGAAAAATGATGGGATAGACCCGTCCCCATATAGCCGATAATATCGGTCGTTATTAATAACCGGCGTCATCCCGAAGGAGCACCAAAATATGGAGGCGAGTCATGAACGGAGCATACTTTATCGTACTGGACATTGCCAAGAACATTTTTCAATTTTTTTCAGCTGATGAAAAAGGCAATCAATTTTTTTAGTCCGAACTCATTAAAGCGCAGGGCAAAATACTTGAAGAAATTGCTCTCGTACGGGTCGTCGCATGGCATAGAATAGTCTTTCCGCGAAAAACATCGGCATCAAACTCCAAATATGCCTGAACCTCACGTTCAATGTCCGCCCATTGCGTGTAGAACTCGTCTTTCTTGGCGTTTTTCGCCTAGGTTAAGTTGTGGTTCGCCATTTTGCTTCAACTCCTTCCGGCTGTCATCTTAAAGTCCACTGCGGTCGACCTCCATTATATCTGCAAAGCCACATATACAGACTCCGCCCCCCCGTGTCAGGGAATCAGCCCCCCAGGTAGGCTTCCATGATCTCCGGCCGGCGCATCAACTCCTCTCCACTCCCTTCGGCCACTATCTCCCCGGTGTCCAGCACATAGCCGCGATCCGCCACTTCCAGGGCCAGACGGGCATTCTGCTCCACCACGACTATGGTCAGCCCGGAGTCGTTCAAGCGTTTCAAGGTACGGAACATATCATACATCAGAACCGGGGCAAGACCCATGGAAGGCTCATCCAGCAGGATAACCGAACAGTTGGTCATCAGCGCCCGGCCCACGGCCAGCATCTGCTGCTCGCCCCCGGACAGGGTGTCGCTGCGTTGCCTGGCCCGCTCCGCGAGCCTCGGAAAAAGACCGAAAATATGATCCAGACTTTTGCGCGTATCCTCGTTTTTCCGGGTCCAGGCGGCCAGGTGGAGGTTTTCCATGACCGTCAGGTTGCCGAAAATATGTCTGCCTTCCGGGACCAGCGTCATTTTGAAGCGATCCACTACATTATGAGGCTCGACATTGAGCAGAGACTGGCCCTTGCAACGTATCTCCCCGCTCGTGACCGTTGGGGATTCCGGAGGGGCAAGGCGCATGAGAGCTTTTAAGGTGGAGGATTTTCCGGCCCCGTTTGAGCCGATGAGTGTGACTATCTCCCCCTGCTCCACATGGAAAGAAATTCCGTGCAGTGCCTCTATCTTGCCGTAGCCGGCATGGAGATTTTCCACACTGATCAGGGCAGAACCCTGTTTTTGCGATAAATCCCTGACCGTCGTATCCATTTTTCTCACCGGATCAAAGGGCGCTGTCGCCGAGGTAAGCCTTGATGACTTCGGGGTTATTCTGAATTTCCTTTGGTGTCCCGCTCGCTATGGTGATGCCGAAATCAATAACCATCAGTCTCTGGCACAAAGACATCACCACCTTCATCTGGTGTTCGATCATCCAGATGCAGATTTTGAATTCCTCATAAATCCAGCGGATCAGGCGAATCAGACCATCGACATCGGCGGAGTTGAGCCCCGCCGCCGGTTCGTCCAGAAGGAGCAGACGCGGTCGGGTGGAAAGCGCCCGGGCCAGTTCCACGCGACGTTGCAAACCGTAAGGCAGATTTTTGGGGAATTCTCCGGCAAAATCCGCCAGATCCATAACTTCCAGAATTTTCCTGGATTCCCGCTCGATATCTTTTTCCGCCTGCCGGTAGCGCCGGGTGCGGAGAATGGCGTCAGCCAGCCCGTAGCCCAGGCGGTGGTAGTGGGCGAGACGGATATTGTCCAGCACGCTCATGTCGTTCCAGAGGCGGATGTTCTGAAAGGTGCGGGCCATCCCCAGTGCCGTAACCTGATGCGGTTTGAGTCCCCGGGTCGGCCGACCGGCAAAGGTAATCGCGCCCTCGCTCGGGACATAAAAACCGGAAACCAGATTGAAAACCGTGGTCTTGCCCGCTCCGTTCGGTCCGATGAGTCCGACCAGTTCCCCTTCTTCCAGGGAAATGCTGAAATCGGTCAGGGCTTTCAGGCCGCCGAAACGCTGCGATACAGCATCAAGTTCAAGAAGAGCCAAAAAAATCCCTCACTTGAAACTTACCCATTTTTTAAGTCGCGGAAAGACATGCGTCAATTCCCGGTTGCCCAGAAGCCCCTCCGGACGAAACTGCATGAGCAGGATCAGGATCAGGGGGATAATCACCCATTTCCAGACCTGACTCACTTCAAAACTTGCGGGCAACAGGCTCAAATCGTGCAACACCCCGTTCAGGGCCGGAATCGCGAAGCGCAGACCCTCCACGAGCAGGGTAAAGGCCACCGCGGCCATGACCACCCCGGACAGGGAACCCATACCGCCCAGATAAACCATGACCATGCCTTCGGTGGATTTCAGGATATTGAAGGACTGGGCGTTCACATAGCCGTAAACGTGGGCGTAAAGCGCCCCCGACACCCCGGCCAGCCCGGAGGAAAGCATGAAGGCCATGATCTTCACCCTGTTCGTATCGACACCCATGATCTCCGCGGCCACCTCGTTCTGGCAAACGGCGGAAACGCCTTTGCCGCAAGTGCTGGTAACCAGCCGGTAAAGAATGATGACGCAGACAAAGGTGACAAGGATTACCCAGATAAACATCCAGGGAGCCTCAAAAAAATCGCTCATGGCGTTAATGTTCTTTTTCATGCCGGAGAGCCCGCGCGGACCGCCGATGGCGTCTATGTTCTCAATGACCGAAATAATAATGTAGTTGGCCGCGATGGTGATGATCGCCAGATAATCGCCGCGCGTATGAAAGGAAGGCAGGGCCACGAGCAGTCCGAAAAGCGCGGACACCAGCCCGGCAGCTATGAGTACCAGCGGGAAAAAAAATACGGCCAGTTCCGGGGGCAGAAGGGGAGGACCAAAGGGTTTTCCGCCGCCGAAAAGGGCCAGGGAGAGCAAAGCGCCGACATAGGCCCCCACACACATGAAACCCGCGTGTCCACAGGAGAACTCGCCCATGTAGCCGTTCACCAGATTGAGGCTGGAGGCGAAAATGATGTTTATGCCCATGAACATGAGCACGGTCAGGGTATAGTTGTCGAGCAGCCCGGCGTAGGCGGCGCCGATCAGGGTCAGGGCCAGGAGAAAAAAACCGACGTTTATGCTGTAGCGTTGCATGTCCGGTCCGGGCTAAATCTTGGTGCTCATGGGCATACCGAAAATGCCCGTCGGGCGTTTCCAGAGAATCAGCAGCAGTATTGAAAAAGCGAAGAGATCTCTGAAGGTTGAAGGCAGAAAGGCGGCCACCATAATCTCCACGAAAGCCAGAAGAAATCCTCCCACAAAGGCCCCCCGGATATCCCCTATGCCGCCGACCACGGCGGCTATGAAGGCCTTCCAGCCGGTCATGGCCCCCATATAGGGATCAAGAACCGGATAGGACATGGCGAAAAGCATCCCGCCCAGCCCGGCTATACCGGATCCGAGCATAAAGGTGAAGACAATCACCCGGTCCAGGGGAATGCCCATCAAGGGCAGAGCGAACTCGTCCCAGGCGACGGCGCGCATAGCCATCCCGATACGGCTGCGGGTGACGATAAAATGCAGAGCGAAAAAAACCAGCAGGGCCGTGCAGATGACAATAAGTTTGAGGTTGGTGACGGCGATGCCGCTGATCATGTAGATATGCTTGTCAAGCAGATCGGGCAGGGCCTTGCGGCTGGCCCCGAGCAGGGCCAGGTTGCCGTTTTCCAGGACAAGACCGCACATGAGCGCGGTGATCACCACATAGAGGCGATGCACCCCTTTGCGCCGCAAAGGTCGGTAGGCGATCCTCTCCAGGGTCACCCCCACCCCGGAGGTGAGCACAACGGTACAGGGGATGGTCAGGGCCAGGGCGAGATCCCGCGACAGCGCGGGACCGGAGGAACTCAGAAAAAAGGTGGAGACGAAAAAAGAAATATAGGCTCCCACCATAAATATGTCGCCGTGAGCAAAGTTTATGAGCCGCAACACTCCGTACACCAAGGTATAGCCCAGGGCGATAAGGGCGTAAAAACTGCCCCACTGCAGAGCGTTCACGCATTGCTGGATAAATTGTTCCATAGGCTGGGCGGAAGCTGTCGGGTTACAGGGCAGAGACCAAAGTCCCGAAAGGCTTAACATTCCGGGACTTTGGCAAAACAGTTCTCAAAGAACTAGGGACATACGGATTCCACAAAGGTAAACTCGCCTGCGTCGGAGACCTTGACAACCACTGCGCATTTAATGGGGTCGCCCTGCTCATCGAAGCTCATGCTGCCGGTGATCCCGTCAAACTTCGGAGTGGCGGCGATATTGTCGCGAATCAGTTTGCGCATTTTGCGCACATTGGAATCTACAACCCCGCCCTTCTGAATGGCGGTCAGCACGATGTTCACGGAATCCCAGGTCAACGCGGCCACATCGTCCGGCACATAACCGAACTTCTTCTGGTATTTGTCTATGAATTCCTTGGTGGCGCCGGTGGCTCCCGCGGCGGCGTAATGCGTGGAAAAAAACTGCCCTATACAGGCCTTGCCGCACAAATTCATGAGTTCGGCGGAACCCCAGGCATCCGAACCCATAAAGGGATTCTTGAAGCCGAGGTCTCTGGCCTGGGGCACGATCATGGCTGCGAAGCTGTAGTTTTGCGGCAGAAAGAGGAAATCCGGTTTGAGACCGATAATTTTGGTCAACTGGGCGGAGAAATCCTGATCTTTCGGACCGTGAGATTCGAAAGCCACAACGGAACCCGGACCATGCAGTTTTTCCCAGGCCGCTTTGAAATTATCCGCCAGTCCCTTGGAGTAGTCATTGGAAATTTCAAAAAGCACTGCCGCTGTTTTCGCCTGGAACTGTTTGCTGGCAAAATTGGCCGCCACCGGGGCCTGGAAGGGATCCAGGAAGGCGCCCCTGAAAACCCAGGGCCGGTTGAAGGTGGTGTCGGGGTTGGTGGACCAGGGCGAGATCATCGGCACTTCATTATCGTTGGCCACGCCGCCCGCCGGAACCGCCTGCCGGGACGACTGCGGGCCGACAAGGGCCACAACCTCATCCCGGTCAATGAGTTTCAGGGTGACGTTGACAGCGGATTCCGCCTTGGATTCATTGTCTTCATAAATGAATTCCAGGGGATATTTCTGCTTGCCCACCTGCAAGCCGCCCTGGGCGTTTATCTCTTCCTTGAGCATCTCCGCCGCAAATTTGGTAGATTCGCCCACCTTGGGAATTTCACCGGTCAGGGGGATGGGAAAGCCTATTTTTATGGAATTCGCCGCTTGCGCGGTCCCGGCGGCAAACAGCAGACAAAGCAATGCCAAAGCCACTCTGGACGCTTTCATACCTTTCCTCCTGAAAATGTTTATGTTCAAGGACCGGGGATTTATGACCCGACAGCCCGACATAAAATAATTGGCCTGACTGGAAATTGCAACAAGGAACTAAGGCGCGGGGGAAAATATCTGGAGAGGCAAAACAGACGCAAATAAACCCGGCATTACCCCCAATCCGGCAACGAGGACCCAAGGGTCCTCGTTGCCGGATTGCAATTATCGCCAATCCCCGGTCAGAGCCGGAGGATTGGCGACATCTATTCCTAACGCAGGATTGAGCCGGCAATCACCATACGCTGCACCTGGTTGGTGCCTTCGTAAATCTGGGTGATTTTGGCATCGCGGAAGTAGCGCTCAATCGGCATATCACGGGTGTAGCCATAGCCGCCAAAGAGCTGCACGGCGTCCGTGGTCACGCTCATGGCCGTATCGGAAGCGAACATTTTGGCCATGGCGGCTTCTTTGCTCCAGGACTTCTGGGTGTCTTTGGCATAAGCGGCACGATGGGTCAGCAGACGGGCCGCGTCAATTTTGGTGGCCA
Organism: Desulfovibrio sp.; assembly: GCA_031260965.1. Classification (GTDB taxonomy): domain Bacteria; phylum Desulfobacterota; class Desulfovibrionia; order Desulfovibrionales; family Desulfovibrionaceae; genus Frigididesulfovibrio. The sequence goes on along the minus strand of JAISKK010000101.1, from coordinate 30,369 downwards.
TTTCCGCCATCATGAACTGCAGGGCCTGATTGGAAGAAATGGGTTTGCCGAACTGCTGGCGGGTCTTGGTATAGGTGATGGCATGGTTCAAAGCGCCGGCGGCAATGCCGACTGCCTGCGCGGCAACGCCGATACGGCCGCCGTCCAGGGATGCCATGGCGATCTTGAAACCGTCGCCCACTTTGCCCAGCAGATTTTCTTTGGGCACCTGCACGTTGTTGAAAATCAGCTCACGCACTCTGGCGCTGTTGATGCCCAGGGTTCTTTCCGTTTTGCCGAAGGTAAATCCCGGCATGCCTTTTTCAAGAATAAAAGCGGACATGCCCTTGAAGGCGGGCACACTCTTGTCGGTAACACCGAACACCGTATAGATGTCGGATTCCCCGGCGTTGGTGATGAAGCACTTGGAACCGTTCAGCAGATAATGGTCGCCCTTGTCTTCGGCAACGGTCTTGCCGCCGCCCACATCGGTGCCGGCGTCGGGTTCGGTGAGGCCGAAAGAACCCATGGCTTTGCCACTGGCCAGAGGCGTAAGAAACTTTTTCTTTTGCTCTTCCGTGCCATAATGGTAAATGGGCCAGCTGCACAGGGAAGTGTGTACGGAAACAGAAATAGCGAAACCGCCGTCAACTTTGCCGATCTCTTCCATAGCAATCGCATAGCTTACCACATCCGCCCCGGCTCCGCCGTATTCCTGGGGATAGGGTATGCCAACCAGACCCAGTTTCGCAGCCTCTTCAAAAGGCTTACGGTCATAGGGCGCATCGTAGACATAGCGCTCGTTGATTGAAGGCAGCAATTCCTTGGCGACGAACTCGGCCGCTGTTTTCTGGATCAACTGCTGTTCATCTGTTAATGCAAACATGTTTACTCCTTGCTACTGCTAAAAGGTTCCTGTTCCACAAGACTTTGAAACGCCACATACAATTGCTGCGAATGCAGTAATTCTCCCCAGGGATAATGTACTACCCGCCAAGCTCTTCAAGCGTTTTTTACGGGTAAGCAAAAGATAATCTGACCATGTTCAACTGACGGTTTATTTTCTTTGTCTTTAAACTTTCCCCGCCTGCCTGTCAAGAAATGCGGGATTGCTGATCTCATTTTAAAACAGCGGCTGTGAAGCTACAACAGACCCAGTCCACGCATCAGCGCCCCGGCGTCCGGGGCCATGACATCCGGGCGGACGGCCATAAGCTCCGCAAAGCTGCCCTCTCCGGTAAGCACTGCCGCCGTGTGTGTGCCGGCGCGTTTTCCCGCCTCGATATCCATGGCATGATCCCCGACCATCAGCGCTTCCCCGCAAAGGCAAGAGCTTCGTTGCAGGGCCAGTCCCAGGTGCTCGGGGTCGGGTTTGACCTTTTTGACATGATTGCGCGTAAGCACACAGGCGCAGTAATCGTCCAGGTCCGGAAAAACTGCATAGACGGCCTGTGGGCAGTTGCGGGTGACGATGGCCGAGGCGATCCCCCTCTCCCGCAAGGAGAGCAGAATGTCTTTGGCATAAGGAAAAAGAGAAGAACGGCGTCCCGCCTCAACCTCTACCTCCTCCATGGCTTTGAGGGCCGCCGCCTCGGCCTGCGCGGCCACATCCGGCTCCAGAGAGGCGAGTACCTCGGCCATCCGCTCCATCATGGGCATTGATCCATCCCCGGACACGGGGACGAAAGATGCCAGAGCCGCAAGCCCGCGCCTGCGCAGTTCGGGAAAATCCAGTCTGGTATCGGACAGGGTGCGGTCAAAATCAAAAAAAACCGCGCGCAGGCTTTGGACCGAAAAGGGACGCAGCATGGAGACGCTTTCCCGGTAGGGGCCAAGGTTTGATGATCCTGATTTGGCGTTCATCGTTGTATAATCAACCAATATACCGGTAACTTGGCTAAATACCTTTACAGAATGCCTGTTTTTTGGCATATTGTTGCTATGCAGCAAAACAGCCCGATAAATCAAGCTGAAAATGCCGTCCCGTCCGCCCAGGACTCTCCAAAGGTCAGTCTGGTCATCCCGGTTTACAACGAAGAAGGCAATATAGTCACCCTGGTTGCGGAAATTCAGGCGGCCATGACGCGCCAGCCCCGTTCCTGGGAAGCGCTTTTTGTGGACGACGGCAGCAACGATCAGAGCCTGGCCCGGATCAGGGCTGCGGCTGCGGCGGACAGCCGCCTGCGTTATGCCGCCCTTGCCGCGAACAGCGGACAGTCCGCCGCCCTCTTTGCCGGCTTTCAGGAAGCGGGGGGAGAAATTCTGGTCACTCTGGATGCGGACCTGCAAAACGACCCGGCGGACATTCCGCTTTTGCTTGAGCTTTTCGACCAGGGCTACGACATGACCATAGGCGTGCGTGCCCGCCGTCAAGATTCCGCCGTCAAAAAAATAGCATCAAAAATCGCCAATGCCATTCGCAACCGCCTGACCCACGAAGAGGTCAGCGACACCGGCTGTTCCCTGAAAGCCATGCGCGCCTCCATGGTCAGACGTCTGCCCCTGTTCAGGGGCATGCACCGTTTTCTGCCCACCCTGATGAAAATGCAGGGCGCAAAGGTTGCCGAGGCCCCGGTCAACCACCGCCCGCGCCTGCAGGGCATCTCCAAATACGGCGTCTGGGACCGGGCTTTTTCCGGTCTCTATGATCTTCTGGCCGTGCGCTGGATGCAAAAACGCAACATTTACGGATGCAAAATCAAAGAGCGCGGCTGACCCTCCCCTTTTCGTCCGGCGGACCCTGCATGTCTTCTCCCATCCTGAAAATGAGCCTTTTTTTTCTCGGTCTGGCCGGGGTTATCGCCTGTGTGCATCTTTTGGACCTCCAGGAACTCCTTGACCCGGCCTTTGCCGACACCCATTTACGACAAAACGGCGGGACCTTTTTATATATCGCCCTGGTCATGTTTCTCTCGCCCCTCGGTTTTCCGCGTCAGGGACTGGCCGTTCTGGGCGGCTATGCCTTCGGAGCGCTGTCCGGAACTTTGCTGACCCTGGCCGGATTAAGCCTCGGCTGCGCCGCCGGATTTTTTTACGCCCGTATCCTGGCCCGTCCTGCCCTGCAAAAAAGATTCGGAAAAAAAATTCAGCGTCTGGACGATTTTCTCTCCCGCAATCCCTTCGCCATGACCGTGGCAGTACGCTGTTTCCCCTTGGGCAACAACGCTCTGACCAATCTGGCGGCCGGCCTGACCTCCATTCCCGCCCTGCCCTTTTTCGCCGGCTCCTGTATCGGATATAGCCCCCAGACCCTGATTTTCGCCCTGCTGGGCAGCGGTTTGCGCGTAGATCCCCTGTGGCGCATCCTTACAGCAGCACTGCTCTTTGTACTGGCCTCCGGCGCGGGTGTCCTGATTTACCGCCGCTACCGGGATGACCTTAAAGGTTCGCCCATCCCGGACCCCGCTTCGGACCCTCTTTCAACGGACAAGGCATGAACAGGACCGGTTTACGGAACGCATTTTGCATATCTTCCTCCATGAACGACAATTCTCCCCAGGCGCTCCCGAAAGCGAAGACTGCACCTTCCGGTTCCCCGGCCCTGAAGAAGCTGCTCTGTTTTTATCTCTCCCTTGCCGTGACGGTCCTGTGCGCGGGGATATTTGTCGGCCACCTGCACCGGGTGCAGCCGCCGTCTTCCGGTCCGCTGGTCCGTTTCGCAATTAATCCGACCCTGCTTGCAAAACATGCGCCGGATCGTTTCTTCCCGGACCCTGAAAGCTACAGGCCGCGCCCTTCCCCGGCCCGCGCGGGTCGGGTGGACGAAGAAGCCTACGTCAGGGATGCGGACGACTTTATCTTTGTTGCGATGGACAAAAAAGCGGGCGGGTTTTTGCGTTTTGCGCAGGGAAGGGTCTTCTTCTCCTCTCTGGATGGCTCAACTGAAATTACCCCTCTCGGACGTTCCGCCGCCACACTGATCCTTGCCCCGCATGATGAGCCGGACATTTTCCAGGCGAATTTTTTTGCCCCGCCCATGCCCAACGGCGAAAAAATCCTTGTCCCCCCGCTTGACGGCGAGGAATGGGATGAGGACGGAGTACCCCTGCGCTGGCGCAAAATGCCGGGGGACGTAGAAGAGAAGGATGTTCTGGCCTGCGGCCCTGACCGCTACTACATCAATCTCATGCGCCTGATCGGACGCGGTTTTGCCCAGCCCGGATCCGGTTTCGCGGCTGCCGGACCCTATAAAAACGCGGTCGGCCGCTATGCGGAAAAATACAATTTGAGCCCCGCTCTGGTGCTGGCTGTCATGCACACGGAGAGCAATTTCAACCCCCTGGCCGTCAGCCGCAGCCGAGCCGTCGGTCTTATGCAGATCGTGCCGGACAGCGCAGGTTCTGAAGCGCACCGTTATCTTACCGGCTCACGCTCAACGCCCGGCCTGGACATCCTGATGAGTCCGGAACGTAACATCAGTTACGGCACGGCTTATCTGCATCTGCTCGGGCGGCGTTATTTCAGCGGGGTAAAAAACATCCATTCCCGCCAGATCTGCATTATAGCTGCATACAACGGCGGTCCGGGAGCGGTGCTGCGCCATTTTGATCCCTCGGACGACAAAAGCGCGGTCGATCGCATAAACGCCATGAGTCCGGATCAGCTATACACGCACATGACCACGCAGATGCCGAACAGCGAGACCCGCCGTTATGTCGAACTGGTCCTCGGACGCATGCGCACTTACTCCGTCAATTAAAAAAGGTCTCTCCATGACGCGGCAAAGAGATCTCCCGACCCTGAACCAGATGCTGCTCTGGTTCGGCGCATCTGTTTCCATAGCGGAAATCCTCACCGGCGCCATGCTCAGTCCCCTGGGGATGAGCAGAGGGATGGCCGCTATTATTATCGGACATTGCATCGGGGCGGGCATCCTGTTTCAGGCCGGTCTCATAGGCGCGAAAAGCGGACTTTCCGCCACGGAATCTTTTCGTATTTCCTTCGGACGCCAAGGCTCCTACGTTTTTTCCCTGCTGAACATCCTGCAGCTGCTGGGCTGGGCGGCAGTCATGATCATCAGCGGCGCCAAGGCCATGGACGGCATAACCATGCAACTGGCCGCATATCGCAATGAAACGCTCTGGTGTCTGCTGATCGGCGCTTTGATCGCCTGCTGGGTCCTGATGGGGCTGAAAAATATTTTCCGCGCCAACGCCGTTGTCGTAACGGCCCTCTTTTTCGCCATGCTCGCCCTGGGCTGGACGGTTTTCAGCCGCAACGGGGCGCCTTTTGCCGCACCCGCGCAAGATCTCTCTTTCGGAGGGGCTGTTGAACTCAATGTCGCCATGTCCCTGTCCTGGCTGCCGCTGATCTCGGATTATACCCGGGACCTGAAAAATCCCACCTTCGGGACATTCGCCTCTGTCTTGAGCTATTTTTTCGGCAGCATCCTCATGTATGCGATCGGACTTGGTTCCGCCCTTTATGTGGGGGCTACGGACATCGGGGCGATTCTCGCGGCCTCGGGTCTCGGTCTGGTCACCCTGTTCATCGCGGTTTTTTCCACCGTGGTGAGCTCATTTCTGGACGCGCATTCCGCCGGGGTCAGCGCGGTGAACATCTTCCCGACGGCGAATCCGAAAAAAATCGGGCTGCTGGTCTGCGTGGTCAGCACGACCATTGCCATTTTGACGCCGATGAGCGCCTATGAAAGTTTTCTCTATCTGATCGGCTCCGTATTCGCCCCGCTTTTCGCCATTCTTTTCGTGGATTTTTATATCTTCGGCAAACGCGCAACAGACTACGCCCTGGACCGGGGCAATATGCTGCTCTGGCTGGGCGGTTTTATTTTTTATCGCCTCCTGCTCCCCTATAATTCCGCCCTGGGCGTGACCGCCCCGGTTATGCTGCTGATCGGCGCGGCGGCTTTTATCTGCAACCGTTTCAAAGAAAAAAGATAATGGCGCGGATATGGGAGAGGCTCTTTTGACGTCAGCAGGCAAGGCAAGCTTTTTGCGATGGGGCTGACCTCTTCCGGCCTGCCCCGGAGCAAAAAGCGCCGCCTGACGCAGTATCACGGCAAAAGAGCCCTCCCAAAAGAGATTAGGCGAGAACGCTGCCGGCTATAACCATGCGCTGCACTTCGCTCGTGCCTTCATAGAGTTCCGTGATTTTGGCATCGCGCATATAGCGCTCCACCGGATAGGATTTGGTGTAGCCGATACCGCCGTGGACCTGCACAGCCTTGGTGGATACCCACATAGCCGCTTCGGAAGCCACCAGTTTGGCGACCGCAGCTTCTTTGGAGTAACGCAGACCGGCCTGCTTGGTGGCGGCGGCGTGGTACACGACCTGACGGGCGGCCTCGGTGCGGGCGGCCATATCCGCCAGCATCCACTGAATGCCCTGGTTGGCGGAAATGGGTTTGCCGAACTGCACGCGTTCCTTGGCATAGACCACGGCGGCGTCCAGCGCGCCCTGCGCTATGCCCAGAGCCTGGGCGCCGATGCCGATGCGTCCGCCGTCCAGGGTGCCCATGGCGATTTTGAAGCCGTCGCCTTCTTTGCCGAGCAGGTTCGCTTTCGGAACAACGCAGCCTTTCAGGATGATTTCCGTGGTGGAAGAAGCGCAGATGCCCATTTTGTCTTCAAGCCGGCCAACGGCGAAACCCTGGAAGCCCTTTTCCACGATAAAGGCGGAAATGCCTTTGGTGCCCTTGGATTTGTCCGTCATGGCGAAAACGATAAAGGTCTCCGCCACGCCGCCGTTGGTGATGAAGACCTTGGTGCCGTCCAGAATGTAGTTGTCGCCATCTGCAACGGCCACGGTTTTCTGGGCGGAGGCATCCGTTCCGGCGCCGGCTTCGGTCAGGCAGAAAGCGCCCAGTTTACGGCCGGTGGCGAGATCGGGCAGATATTTTTTCTTCTGCTCCGGGGTTCCGTACTGGGAAATGGGAAACACGCCCAGGGACACCTGAGCCGAGAGGATAACCCCGTGGGTGGCGCAAACGCGGGAAAGTTCCTCCACTGCCAGGATGTAGGCCAGATAATCCTCACCGTTGGAGCCTTCATACTCTTCGGTGGTGGTCAGGCCGAAAAGGCCGAGTTCCGCCATGCGGGCAACCGTAGGGGCCGGAAACTTGTGGGTCTTGTCGATTTCCGCGGCGATGGGCGCCACTTCCGCAGTCGCGAATTCCCGCACCATGTTCTGAATCAGCTTTTGATGTTCTGTCAATATCATTTCTTTTCTCACCGACAAGATGGTTACACAGAAAGACGGAATCTGTCCGCTCAGACAAAGCCGGTCAAATTTTTCCGCCAGCAAGTGCCAAAAAAAAACTCTGCGCATAAGGCTGAAACAGGGTTAAAACCCGTATTTCGCGGATATCCTAGACTATCACCAGACCTGTGTCCAGCCCCCGGAACTTTTTTTTCACTGAAATTCCTGCGCCCAAAAAAAAGAGACTCCTGCTGTTGACGTCTTCGCGTCTTCATGTTTATTGAATTTCCGGCAACGACGATCCTGAATCTCAAACAGGCAAGGCCTGAGGCGGAATAATCATGCGACTGCAGGGAGCAATAACGGCCATCGTGACGCCCTTCAAAAAGGGAAAAATCGACGAGGAATCTTTCCGGAAGCTTATTGAAATCCAGATTGAGGGAGGCATAGACGGACTGGCGCCCTGTGGCACCACGGGCGAATCCGCAACTTTGTCCCACGCGGAACATGAGGCGGTCATCCGCATCTGTATCGATCAGGTGAAAGGACGCGTGCCGGTTATCGCCGGGTCCGGGTCCAACAACACCAGCGAGGCCATCAGCCTGACCCGCTTTGCCCGCGAAGCGGGCGCGGATGCCGCGCTGCTGATCACCCCCTACTATAACAAGCCCAGCCAGGACGGTCTCTACGCCCATTTCAGGGCCGTCAACGATGCCGTGTCCATACCCATGCTCGTGTACAACGTGCCGGGCCGCACCGGGGTCAACGTCGCCCCCGCGACCCTGGCCCGCATGTACAAGGACCTGGATAACGTGTTCGGCGTCAAGGAGGCCACGGGCAATCTCACCCAGATCTCGGACATCCTCGAACTCTGCGACGATGACTTTACCCTCCTCTCCGGCGACGATTTCACCCTGCTCCCCATCCTGGCCATCGGCGGCAAAGGGGTGATTTCCGTAGTCTCGAACATCGCCCCCGGCCCGATGCATGAATTGTGCGCGGCCTGGTTTGCCGGCGACACGCAAAAAGCCGTTGAACTGCATTACAAACTGGCCCCCCTGTGCCGGGCCTGTTTTCTGGAAACCAATCCCGTGCCTGTCAAAAGCGCCCTCGGTCTGCTCGGAATCATTGAAGACGCAAGCTCGCGTCTGCCGCTCGCGCCCCTGACTCCGGACAACGCGCGCAAACTGGAAGAGATCCTGCGCGGGGACGCCCGGGGTCTTTGCCTCAAGGCCTGATGATGCACACCCACTATACCCTGTCCCATCTGCTCATCTTTCTCGTGGGGATCATTGTCTGCCTGTTCGTTGACCTCAAAGCGCACAGCGAAGACAAACCCGTTTCCACAGGTAGCGCCCTGCGCTGGTCCGTCTTCTGGATCGGTCTGGCCCAATGCTTCGCCTTCTATATTTTCCTTGTGCACGGGGCGGATGACGCCTCGCTCTTTCTCGCCGGCTACTGGCTGGAAAAATCCCTGTCCGTGGACAATCTCTTTGTAATGATGGCCATTTTCGCATCCTTTTCCATCCGGGACGAGTATCTGCACCGGGTGCTCTTTTACGGCATAGCCGGGGCTCTGGTGCTGCGTCTGGTCTTCATCGTCCTCGGTTCCTCCTTCCTGGCCTTTTTCGGACCATACGCTCTGGCCATTTTCGGCATCTTTGTCCTCTGGTCGGCATACAAGATGTGGCAGCAGATGCACGCGCCGCAAACGGAAATAGAGGATTACAGCAAACACTGGGCAGTGACCCTGACCCGGAAATTTTTCCCCGTCCATGACCGCTTAAGCGGACACGACTTCTTTGTCCGCTCCGGGGAAAACGGCGCATATCTGGCCACTCCCCTCTTTCTCTGTCTGGTCGTCATAGAATTTGCGGACATCATGTTCGCCTTCGATTCCGTTCCGGCGGTTATCGCCATCACCCAGGACCCCTTTCTGGTTTACACGAGCAACGTTTTCGCCATCCTCGGCATGCGCTCCCTCTTCTTTCTCCTGGCTGCGGCCAAACGCTATCTCGTGCATCTGGAAAAAGCAGTTATCGTAATCCTTATCTATATCGGTCTGAAAATGCTCCTGGACATGACCGGCTGGCTGCACCTCTCGCCTCTGGTAAGTCTGGCGGTCGTAGCTGTTTTGTTGATCGGCGGCATCGCGGCATCCCTGCTTTACCCGGAAAAAGAATGACCTTTTATTTCTCTGGAGGACGCTATGACCCTGTCCCAATCTAAAGAAGCACCCACCAACAACCTCGGTCTGGATCTGGTACGCGTGACCGAGGCCGCGGCCTTGGCCAGCGGCCGCTGGCTGGGACGCGGCGAGAAGGAGGCCGGCGACAAGGCGGCGGTAGACGCCATGCGTCTGGTCTTCAACTCTTTGGACATTAACGGTACGGTAATTATCGGCGAGGGCGAAAAAGACGATGCCCCCATGCTCTATAACGGCGAAAAACTTGGCCTCGGCGACGGGCCGAAGCTGGACATCGCGGTGGACCCGGTGGAGGGGACCAATCTGCTGGCCTTCGGGCGGCCCAACGCCATCAGCGTTGTGGGCGCGGCTCCGGCCGGGTCCATGTATAATCCCGGACCCAGCTTTTACATGCGCAAACTGGTGGTTCCCGAAGCCGCCAAGGATGTGGTGGACATAGACGCCCCTGTCTCCGACAACCTGCGCAAGGTGGCGCGCGCTCTGGAGAAGGATGTTGACGATCTGATTGTCTTTGTGCTGGACAAACCCAGACACCAGCAGTTGATCCAGAGCATCCGCGAAACCGGGGCCCGCATTCAGCTGCACAGCGATGGAGACGTGAGCGGGGCCCTGATGACCGCCGACCCCAAGTCGGAAGTGGACATGATGCTGGGCACGGGCGGCACCCCGGAAGGGGTGATCGCGGCCTGCGCCATAAAAGGTATGGGCGGCAGAATTCTCGCCCGTCTGGACCCGCAGTCCTATGTGGAAAAAGAGGCCATCCTGAACGCCGGTCTGGATATACGCGATGTTCTGACTACGGACTCCCTAATCAAAACGGATGAAGTCTTTTTCGCCGCCACAGGCATCTCCGGGGGAACCTTCCTCAAGGGTGTGCAATACATCGGCAACGGCGCCGTCACCCGTTCCCTGGTCATCCGCGGCAAGACCGGCGGAATGCGCTATATTGAAGCGCACCACAATTTTGACAAGCTGATGAAAATAAGCTCCGTGGACTACACGACCAGGAGCTGAAGTCCCAACCAGAGCATTTCGCTTGAGATCGTCGTTTGACGGCGAAGCGAATTCGCCTTGCAACGATCTGCCCTAGGCCTGGAGAACCTCCAGCCCTCCCAGGTAGGGACGCAGAACCTTGGGCAGCGTGACGCTGCCGTCCGCGCGCTGCCCATTCTCCAGAATGGCCGCCATGGTCCTGCCCACAGGCAGACCGGATCCGTTCAAGGTATGGACAAATTCCGGTTTGCCGCCCCCCCCCCTGCTGCCATCTTTGGGGCGAAAACGCAGGTCCATGCGCCGGGCCTGAAAATCCTCGCAATTTGAGCAGGATGATATTTCCCGGTATTTGTTCTGACCGGGCAGCCAGACTTCCAGATCATAGGTTTTGGCCGAAGCAAAGCCCATATCACCCGTGCACAGGGTAATGACGCGATAGGGCAATTCCAGACGGCGCAACAAATCTTCGGCGTTCTCACGCATCTCTTCAAGGGCGGCGTAAGATTCCTCCGGGCGGACAATACGCACCATCTCCACTTTGGTGAACTGGTGCATGCGGATAAGCCCGCGCGTGTCCTTGCCGTAACTGCCGGCTTCGGAGCGAAAACAGGGGGTCTGGGCGGTCAGGGCCAGGGGCAGCATCCCGGCTTCCAGAACCTCGCCCGCATAAATGTTGGTCAGAGGAACTTCGGCCGTAGGTATTAGCCAGTAGTCGGAGTCCGCAATCCGAAAAAGATCCTCCGCGAATTTGGGCAGATTACCCGTCCCGGTCATCGTCTTGCTGTTCACCATCAAAGGCGGCAGCATTTCCGTATAGCCGTGTTCCTGAATATGAACGTCCAGAAAAAAATTGGCCAGGGCGCGTTCCAGGCGCGCCGCCCAGCCTTTGTAAAGCACAAAACGGCTGCCGGAGAGCTTGGCCCCGCGTTCAAAATCAAGGCCGCCCAAGACCTCGCCCAGTTCCCAGTGCTCTTTCGGAGGAAAAGCAAAGACAGGCGCGACACCAAAGCGGCTGAACTCCGGATTGTCATTTTCGTCCCGGCCCACAGGGACACTGGCGTGCGGGATATTCGGCAGACGCAGAATCCAGTCATGAAGACGCTCCTGAACAAGGTCAAGCTCCCCCTCCAGGTCTTTGATGCCGGCGTTCACCGATCCCACGCGGGCGATGATCTCGGTAGCGTCTTCACCCTTGCGCTTGAGCGCGCCCACCCGGGCTGAAACCGCGTTGCGCTCCCGGCGCAGTTCTTCGGATCTCGCGATCAGAACCCGCCTTTGCTCGTCCAGGGCCGCGAATTCGGCCATATCAATGCGCGCGCCTCGCGCCTCAAGGGCTTTTCGCACCCTTTCCGGCTCGTGCTGCAATACCTTGATGTCCAGCATGGCTTTAAATTCTCCTTGTCTGTTCGTGAAACGATACATTACGCGTTATGCGCTGTCCAGCCCGGGTAGTGGGTTGGACAGGTTGTATCAGCTTGACAAAAGTCCCTTTCGAGTTCCACAATAATTCGCAAACGTGAAATATGTTGCTTCGGATATTCCGGCGCGGCCGGATTCCGGTCATATTGAGCGGCAGTTGCTCTAAAAGCCGGAGGTCGGCATGGACGAAAACGAAAAACTTCTCACCCGCCGCGGCATACTCAAAACCGTCGGCGCCGGCGCGCTGGGCGGCGCTGCTTTTTACGGCATGTCACGCCTGGGTTTTGCTACGGAAAAATCCTTCGCCGCCGAGGCGCCTGCCCCGGACAAAATGAGCCGGCGCGTCAATCCCGGCAATGGGGACAGCATCTCTCTGCTCGGCTTCGGCTGCATGCGTCTGCCCATGCAGGCCAAAGCCGTTTCACCGGGCGGCCCGGAGATTGACGAAGCGGCGGCGGCGCGCATGGTGGATCGCGCCATCAAACAGGGAGTCAATTATTTCGATACCGCTTACGGCTACCACCGGGGCGCGTCCGAGGCCGTAATCGGCAAAATTTTGAGCGCCTACCCGCGCCAGAGCTTTTATCTGGCCACCAAGATGCCCACCTACTTAAACCCGACTCTGGACCAGGCCAAAGAGATCTTCGCCACCCAGATGCAGCGCTGCCGTGTGGAGTATTTCGACTATTACCTGTTGCACAACATCCAGAGCGTCGAAGGCTACAAAAAGATTTACGAAGAAAACGGGGTCCTGGATTTTCTTCTGGAACAAAAAGCCGCCGGGCGTATCCGTAACCTGGGCTGGTCCTTCCACGGAGATACCGAGGCCCTTGAATATCTCCTTTCGCGGGAACAGCGCTGGGACTTCGCCCTCGTGCAGTTCAACTATCATGATCTGATGCGCGGCTACGAGGTCAAGCCGGCGCAAATGCGCGCCGGGGCAAAGCCCCCGCCTCCCGCCCCCTGGTATCTGGAGAAGATGAAGGAGAGCGGCATTCCCATGATGATCATGGAGCCGCTTCTGGGCGGACGCCTGGCCCGTCTGAACAAAAAGACCCTGGCCATTTTGCAGGCCGAGCGCCCGCAGGCCAGCGCCGCTTCCTGGGCCTTCCGTTACGCGGCTTCCATCCCCAATGTGCTGACGGTTCTGACCGGCATGACCTATATGGAGCATCTGGAGGACAATCTGCGCACCTTCTCCCCTCTGGATGCCTTTTCCGAAAGCGAGCTGACGGTCCTCAAGGCGGCCCTGGACGGCTTTCTGAGTCAGGCGAACATCCGCTGCACGGCTTGTGGCTACTGCATGCCCTGTCCTTACGGCGTGGATATTCCGGCCCTGTTCAGCCATTACAACCGTTGTGTGGACGATGATTTCATCCCCACAGGGCGCGAGAGCGCAAATTACGAAGAGGCCCGGCGGGCCTATCTGGTAGGCTATGACCGCTCCGTGCCGGAGCTTCGGCAGGCCGCGCGCTGCACGGATTGCGGGCAATGTCTGCCGCTTTGTCCGCAGAACATAGCCATCCCCACGGAAATGCAGCGTCTGGGGAAATTTGTGGAAGAGCTTAAAACGAGGGTTTAGCTTGTGATCCGAAAACTGCGCATCAGTCTGGCCGCGCTCTGCTTCGCCGCTTTCTGCCTGCTTTTTGTGGACGTAAGCGGCTTCTGGCCCCAAAAACTCGCCTTCCTCGCCAAAATTCAGCTTGTCCCGGCCCTTATCGCCGGCAGTTTGCTTATAGTTCTGGCCCTGGCTCTTCTCACCCTGCTTCTGGGTCGGGTTTACTGCTCCATCCTCTGTCCCTTGGGTATTTTGCAGGATCTGATCGCCCGCCTGGGCAAAAAGGGGCGCTATAGCTTCAGCCCGGCGCGTGGTCAGTTGCGTGTTGGAGCTATGGTCCTTTTTGTCCTGGCTTTTTGCCTCGGCATACCCTGGCTTTTCGCCTTGCTGGATCCTTACAGCTCCTTCGGTCGTATCGCGACAGACCTTTTTGCCCCGCTCTGGCAGGCCGGGTCCAATCTGCTCAATCTGGCTAGCGAAAGTGCCGGGAGCTATGCCGTAGGACCCACGCCCATCTGGCAGAAAGGAGTATCCGCCCTGGCTGCAGCAGTATTGACCCTGGCCCTGATTGCTTATCTGGCCTTTAAAGGCGGACGGACCTGGTGCAATACTATCTGTCCGGTGGGGACGATGCTCGGCTATTTAAACCGTTTTGCCCTGATCCGGCCCCGCCTTGAGGCCGCAAAATGCATTCACTGCGGCTTGTGCGTGCGGGAATGCAAGGCCTCCTGCATAGACTCGAAAAAATCCGAGATTGACGCCGGCCGTTGTGTGGTCTGCTTTAACTGCCTGGATAAATGCCGGCGCGGGGCCATTGACTACGGACCAAGGTCCTTTGCGCCCAAAGCGGCTCAAGCCGCCATTCCGGAAAGGACAGCCCAGGCGGCCGCTCTCGTGAATAAAACCGGGGCAGCCGGGGGACCAAATCTGGCCCGGCGCGGTCTGCTTGTCGCCGCCTTTGGTCTGGCCGCATCTCCGGCGCACGCGGTCAAGGAGATCAATGAAAACGAGATTGCGGCCCTGATCCGCAAAGAGCGTCCGCCAAGGAACACGCCTATCACGCCCCCCGGCTCGCGCGGACTAGCCTCCTTCCGGGAAAAGTGCAGCGGCTGCCAACTCTGTGTTTCCGCCTGCCCGAATCAGGTTTTAAGCTCCTTTGATCAGGGGGAGGGGCTGTTGCAGCCCACGCTTTCTTTTGAGAGGGGATTTTGCCGCGTGAACTGTGTAACCTGTTCCGCCGTCTGCCCGACCGGGGCGATTTTGCCGATCAGCGCGGCCAAAAAAAGCGCCACCCAGATTGGCAGGGCCGTCCTTGACCCGAGCCTGTGCATAAACAGTAAAGGTGAGGGACGCTGCTTCGCCTGCGGCCGCAACTGTCCTCCGGGGGCGATAAATCTGCTGGAGAAAGCGGACGGCTCAAGGACGGTGGCCGTTGACGCCGAACGTTGCACAGGCTGCGGGGCCTGCGAATACTACTGCCCGGTCCGGCCCCTGGCGGCCATCGCCGTGCAGGGCAATGAGGAGCACCGGCCTATCTGACGGCAAAAGAACCACTCCCTATTCGCCGCCGCGAATAGCCGCATAGGGCTCCAGCCTGGCCGCAAGCAGCGCAGGGAAAAGAGCCGCCAGCATGCAAACTCCGACTGTCCGGGCCAGGGTCATGAACATCCGAAACAGAATGAAGCCGGTAAAAGACAGGGCGGATAATTCGCCAAAGGCCAGCCCGGCGCCGCTCAGCAACAGCCAGAAGACCGCAAGCCCAAGGCCAATTATTCCACCCAGTCCGCCCAGCAGGACGGATTCCTTGACGATCAGCTTGAAGACGAAGCTGTTTCCGGCCCCCATGGCCTTCAGCAAGCCGAATTCCCGCCTGCGTTCATGGATCATCAAGGCAAATATGGCGACTGTAATCAACAGCGCGCCGACTGCCACCAGTATAGCCGCCGTGCCGAAGCTGCCGCCCCGCACAAGGCCGTGCAACTGGTCATTTATGGTTTTAAGCATTTCCGGACGGGTAATTACTTCGACCCGGGGAATATTCGCCTCAATCCTGTTGACCATGGCATCCAGAAATACCCCTTGCGTCAGCCGGAGCAAAATCCAGGACGGATCCTCAATCCGGGTTCCGGCCACAGGGAAAAAGACCGCGCTATCCAGAAAAGCGCCGCTTTCCCGCAGACGGCCGGAAATGAGAAAATCCTTGCCGTTCAATTGCAGGCTGTCGCCGGGAAGCTTTCCCACCGCTACCCGCGCTCCCAGCACAATTTTGTCGGAGCGCCCCTGAATTTCCTTCAAGTTTTTCTTTTCCAGCCAGGGTGCAACGACAAAGTCCGTTTCCGGCTCATAACTGATAAGCGTCGCCTGAACATTCCCTATGGAAAACTTCCCCAGGTATTTTTGGCTGGTCACAGCCTCAATTCCGGCAAAACCCCGTATTTCCGAAGCCGCGTCGGCGGCGACCGCGCCCAGGGCCGGCGGTCCCTTGGTCAGATAAATATTCCCCTTTTCTTTTGTCCCGCCGGGAACAAGGGCCAGATCCGGTTCCTGCAAACGACGCGTGTTTTCAAGTTCCTTCTGGATGCCCCCACTCATAAAAGCGGCGACAAAAGACATGGCGACAGCCAGGGCAACGGCGAACACAATAATGGCATTGTATGCCTTGTGACCTTTGCAATTTTTCAACGCCAAATTCCACATGAGGACAGTCTTTTTTTAAATATTTTTACCAGACGGAGCGTTCCGGGTTCCGCGCGGCTCTTCTTCTTTTCCGCCAAAAACAAAACGATACTATCAGCAACGCTGCGCCCACGCCTGCGGCCGCGTACCATACAAAGGGGGTCTCGCCGCCCTTCTGGGGCTGCAATTTTTCCAGATCTTTGTCCGTGTAAGACAAAAGACCGAAAGTCGTGCCGGCGAGAAGCAGGGGCGGCTTTGTGGGCTTAAGATACATCGTGTGCATAAAGGCATTGTCCAGACCGGTATTCAGGTCCACCCAGGTCGTGCCCTTGTCCAGGCTGCGGTAAGCCCCGCCCCAGGCCCCGGTGTAGACAAGGTCCGGGTAAAGAGGATCCGAGGCAAAAGAAAAAATCGTTACCGTGAGCAGGCTGGTTTCTTTCCAGGTCCTGCCTCCGTCCAGAGTCTGAAAGACGCCCCCGTTGGCGACGCCGACGTAAAAATCGCTCGGCGTTGCCGGGTGATAGGCCCCGGCCAGCACGATGTCGGGATTTTCCGGATCAATATGCAGGGCGAGAATACTCAGGCTGCTTAAACCCTGATTGACGTCCGTCCAGGAAACCCCGCCGTTGCCGCTTTTAAAAACTCCGGCTCCGCCCGTGCCCGCATACAGATACTGGGGGTTCTTCGGATCGATGACAATGGCGTTGACGTTGACCGCGCGCTTGAACCCCGAGGCCATGTGCCAGGATTTGCCGGCGCTGGTGCTGATCGCCACGCCTCCCATTATTCCTGCGTATATCAGATTGGTGTCTTTGGGGCTTATGACAATGCAGCGGACATTCAGGCTGGGCAGTCCAGCGTTGACGGATCGCCAGGTGCCGCCGGAGTCGGAACTTTTGAAGATGCCCTGACCGTCATAACCCACATACAATTCCTTGCTGTTCAGAGGGTTCACCACCACACAACTTGCAGGCATATCCAGGGGCAGACTTTGGCCGATGACATTCCAGTTCGCCCCGCTGTCCAGGCTCTTTTGCAGACCCGAAGGGGTGACGGCATAGAGGGTGGCAGGACGCGCGGGATCGCTGATCAAAGAAACAATATGCGTTTTGTCCAGGGCGATTTTATCCCAGGTGTTTTCCCCGGCCCCAGCCGGCACAAGGGCAAATCCGCAAAAAACAAAAAGCAGGGCCAAACTGAATATTCTGCTCATTTTATTAACATCACGCGGGTTAGGGGTGGATGATCTTCCATTCTCGTTTATCGCGGACCAGATCCATACGTGAATCTGCCGTATAGGAACCGAACTGCAAAGGGACGACAACACTCGCGTCAACAACGGCTTTATCATCTTCCATGCTTTCTTTTGTCACTTCCAGGCGCATCTCGGGCGAGTACATCACAACCCTGTCGATAAACTGGTTGTAAGATTCGTGATAGTATTTAAGACTTACGAAAGCATAGGCTTTTTTATAATCGCCCTCTTTCACGGCCGCGAAATACTGCTCGACCACCTGACGGGGAGAAATATCCGGCAGTTTTATATTATAAAAGTAATATTGTCCCGCCGTAATCCCGATTCCAATGAGGAGCAAGGCGCTTACCGACAAGGCGATCTTTTTTTTAAGCGTCATGTCGCAATTCCCCTCCCCGCGTCAGGTCCCGGGGAGACGCTTCACTGTCTTCGTACGGGAATAAGTGACTGTCTTTCAAGGTGTAGGTTTTACCGATTTTGGCGTAATCCAGGGCGTGAGTCACCATGACGATTGTTGTCCCCTGCCCGTTGATGCTCTGAAAAAGGTCCATTATTTCCGCTTCGGTTTTTTCGTCCAGATCACCCGTCGGCTCGTCAGCCAGAATAATCGCAGGACGCTTGATCATCGCCCTGGCTATTGCCGCCCGGCGTTGTTGCCCTCCGGAAAGCTGGGCGGGATACTGACCGTCTTTACCGCTTATCCCGACCATTTCCAGAAGCGAAGTAGCGAATTTCAGGTCTTCAAGGTTGGGGCTTTTGTCTCCGAAGGCAATGGGCAAAAGGACGTTATCCAGTACACTCAGGGTCGGAATCAGGCTGGGGAACTGAAAAACAAAACCGAGCTTTTCATTGCGCAGGGCCGCCAGATCAGGCTCGGACAGTTGCCAGATATCGGTATCGTCAATAAGCACCCGGCCTGCGTCCGGTCTGGTCAAACCGCCCACAATGCTGAGCAGGGTTGTTTTTCCTCCGCCGGAACGTCCGGTGACAATGACAAATGCGCCGTCCTCAATTGCCCAGTTTATCCCCTGCAACACTCTCACGCTTTTATAATCTTTGCTGAGAGCTTCCACTTGTATCATCGCGGCTCATTCTCCTTTTCTGATGGCTTCATAAGGTTCCAGACTGCTGATGCGGCAGGCCGGATAAAGACCGCCCAGTATTCCCGTCACAAGAGCCGCAGCCATGGTCAGCAAAACGGCTTTCAAGAAATAGGGGTTGCCCGGCCACATATACATGTTGCCGATCATCTCCGTAATAATGTCTTTGCCGAACCAGATCACGGAAAAGCCGATCAGCACGCCGAGCAATCCGCCCGCTCCGGCGATGCAAAGCGCTTCAAGGATAATTAACTGAAAAATCACACTCCGCCTTGCCCCCATGGCCCGGAACAAGCCAAGCTCCCGCATGCGCTGCCGCACCGACAAGGCAAAGAGGTTGCCAACCAGAACAAGGGCCAGCAGGCTGAAAAGTCCCCCGGCCACAAAGAGGACGTCAACCAGATCCTGCAACTGCCGGCTGAAAGAGCGGGTAAGCTGGTTGGACGTCAAAGCTTTGAGCTCCGGAATATTTTTTTCAATATTTGCCGCTACGGTCTCCGGAGCCATCCCGTCGGCAACTTTGATCAGAATGGTCGAGATCTGGTCTTTTTTTACAGGCACGGGATAAAGCGGCGAACCCTGCGTCATTTGATAGGCCATATCCATGTGCAGAAATACCGTATAATCCGTTCCCAGTCCCGTGGGCTCCAAAATCGTGGCTACGCTGAAAGGTTTACCCATAAACATCAGGCGTTGCCCGATAGCCTTCGCGGGGGTGCCGACCAAAGCCGAAATGACCTTGGCCCCGACAACGAGCTGGTTAGCTTGCAAAGGTTCGCTGGTTTTTTGCAAGACCCAGGGATTGATGGTAAAATCCCGTACAGGGTCATAACCGACCAGGGCCACCTGGGCCACGCAGCAGGCCGCGTCCAGACTGCGCAGATAAACTTGTGAACAGGTCTGCTGCACTCCCGGCGCCGTACGCACTTTTTCTTCCAGGGATGAGGGCATAAAAAAGCTGGTGGGACTGCCTGAAATCAACGCCGACAGCGCTTCTTCCCGGGCATCGGCCGGCACGACCACAATGTCGGCCCCAAGGCGTTCCCGGGCGGTTTGCAGGGTGGATTGAATCCCTCTGGAGAGTATGGCCGCCACAAAAAGCGTAGCGCAAGCCAGAACAATTCCGCCGATCATCATCCAGGCGCGGAAAGGCTTGCGTTTCAGGTTTTGTCTGACCAGATAAAAGATCTGCCGCATTGTGTTCAGCCTTATTCAGTTAGTCTTTTATGTCAAGATCAAATACCTGCTGGAACAGTTGGTCCTTGTCATCTTTGAACCTGGCCTTGATCTGCCAGTAACCGCCATGCCCGTACTGGACCAGCGCGGCATATTTTCCATCTTCCGCTTCCTGAAATTCCAGTTCCAGGGGATAGCCGGGCATGGGCATTGTCGGCATCAATACCTCGCCCGTCACCCGACGTCCTTTCACTGTCTTGCCCGCCGCGTCGCGCAGGGTCAGGATGACCTGAACCACACCGGCTTTGCCCGGAGTTCTCAAGACCCAGATATATTCCGGAGATTGCTTTTCCACTGCCAGTTCCGGGACGTTCCCGGCATTCGACGCCGAAAAAGCGGGTCCGGCCGGAAAATTGGCGAAAGACAAGCAGATAAGACCCAAAAGGGCGAAAAGGCATTTTCTTCCTGACCAACTCATTTTCAAGCTCCCTACGCGTGAGGTTTGTTTTTGCTGCGTAAAATAACTTACCAGCCAGGCACTTCAGCGTCCATCATCCAGAAATATTGCGGATAACGGTAATGCAGAGCCAACCATTTATTGTCATAGCGGTTTGAAAAAGCGCCCAGATTCCTCGGGGCGGTGGCAAAGGCCTGGCCGAAACTCTTTTTGTGGCAACTCGCGCAGCTCCATATGGGACTGGTGCTGCAAGTGTGATAAGTGACGATGCACAAAAGCAGAACAGCGGCCGCGCTCAAAGAGAAGATCGTCCATTTGAGCCGGTCTTTGCGAAGATCGACAAACAGAAGCAGGAAGAGGCCAAGCACGATGCCTGCGGGGATCCAGAAGACGCCGACCATTTCCAGACCATCCTGGAAATAGCGCGTCACCTGGAAGAACATCATATAAAGCCAGTCCGGCTGGGGCACAGAAGAGGTGGTGATGGGATCGGCTATATTGTGCTCCTGCGTCCCGAAAGCCGCGAGTCCCGCAAGCAGCAGCGTCGCGCCCGCAAGCGTGAGGATGGCCCGCGCTCTTTGCGCCGGCCCGAAGATTCCGCGCGCCCGCGCGTTCCAAAAATGAACGGCGACAATTACAGCCGTCAAAAGAGGCAGCACAAGCGTATGCAGGGCAAACCATCTGTTCACCGGCACAACGCCGCCAGGCGTATCCGTAAACAGGAGCCAGCGCAGGGTGTCCGCAAAAAAAGGCAAATGGTCGAGCCAGTTGCCGACGGTCTTGACCGTCCAGTAGGCCCTGAAGTCCCAGGGCAGCAAATAGCCGCTCACAATAAAAGCCGCAAGGGTCAGCAGCAGAAAAATGCCGCTGATCCAGACCGCCTTTGCAGCCGTGCGGTAAGCGCCAAGCCAGATATAGCGCAAAAGGTGCAGGATCAGAAAAGACATTACGGCAAAGGCGCCCCAGCGGTGGAGGGAGTGGGAGAATTTTCCCAGAGGGACGCTTTTTTCAATAAATTCGAGGCTCGTCCAGGCGTCCGCCGGTGTGGGCTGGAAAAAGAAAGCCAGATAAATGCCCGACAGAACCTGCAGCAGGCAAAAAAGAAAGGTCACTCCGCCAAGACGATAGAGCCAGTTCGCCCATTTGGGCGCCGGCGGGGTGAAGAGCCCCCGGGAGGGAGCGCTACGCGCTCCCTCCGCTTGATCCCTTGAAGCGGAATTATGCTTCAACAACAAACCAGCCGCGCATTTCCAGATGCAGCGGTCCGCAGAAGTAAGAGCAGAACATGGCGAATTTTCCGACGTTGTCGGCGGAAAATTCAAAAATGACCGACTTGCCCTGGGGAACGCCCCAGTTGGTCTGCAGACCATATTCGTTGATGATGAAGCCGTGCACAGGCGCGGGGTCATTGGTCAGTCCCGTAGCCTTGTCGATATTGGTCAGAATAAAGCGCACCTTGTCGCCTTTCTTCACATTAATAGTCTCAGGCTTGAAGCCGTAACTGAATTCCTGAATGCGAATTTCCACCACGCCGTCGCTGGTTTTGGTAATGCCGGGCGCGCCCTTGTCTTCGGGAACCAGTCTGGCCACCACATTGGGGTCTTTATGCGGGGCATAAATGGAAGGATGTCCTTCCTTCGGCAGATTGGCGTGCATATAGCCCAGAACGGCGTCAGCCTTGATGATCTTGGCGTTGTGCGGTTCCGGCACGGTCGGGGCCCTGCCGATCACTTCATCCTTGGCCAGGTCGATCAACTCAACATTGGTCGGGTCCTGGTTGGAGATGGAACCCGCGAAAAGCCCTGTGGAGTATTTGTTCCAGACGGTGATGTATTTGCTGTCCGGCGTGATTTGCAGGTGACCCGGCCGGTAATGGACGGGGATCTTTTTCACCATTTCCATCTTGCCGAGATCAATTTTGGCCACGGCGTTATCGACAAAGAGGGTCGTATAGGCCCATTTCCCGTCATTGGTAAAAACAGTGTGCAGAGGACCGGGGGCCGGGCTCTTGTTGAAACCGGGGACGGCGGGCGTCAGATCTATTTCCTTGACTATTTCCAGTTTGCCGACGTCGATGACCACTATATTCCCGGAGAGTTTGCCGGCGACAAAAGCCAGTTTTCCGTCCATGGTCAGGTCTATGCCGTGCGGATTTTTGCCGGCGGGAATGAACTTGGTCCGTTTGAAGCTGTCCACTTCGATCACATGGACGCCGGAACGATAATAGTCGGTAGCAAGACAATACTTGCCGTCATGCGTGACCAGCAGATAGTCCGGGGCGGACTCCTGACCGTCGGAAACGTCGATGACCTCGACTTTGCCGCTGGCAATGTCGATTTTGGCCATTTTGCCGGACAGCTCACCTGTGGCGAACAGGGTTTTCCCGTCCGGGGTAAGGGCGATGTGGTGCGGTCCGAAGGGAGCGGGGATATTGATCTTGCGGATCAATTCCTGGGTGGCGATGTCCACAATCCCGACGGCGGAGTCGCCCTTGTCGTTTATAAAGACATACTTGCCGTCAGGGGTTCCGTTGGTGCCCGGCTGGTTGGAACCGGAAAAAACCGGTTCATGGGTGTCCACGCCTACCGGGATCAGTTTGATGGTCTGCAAACTGGGCAGGCCGATAACCTGCAAAGTTCCGGAAATGCCGCCGGAAGCAAAAATGACGTAATCGTCCTTGGGGCCGAACTGTTTGACTCCACCCGGCGGGTCGGCGGCCTGAGCCTCCAGACCCGCAGCCATCACAAAAAGCGCTGCCAGCAAAGAGATGGCCGTCCGCAGGATCTTTTTATCTTTCATTCTCATTCTCCTTAATTCCACTACAACCGGATTTAAGATTTTTCCGAAACAACATTCTCATACCCTGACGCCGTAAATTTATTCCGGAACCTTGTTCCGGCCTTTGTAAAAACCCCGAATTCTGACCCTTCACATTCCCATACACCCGGCTGTTCACCAGCCTCATTCTCTTCTTCCTCCTTTCTTATTTTTTGCGCGAAAGATATGCGGATACATTATGCCTTTCTTCCTCGCTGAGGGGAATTACAGACATAATGGTGGTCGGGCTTACAACCTGGGGATCGATAATAATCTGTTCAATTCGCGCTCTGCTCACGCGCGAAGCAATCTCCGTCAAATCGGGCGCCATAGCCATAAACCCGCCCTTGCCGTCTATGCTGTGGCAAATCTGGCAGAAGCTGGCGAAAATTTTTTCCCCGGCGGCTATCTGCGCCTCTGTGACCGGCGGCAGAACCATTTTTGTCGTGTGGGACTCGTCTTCCAGAACGGAGACTGCGGTCAGAGCGACTATGGAAACAACGCCGGCCAGACCGGCCGCCGCCGCCAGGGGCCTTTTCCTGATGCCCGTCGCCTTGCCTTTGTCGAAGAAGGGCAAAAGGATGAGGACCGCCATGACCAGCACAGGCAGGACAAAAGTCCCGACAACGATCAGCGGACCCTGAAAATATTTGAGGAGCTGGAAATAAAATAAAAAATACCAGTCGGGCCGGGGAACATAGGTGGCGTCGCCGGGGTCGGCTATTTCCTCCAAAGGAACCTGCCAGACCAAAGCGACAATGACGATAGCCGCGAAAACCGCCAGAGCGCACACTCCCTCAACGAAAAGGTGGTTTGGATAAAAGGGGCAGGGACTTTTATCCGGCTCGGGAGGTGAGGGAAGGCTGCTCATATTATCGCTCGAACTCATTACAGGGGACGGGAAATTCCCTGACGCCGCAACATAAAGAAATGGGCGGCCAGAAAAATCGCCAGCAGGGCCGGGAGAAACATGACGTGGATAACAAAGAAGCGCAGCAGGGTGAGGGTTCCCATCTCATTCCCTCCCCTGAGCGCGCTCGCCAGAAAGTCGCCAATCAAAGGGACGTTTGCCACCATGTTCAGACCGACCGTCGTCGCCCAATAGGCTTTCTGGTCCCAGGGCAGCAGGTATCCGGTAAAGCCGAAGGCCAGGACGATCAGCAAAAGGAAAACCCCGACCACCCAGTTCAGTTCGCGCGGATTTTTGTAGGATCCGGTAAAAAAAACGCGCAGCATGTGCAGAAGAACCATAATCACGGCCGCGCTTGCCCCGACCCTGTGCAGGCCCTGCAACAGGGCGCCAAAGGCCGTTTCGTTCTGGATGTAAGTGACGCTGGCGTGGGCGTCCTCGGGCGTGGGCGAGTAATAGAGCATAAGAAAAACGCCGCTCAGCGCCTGCAGCAGAATGATAAAAAAGGCGATGCCGCCGAAACAGTAAATGAAGGCGGAACGCGTTTTCAGGACATTGGCGTGATCCGGAACCGGATGATCCGTTATGTCCCGAAGCAGAGGCGTGAGGTTTAAGCGCTCGTCAAGGAACTGATAGATTCTGCCCACGCTCAGGCCTCCATGACGAAAATTTTATTTGCCTCAACCTTGAGCGCCAAACGGGTCAGAGCTTTCGGCGGAGGCCCTTCCACCACTCTGCCCTGCGCGTCGAATACGCCTCCGTGGCAGGGACACTTGAACTGCTTCAAGGCGGAATCCCAGTTTACTCCGCAGCCCAAGTGGGTGCAGCGGTTGGAGAAGGCCGCGAACTCGCCGCTGGCCTGCTTCACGACAAAGGCCGTCCGGGGCGTTTGCGCTGTCTTCCAGCCGTCTTTACGGGCATAGCTGTAATTTATTCTGGACGGCTCCCCGTCCTTGAGCAGAGAAGAATCCGCGATTTCAATCCAGTCGTGTTTGTCTTTCTTGAGAGCCGGCGAAATAAAAAAGCCTGCCAGCGGAATACCCAGACCCAAACCGAATAGAGCGGCCAGAGCCTTTATCCCGTTGATGAAAAATCTGCGCCGGGGCAAGGATTGATTTTCTTCAGGCAAATCCACGCGCTTATCCTTATGTCCCTAGCCTGAAGACAT
Source organism: Desulfovibrio sp. (assembly GCA_031260965.1). Classification (GTDB taxonomy): domain Bacteria; phylum Desulfobacterota; class Desulfovibrionia; order Desulfovibrionales; family Desulfovibrionaceae; genus Frigididesulfovibrio. Next base: position 5,497 of record JAISKK010000101.1, on the reverse strand, counting down.
GGGATCAGGCTCCAAAACAGACAGCGCCCTCCGAAGACACAGCATTCGGACAGGGTCCAGTTTGGATGGAGTATTACAGGCAGGCGGTGTATTTTGTCAAGGAAAAGATTATTTATGTGTGAGAACACCCTTTTTCCCGTTCAGAAAAACGTCGAGCAGAGCATAGGTTTTTCTGCAGGCGTCCGGCACAATATCTTCCATGCAGATATAGGTGTGGATCATATCCGCGAAGTTCACCAGTTCAGACCTGACCCCGGCGGCCACCAGCTTTTTATGATAGGCCGAGCCCTCATCGCGCAGGGGGCAGTATTCCGCAGTAAGCACCAGCGTCTCCGGGAGCTCGTCCGTAAATTCCCCGAACAGGGGCGAGACTTTTTCCCGGTCAGTGCCTGCGGGCAGGTAATTGTTGAAGTACCATTCAATTTTTTCCTTCTCCAGCAGATAGCCTTTGGCGTTTTCCTCAACGCTCGGCAAACTCAGGGTATAATCAAGGCTCGGATAGATCAGGGCCTGACGTTTTATCGTGAGCCCCGGTTCGAACCGGGCCAGGTCGCTGAGGGTCGCGCAGAGCGCCCCTCCGGCGGAATCCCCGGCTATGGACAGCTCTTTTTGAAAATTGAGTCTCCGCCTCTCCAGCACGCTCCAGACGGAGCGCGCAACGCTCAAAGCGTCGTTTACCCCGGCCGGCCAGGGATTTTCCGGGGCCAGACGGTAATCGGCGGCCACAACGATGTGCTTTGCAGCCAGGGCCAGCCTGCGGCAGATGGGATCATAAACAGTCACGCTGCCGCACATATGCCCGCCGCCGTGGAAATAGAGCAGGACAGGAAGATCCTTCCCGGGATCGGGATGATAAATACGCAGCGGGACCTGAAAATCGTCGCCGGGAGCCAGAGCGTCCGGCACAGGCCAGCGCGGCTTCCTGGGCTTGGAGGGATGATGCCTGAAAGCGCCGCCGGGAGCCAAATCGTCCAGCACGGAGGCCACATCGGGAATAAAAGCCACATGGCGCCTGGTCAGCCCGGCCAGGAACTCGCGGGCGTTGGTCGGGGTGGCTATAAAGCCCGCCGCGAGCGCTTTTTCCACATTCACATAAAAATCCCGCAGCCAGCGGACCAGCGCGGGGTTGAGTCCTTTGTCCATCTTTCTTCTCCTCGAACAGTTTTTAGACATAAGTCAGCGTTGTGTCAAACACAACCGCAAAGAAAAAACTTATTGACATAGAATTTCATTTTCAATAAGTTTGTGCCAACAATACATCCCAAGGAGCATCTTATGGCAAATGAAATCTGGAAATACGGTCTGGCCGCCGGACTCGGAGCGGTTGTTGGCGCGGCGGCTGTCGTTGTGCTCTCGCGCGGGGACATTGACATCAAAAAAACCGCAGCCGCGCTTTTAAGCCACGGTCTGGACGCGAAGGACAAAGCCGCCGCCTTCGTTGACACGGCCAAGGAAAATATCGAAGATATCGCCGCTGAAGCCCGCCATGAGCAGGGAAAACGCAAATCCGGCGGTCAGCAGGCTTAAAAACCCGTGCCCGATCCCGTCGCTCTTGGGCCGCAAAATCCTGACACAGGAGAAAGGCCTGCTTTATCCAGTGTTCTGAGCCGCTATATGCTGGCGCATGACCTGCCGGGACGCATGCGTCTGCGCCCCCTGTCCGGGGGGCAGGCCGCGCGGCCCGCCGCCGCCGCGATCGCCCCCCTTGCCTCCGATCTGTTCAGCGGAGCGCAAGTCAGCGTATCCGCGAGCACGGGCAGCATTCTTCTCCTCTATACGGACGCGCGTCTGCGTGCCCGCGTTCTGGCCGCCCTGCCGGGCGAGGAGGCGCGCAAGGCTTTGCGCGGCAATTTTTCCCTTCCCGTCAAAAGCGGAGAAGCGCGAAAAAACACGCCCCCGGACAATACGCCCCAAAATCTGGCTTCCAACCCCATACCAGCGAAATTTCGCAGTTTTTTCTATCCGCGCCTGCTCACCCGCGCTCTGGCCATTCTGCGTGCCCTGCCCTATATTTTGCGGGCAGCCAAGGCGGTATTGTGCGGCAAACTCAATTTAAACGCCCTGGACGGCGCGGCTCTCCTCGTCTGTATCCTGCGCCGCGACTTCCGCTCCCTCTCCTCGATCACTTTTTTCTTTGCCCTGGGAGAATTTCTCGCGGATCGCATTGAGGCAAAGTCGCGCGCAAGTCTTGAGGAAAGTCTGGCCTTGAATATCAGCAATGTCTGGATACGCGACGGGGAACAGGAAGTGCGCATCCCCGCCTCCGAGGTGCGGCCCGGACATCTGGTGGTGGCGCGCGCCGGGTTGGCCCTGCCTGTGGACGGAATTGTGGCCGAGGGGGAAGGACTGGTCAACCAGGCATCCATGACCGGCGAGCCTCTGCCCATCAGACGCAGCAAGGGCGCCAGCGTATACGCAGGGACCGTGCTTGAGGAAGGCGAACTTTTAATCACCGCCGTGCGCGCCGGGAGCAATACGCGCATTCACAACATCGCCCGCGCCATAGAAGTCTCCGAGGCCGCCAAAGCCGCCATTCAGAGCCGTTACGAACGCATGGCCGACGCCATCGTGCCCTATAATTTCCTGCTCAGCGGATTGATCTACGCGGCGGGACGCAACCCGGCCCAGGCCGGGGCCGTGCTGCTTGTGGATTATTCCTGCGCCATCCGTCTGGCTACTCCCCTGACCATTTTCACGGCCATGCGCGAAGGCGCGGAGGCCGGGATTCTCATCAAGGGCGGCAAATACATGGAAGCCCTCGCTGAAGCCGATGTGGCCGTATTCGACAAGACCGGCACCCTGACCAAGGCCAAACCGGCGCTGGCCGAAGTCATCCCCTTTGCGGGACACGAGCGGAATACGGTACTGCGTCTGGCGGCCTGTCTGGAGGAGCATTTCCCCCACCCGGTCGGGCGCGCCGTCGTGCGCGCTGCTGAGAAAGAAGGCCTGAAACACCAGGAAGAACATGCGGAACTGGAATACGTCGTCGCCCACGGCATTGCCTCGCAATGGCGCGGCAAGCGCGTGCTCATAGGCAGCGACCATTTCGTGCTGGAAGACGAAGGCATCCCCATAAGCCCGGAGCAGGAGCGCCATGTGGCGGCAGAATCCGCTCAGGGGCGATCCATTCTTTATCTGGCCGTCGGCGGCAGTCTGGCCGGCATCTTGTCCGTGGAAGACACACTGCGTCCGGAAGCGGCCGAGATTGTGCGCGCACTGCGCGCGGACGGAATCCGGCGCGTGATCATGCTCACCGGGGATGGGGAGCTGACGGCGGCAAGCATTGCCGCCGAGGCGGGGATAGACGAGTACCGGGCCAGGCTTTTGCCGGCGGACAAGGCGGCTTTTGTGGCGGATTTGAAAAAACGCGGTTTCAAGGTGCTGATGGTCGGGGACGGCATCAACGACTCCCAGGCCCTTTCGGCGGCGGATGCGGGAGTGTCCTTGTCCGGCGGCGCGGATCTGGCCAGGGAAGTGGCGAACATCGTACTCACCGACGGCAATCTGGCCGGTCTTCCGGTCGCCCGCATCCTGTCCCGGCGCGCGATCACCCGCATACGCAGGAACTTTTACACTTCTTTATTCTGGAACAGCATTTTCCTGGCCGGCGGGCTGCTCGGCCTGCTGACTCCCGGCATATCCGCCCTGCTGCACAACGCCACCACCACCGCCGTGGCTGTCAACACCCTGCGGCCCCTCTTGAACCAGGAGAGAGATAAATGATCGCCAGTTTCTTTGACGGACGAGTGCGGGTGCGCCACCCTGCCCTGCGGGACGAGAAGGTCATGGGCGGAATTAAAAATCTGCTCGCGGCCCGGGACGGGATTTTGAACACTACGGAAAACCTGCGCACGGGCAGCCTTTTAATCCTTTATGATCCCAGGCGCATTTCAGGCGAAGACCTGTTGGCGGCCTGCGCGCTTCTGGAAAAACAGCTTGACGCGAAACCCGCACAGGACGACAAAAAACAGGAACTCTCCAGCCGGGACAAGGAAAATTTGCTCTACGCCGCGCTCTTTCTGCTCACAGCGGGCAGCGGCGTGGTTTCGCGCAGTCTGCACATCGGGACTGGACTGCTTCTCTCCCTGATGACCATGCGCCATATGTCTGACCGCAATCTCTGGAAAAAAATAAAATTTATCGCCGGAAAAAGATAAAAAACGCATATCCCAGCGCCAGCGCCAGAGCCAGTCGGTCCTTTTTTGCCCCAAATGAGCCGCTGCCGCAAAACGATAACCATTGTTGAACTGTCAACCTGTCAGGGTCCTGTTTTGCCCCAAATGAGCGGTGCCGCAAAACCCCACGGTTGACGAGCGTGGCATTTTCTTCTACCAATGATCCGCTGGCATATTTCCCTGAAGGATCGGCATGACCATAGGCACACATACCAAGGATCGGCATGAATATAGGCGCACATACCTTTGAAGAATTTAAGTCCCTGGTGGCCGCCTTTCACGGCTATCCCGCGCCGGGAGTGCTCCTCGGCGGCTATATGGTGGAGATGGCCAGGACCGCCCTGCCGCCGGGCGTCCTTTTTGAAGTTGTGGCGGAAAGCGCAAAATGCCTGCCGGACGCTATACAACTGCTCACGCCGTGCAGCGCCGGCAATAACTGGATGAAGGTGATCAACCTTGGCCGTTATGCCCTTGTCATGTACGACAAATACACGGGCGAAGGTGTGCGCGTATATGTGGACGCCCGCAGGCTTGAGGCCTGGCCGGAACTGCGCGCCTGGCTCATGAAGGAAAAACCCAAGGCCGAGCAGAACGCGGAAAATTTGCTCAAGGAAATTGAAGCCGCCGGGGACAGAGTTTGCGGCATCCAGACCATACGCATCCACAGTCGTTTTCTGGAGCATGCGCACATGGGCGAGGTGGGTCTGTGCCCGGTCTGCGGCGAAGGTTTTCCCAAGAATGACGGCGCAATCTGCCGGGGCTGCCAAGGGGGAGCCCCCTATGATCTCATAGGCTGACGGCGCGACCTGCCGTGACTGCCAGGGGGGAACATTGAGAGATTTTCCCGTGAAATACTTGACTATGGCCGGTCTCTCCATTATGTAACGCGAAACATTTCTATCAACACAAACGCTACGGGCTTTCGGGATGGAGATGACAGGAGCAAAAAGTTTAGCCTTGTACCCTGATTTGCCGGCTGAAACCTTTGGTTTTGGCCCGCTTTTTGCTTCTCTCTCTCTCTCTCTCTCTCTCTCTCTCTCTCTCTCTCTCTCTCTACTTATCTCAGCTAAATAATTTACTTTTTCTAAGAAACCCTGCCGCCGACCGCGTCGGCAGGCCCTGTGTTCTTTGCGAAGACAGGGCCGTTTCGGCGTTTGTTTCGGTACATGACGCATCCGGCGGTTGTGCCGCTGGTTCTCTGGTGTGATCTGTCACGCAATTTGAGGCAAAAATAAATTTTATTGCTGCCTCTTTGGGAAGGTAAAACGTATGTCGGCAGGACTTCGGAAAAGACTCTTGGCAATTCTTGAAGAGGTTTTTGA
>JAISKK010000042.1 GCA_031260965.1 Desulfovibrio sp. | reverse complement strand
AGAGGACCCCGAAAGTGCCGAGCAACACGACCGGTATGGCGATTGTGGGTATGAGAGTTGCCCGGAAACTTTGCAGAAAAAGAAACATGATCAGAAAAACCAGAATCACGGCTTCGACCAGAGTGTGAAACACGGCGTTTATGGAATCGCGCACGACAGGAGCGGTGTCGTAGGCGAAATTGTATCTCAGGCCGTTGGGGAAAAAGCGGGAGAGTTCCGCAATCTGCGCCTTGATCAGGTCCGTTGTATCTAGGGCGTTTGCGCCGGCGGCCAGCTTTATGGCCAGACTTGCTGAGGGGTTGCCGTTAAAGCGCCCGGTGGCCTGAAAACGTTCATTGTTCAGCTCCACGCGTGCGACATCTTTCAGGTAAAGGGCAGAGCCGTCCTCCAGGGTGCGGATGAAGATATATTCAAACTGGGAAACGGCTTCCAGACGTGAGGAGGCGTTGACCGTCAAATTCAGTTCCTGGCCCTGCATGGCCGGGGCCGCGCCCACCTGTCCTCCCGTGACCTGCATATTCTGTTCGGCAACGGCGGCGATCACATCGGAAGGGTTGAGTTTGAAGCGCTCCATTTTCTCCGGGTCGCACCAGATCCGCATGGAATACTGAGCCCCGAAGACAGCGGTTTCCCCAACACCGGAAAGACGGCTGATCGGGTCCTGAATATAGCTTGAGACGTAATCGCCGATGTCGCTGTTTCCCATGCTCCCGTCATCACAATACAGGGATATGATGATCAGATAGTTGCGCACCGACTTGACCACGGAAATACCCATGCGCTGCACCACTTCGGGGAGCATGGGGGTCGCAAGTTGGAGCTTGTTCTGCACCTGCACCTGGGCGATGTCTATGTTGGTGCCGGCTTCAAAAGCAAAATTCAGGATGCTCTGTCCGGCAGAATCGCTGGTAGAGTACATATACATGAGGTGGTCAATGCCTTTCATCTGCTGCTCAATAACCTGGGTGACGGATTCTTCGACCGTTTTGGCCGAAGCTCCGGGGTAGAGCGCGGAGATGGCAACTTCAGGCGCGGCTATGTTGGGATACTGGGCAACAGGCAGGGCCTTTAAGGCAAAGAGGCCGCCGAGCATGAGCAGAATGGCGATGACCCAGGCGAAGATCGGGCGGTCTATAAAAAAATGGGACACTAGGTACCTCTGTTGAGTACTTTTAGAAGGAGCTTTGCTCCCGGAATATTTACAAGCCCTGTCCGGACGGACGTGTGGAGGGAGGGCTGGACAAAGCGGAGTCCGGCAATTCCTCACCAGTTACCAGACCGCCGGGCCGTATTTTGATATGCCCTTCGATCAACAGACGGTCGCCGACTTGCAGGTCGGAGGAGAGCAGCCATCTGTTTCCGACGTTACGCTGGATCTGAATATTTCGGCGCATTGCCTTGTAGACCTTCTCAGGTGAGCCGGGCGGAACTTCATTTTTTTCCAGCACATAAACATAGGCTACGGCCTCATAATCTCTTTGCACGGCTTTTTGTGGGATAAGGATGGCATTGTCCAGCACTGCCTCTTCAAATACGGCCCGGACATGCATGCCCGGTAGCAGTATTTTGTCCGGATTTTCAAACGCGGCGCGGATATTGACCATGCCGGTGCCTTTATCAACAGTGATGTCGGAGAATAGCAGCTTACCCGGAATATCTGGAGAAAGGCCGGACTGTTCAGGTCCGGCGGCCATGCGCCGGTAAAAGGAGCCGTCCTCAAGCCTGAGTTTGATTTTCGCCGTTTCCGCTGCCACTTCGCGCCAGCCGTCATCGGCTATGATGTTGCGCAGGCGCATGATTTCGGTATTCGCCTGGGAAATGTCCACATAAACCGTGTCCAGACTCTGGATGGTGGCCAGAGGTTGAATCTGGTTCTGGGTCGCCAGAGCGCCCTGGGTGACATAGGAACGGCTTATTCTGCCGCTGACCGGGGCTGTGACCCTGGTGTATCCGAGATTGATGCGCGCGCTTTCCAGGGCTTGGCGTGCGGCTTCCACATTCGCCTTGGCCTGCACATAGCCCGAGATGGCATTGTCATGTTCCTGGCGACTTACGGCGTTGTTTTTTATAATTTTGCCGTAGCGCTCGGCCAGAAGCCGGGTGGAGAATTCATTCGCTTCGGCCATGGCCAGACGGGCATATGCGTTTTTATAGGCCGCTTCAAAAATGGCCGGATCTATTTCATACAGGGTCTGGCCGGCTGTAACATCGCTGCCTTCTTCAAAAAGTCTTTTCAGAATAATGCCGGAAACCTGGGGGCGGACCTCGGAAGTCATGATGGCGGATACCTTGCCAGGCAGTTCAGTGCTAAGGACAAGACGTTCCTCTTTTACCATGCTGTAGCGTACGAGAGGAGCAGGCGGTCCGGGTGGGTGGGGGCTTTCACAGGCGGCACAGATGAAGGCCGCAAACAGAAAAAGCATCGGCCCGAGTACAGGTCGTGAAAATAAATCATTTATTGATTTCAAGGATTTGCCTATAGTTCTTTTCAGCGGGTTCAGGACAGAAAAAATTTGCCGGGAGCAAAGATTTTTTTTCCGCCTTCATTGAACGGCTATTTTTCACATTGCATAACGGCAAGGAAGATATTACAAAGAGCGAAAATTGTAAAATAAACTTTTTCGGGAGATCTTCCTTTGCTCTATGTACTGAAGTACGTCACCGTTTTTTTTCTTTCTTTGCAAATTTGCGGGCAGGCCCTTGCAGCGGAGATGACGGTCAATAAAATAGCCGCTGTTGTTAACGGTGAGATGATTACCCAGCATGAACTGCGCCAGCACACTATGGCCGAATTATCCCGTTTGGGGGGCGTCAGCCTGGAAAGCGAGAAAGGCAGGGAAGTGCAGAAACAGGTGCTTGAGGTTATGATTAACGATATGCTCATGCGCCAGGAAGCCAAGCGCTATAAGCTTTCTGTCTCTGATGCGGAAGTCGAGGAAGAGCTTAACCGGAATCTGCAGAGAAGCGGTCAGACTCGGAAACAGTTTGAGGACGCGCTCAAAAACCAGAAAGTCAGTCTGGCCATGTATAAGGAGCGCATCAACAACTTTTTGTTGCGCCATCGTATGGCCACTTATATGGTGTCGCGCAAGGTTTTTGTCACCCCTGAAGATGTTTCTGCCTATTATGGAAGTCACAGGGACGAATTCGCCGGTGAGAAAACGGTTGATTTTTCTATCCTCATGCTCCCGGACGGGAAAAATTTTCAGGATATTTACCAGAAAATAAAATCCGGGGTCTTGAATTTTGAAGATGCCGCCCGTCAGTATTCTGCTGACCAGTATGCCCAAAGCGGCGGGCATGTGAGCGCGGTTTTTGACCGTCTGCCTCCGGAAATGAAAAAACTGCTTTCCGGCATGAAGGACGGCCAGTTGTCTCCGTTGTTGCGGACCAAGGGCGGCGCTATTGTCATTAAAAAGGAACGATTCAATGAGGCCCGTCCCCTGACTTTTGAAGAAGCCAGGCCGCGTATAGAGGAAATGCTCAAGGCCCCGCTGCTGGAAGAACGTTTCAAAGAGTATGTAGGGCAATTGCGCGGCAAGTCGGTGATTGATATCCGAATTTGATTGACGTATAAAGGCGGTCCTATGTCCGTAGCCGGGGTTTTGCGGTAAAGTTGTATGTAAACAGAGGTTCAGGATGTTAACGCCATTTCAGGTTTTAGGCGATCAGATCCGGGAAAAACGAGAGAGCATGGGCTTATCCATTGACGACGTTTCCTCCCGCATCAAAATCTCCACCCGGATATTGAAATCCATTGAAGAGGGATCGCATGTCGGTCTTCCTCATGACATTTATACAAAGAATTTTATACGCTCTTTCGGTTTGGTGGTAGGCTGCGATCCAGAGGATCTCAACGCTCAACTGGAGGAGATTTTCCCAAGGGCCAGTTTTGATGGCGCCACTCATGTGCCCGTGTTCAACAGAAACGCCGGGATGGCCTATCCGGGCACTGCCAGACGTGTTTTCGTTCTTTTGATTATCCTCATTCTGCTGGGGGGCTTCGCCGGCGGCTGCTGGTATGTCAGTGTGTATTACGGCACGTGGATAATTGAGATGGTCAAAAAACCTTTCTCGGCTTTTACCGAGGAACATTCGGACCAGCCGGCCCAACCCACGGGTGGAATAAACTCCGGGGGACCTTCTCTCGGTCTTGTATTGTCTTCCCTTTTGCCTTCGGCAGTCGGTAACGCCGCGCCTACAGACGGCAATGTCGAAAAGGACAGGGAAACGCGGAACAAGGGTGCAGCGCCTGGAGCATCTCCGCCTTTAGACCTTTCTTCCGACCCGGCCGCAAGCAACAACGCGTCTGTTCCCGCTCCCCCCGCTATCCAGGCGGGGGTTGATGCTTCTGCGGTCCAAAGCGAAGCGGATTTAGCCGTCAAGCCGGACTTGTCCGTTGTTCAGGGGAATGCGCCTATTGCAAACGCTACCTTGAACACTACGACCGCTTTGCCTGGCGGCAAGAATCAGGTGCTGATACGCGGCAGGGAAGCCTGCTGGCTGAGTTCCAGAGCTGACGGGGCTAAGGGACGGGAATATATCCTGAAGAACGGGGAGATTTTTGTTCTGACTTATAATAATGCTCTTGAAATTTCCCTGGGCAACGCAGGCGGCGTTGATATTGAGCATAACGGAAAAAAATTTGATGTGCCTGGACGCAAGGGGCAGAAGCTTGTTCTGCATTTCCCCCCCAAGCCCAGATAGGCGCGTATGGAATTTTCGGAAACAGTTCTTGTTTTGCAGGTTGGGCAGTTCAAGGAATCCGACCTCTGGGTTCATTTCCTTTCCCCTTCACGCGGGTCGCTTTCCGCCTTTGCCTTCGGGGGCAGCCGTAGCCGCCGCCGCTTTGTTGGTTGCCTGGATATTTTTAATGAAATTAAGGTGCGGGTCAGCTCTTCCTTGCGGACGCCGTATTTTGCCTTGCAGGAAGGACTGCTTGTGAGAGGCGTTTCCCGTTTGCGCCGTGACCGGCAGCGTCTTGGAGTGGCGGTGAACTGTGCGCGCTTTCTGCAAAGTTTCGGGGTCCAGCCTGAAGGGGCGGACAAGGCCTATTTTCTGTTGCGCGAAACAATCCGGGCTCTTGAGGAGCTTGAGCAGCCGCCTAAACTGTTGCCTTTGTTTTTTCGCGCCCGTCTGGCTTTTGATCAGGGCTATGCCCTGTCCCTGTCCCGTTGTTCCCACTGCGGGCGGGAATTATCAGGAACCTATGTCCGTCTGCTGATGCGTGAAGGCCAAGTCACCTGCCCTGCCTGCGCCGCGTTTTCCAACGATAGCCGCCTGCCTCTTGGACCGGACGCCCTGTCAGCTCTGCAAACCCTGCATGTTCTCCCGCCCGGAGACTGGCATGGTCTTAATTTGCCCGCCCTGGCAGCCCGAGAATTTTCCCTGGCCGTGGACGCCTTTGTCAGCTACCATGTGGGAATATTTTGGAAAGACGGACGTTTTGTCAGACACTGACGGCGTCCTTGACATTGATGTGGGCGCCGGGGCGATGCCGCATTTTTAAAATTGGAGCGGATGATGCATTTTCAGGATGCCGTAATGGCTTTGCAGAATTTTTGGGCCGCGCGCGGCTGTGTTATCCAGCAGCCCTTTGACGTGGAATGCGGTGCCGGTACATTTAACCCGGCCACCTTTCTGCGTGTTATCGGACCTGAACCCTGGAATGTGGCCTATGTTGAGCCTTCCAGGCGGCCCACAGACGGGCGCTATGGGGATAACCCGAATCGGCTTCAGCATTATTTTCAGTTTCAGGTAGTGCTTAAACCTTCGCCTGACAATGCGCAGGACCTTTATCTGGACAGCCTGCGCGCTTTGGGCATTGATCCGGCTGACCACGACATCCGTTTTGTTGAGGACGACTGGGAATCCCCCACACTTGGCGCTTGGGGGCTTGGCTGGGAGGTATGGCTGAACGGCATGGAAGTGACGCAGTTTACCTATTTTCAGCAGGTCGGCGGCATTGATCTTGATCCTGTGAGCGTGGAGCTTACCTATGGCCTGGAGAGGCTTTGCATGTATCTCCAGGAGAAGGAATCCGTTTATGATTTGGCCTGGAATAAAAACGTTTCCTATGGAGACATATATCATCAAAACGAAGTTGAGCAGTCCTGTTTTAATTTCGAGGCCAGCAATCCAGAAATGCTGTTGCGTCATTTCAATGATTTTGAAGGGGAGTGCCTGCGTCTGACAGACCGGGGCCTGCTTCGGCCGGCTTACGAATATGTTATGAAATCGTCCCATGTCTTTAATCTGCTGGACGCGCGTGGAGCCATCTCTATCAGCGAGCGTACGGCTTATATTTCCCGGATCAGGCGTCTGGCGGCTGCGACATCCCGTCTCTACGCGCAGCAACGCAAAGACATGGGCTGGCCCATGTTGAATCGGGAGAAAGAAAGCGCTGATCTGCACAAAGGATAAGTTATGCCTGCTTTTGTTCTTGAGATAGGCACGGAAGAAATTCCCGCCCGTTTTCTTGCCCTTGCAGAAAAAGAAATGGCGGCGCGCTTTGTCGCCGCTGCGACTGAATCTGGACTTACCTTTGCAGGGCTTGAGACCTGTTCTACGCCGCGCCGTTTGACTGTGTATGTATCTGAAATATCGGAATTTTCTACTGTCCGTGAGGAAGTGGTGACCGGTCCGTCAGGCAAGGCCGCTTATGATGTGGGCGGCAGACCGACCCGGGCGCTTGAAGGCTTTGCTAAAACGCACGGAGCGCATCTTGAGGATGTTTTTATAGTGGAGACGGAAAAAGGCGCTTATGTCGCCCTGCGCAAGGTCAGCGGTGGAATGGACGCCGGACCGTTGCTCGCGGAAATTTGTCGGCGGATTATAAATGCCCTGCCTTTTCCCAAGCGCATGCGCTGGGGCAGTGGAGAGTTCAGTTTCGCCAGACCCGTGCGCTGGCTGCTTGCCCTTTACGGGACCGAGATTGTGCCTTTTACAGTGCATAATCTGTCCTCAGACCGGTTGAGCTACGGGCATCGCGTACATGGACCGGGACCTTTTGCCCTGGATAATGCGGAAGGGTATTTTTCCCTCATGCGCAACAGGTGCGATATAATCGTCAAAAGCGAAGATCGCGGACGCATTGTCAAAAGTGTCGGTGATGCGCTTGCAGCGGAGAAAAATGGCGTTGTACTCTGGAAGGAATCTTTGCTCGAAGAGGTGCAGGGACTTTGTGAACACCCCAACCCCATTCTCGGTTTTTTTAATCAGACTTACCTTGATGTCCCGCGCGAAGTTCTGCTTACGAGCATGGAGAAACATCAGAAGAGTTTTGGCATTGAAGGGGAAAACGGCAGGCTTCTGCCTTATTTTCTTACGGTGCTGAACTTCAGTCCGCGAAATTCGGATCTGGTCAAAAAAGGGTGGGAGCGTGTCTTGCGCGCCCGCCTTGAGGATGCGCGCTTTTTTTGGAAAACGGATTTGGCGCGAGAGGGTTTTGACTTTTGGCTCACGGCTCTGGATTCCGTTGTCTTTCTGGCCAATCTTGGCAATATGGGCGAGCGGGCGCGGCGCATTGAGAGCTTGTGCGCCTATCTGGGCGAACATATGCGCTGCAACTCTGGCGAGACACTACCGCCATGTGCGGACGTCATGCGGGCCGGTTTTCTGGCCAAGGCGGATCTGGTTTCGGAGATGGTTAAAGAATTTGACAGTCTGCAGGGCATAATGGGCGGTATTTATGCTGAACGGTTTGGGGAAAAAGCTGAAGTAGCCGCCGGCATTGCTGAACAATACCTTCCGGCCGGGCCGGACAGCCCTGTGCCCTCCACAATCTGCGGGGCTATCGTTTCCATTGCCGAAAAAGCCGATGTTTTGGTCGGATGTTTCGCTTTGGGCCTGATTCCCACAGGCACGGCGGATCCCTTCGCCTTGCGGCGCGCCGCCTTGGGCATAGCTCGCACTGCGGCGGAGAAAGGTTTGCGTTTCAGTGTCTCCGGGCTTTTCGCCGAGGCTTTTCGCCTTTATGGGGAAAGAGAATGGAAAGTGCCGCCGGATCAGTCCCTGGCCCGGCTTATGGAGTTTTTCGATTTGCGCCTGAAAAATTTCCTTATCGCCGAAGGCAACTCGACCCTCACGGCGGAAGCGGTCATCATGGCCGGCGCCGATGACGTCTGGGCGGTCCGTGAGCGTCTGGCTGCGCTTGCGGCTTTCAGCAGGAGCGATGACTATGCGGCCGGGGTGCTAACCTTTAAGAGGGCCGCCAATATTATCAACAAGATTGATAATGACCGGGATTTATCCATAGATGGCGCCTATGACGCCGACCTCTTGCAGGAAGAAGCTGAAAAAGCGCTGGTCGGGGAACTTGAGCGCATTGCCCCGCTTTTTGACGGATTATGGACAGGGGATCGCTATCTGGATATTTTTGCCCTCCTGCGGGAATTGCGGCCCTCTGTGGACGCCTTTTTTGAACAGGTAATGGTAATGTGCGAAGATGCGGTGTTACGCCGTAACAGGCTCAATATCCTTAAACATCTGGTGAGCCGTCTGGGGCGTCTGGCCGATTTTTCCTCTCTGCAAATGTAAAGGGAAAAGGCAAGGTCGGCAACAGATATTCATACTTAAAATAGGCCGGGAACAGGTCTGGAGTTTCTATGAGCACCATAGTGGGGCAGTCTGAATTAGTGCGCCGGGCTTTCATGCACCTGAACGATTTGGTCAGGGACAATCCGGGGAAGAAGGTCCCGGAGCTTGTAGATGAGGCGGCCATGCGCTTCAATTTGTCTCCGCTGGACAGCGAGGCTTTGTACAGGATGTTCAAAGACGCCGCCTCAGAGACTTCTTCTGACGCTGCAAAAAAAACGTAGGGGTTATGAGATTTAAAGCCCCGGTTTTTACCCTTCTGCATTATTCCATTCTACGGGAGCTGACGCTGACTTTTGTCATCTGCGTTGCTTCCCTTCTGTCCCTGATTTTGATCAACCGGGGCCTGCACATGCAGGACATTTTCCTTCGCCTGGAGCTTACATTTGCGGATATGGCCCTGCTCTTCCTTTTTTTGATGCCGCCTTTTTTGATCATGGTGCTGCCGATTTCCTGCATGATCAGTGTATTTTTGACCTTTTTGCGCATGAGTACGGAAAGGGAATTGCTGGCGGTAAAAAGCGGTGGCATAAGCCTATACCAGATGTTGCGTTCTCCGGCCCTTTTCGCCTTTCTATGCATGTGTCTG
>JAISKK010000084.1 GCA_031260965.1 Desulfovibrio sp. | reverse complement strand
CGATGGTTCAGCTTTGGCCGTAACAGTGATTGAGGCTGGTCCCTGTCCGGTGATCCAGGTGAAGAATACTGAAAAAGACGGCTATGACGCCATACAGATCGCCTATGGCGCCTGCAAGGAAAAAAATTTGACAAAACCCCTGCTGGGTCATTTCAACAAGGCCGGCCAGGGGACTTTTCGCACTCTGCGTGAGTTGCGCCTCGACGCTCCGGCTGAATTCGCCGTTGGAGACGCGCTGGATGCCACCCTTTTTGCTGCCGGAGATGTTGTCAAGGTGAGCGGACGCAGCATAGGCAAGGGCACGGCCGGGGTTATGAAACGCTGGAATTTTCGTGGCGCGTCAGCGTCGCACGGTGCGGAGAAGGTACACAGGAGCGGCGGCGGCATCGGCAACAACACTGAACCGGCCAAGGTCTGGAAAGGCAAGAAAATGGCCGGGCATCTGGGCGACAGGAATGTTACCGTTAAAAGCGCGTCCATTGTTGCGGTGCGTCCCGAAGACAACGTGATTCTTGTCAAAGGGGCTGTTCCCGGACCGCGCAACGGTTTGGTCATGGTGCGCAAGCAGTAGAGGATATGTTCATGGCAGAGTTAACAGTAGTAGATCAGGAAAATAATGCTGCCGGGAGCGTGACTCTGGCGCCGGAACTCTATGAGGTAGAAGTCCGGCCGGAAATTTTGAATTTTGTGGTGCGCGCTTACCGTGCGGCCAGACGTTCCGGCACACACGCCACCCTGAACCGTGCGAAAATGAAAGGCGGCGGCAGCAAGCCCTGGCGCCAGAAAGGCACCGGCCGCGCCCGTTCCGGCTCGAACATCTCGCCGATCTGGACAGGCGGCGCCGTGACCTTCGGGCCGCAGCCGCGTTCTTACGCTTTCAAGGTGAACAAAAAGATTCGGCGTCTGGCTTTGCGGATGGCTGTTTCCTCGCGACTGGCCGCGCAGCGTCTGGTTGTGGTTAAGGACATCACGCTACCGGAGGCCAAAACCCGACATTTTGCCAAGGTGCAGAAAGCCTTGGGTCTGGAGCGGGCCTTGCTGGTGGCCCCGGCTGAAGCCAGAGATCTGCTTCTTTCGGCCCGCAATCTTTCCGGTCTTACCGTGTTGGCTCCGGAGCGTCTCAACGCTTATGAGGTGTTGCGGCACAGAAGCCTGGTGTTGCTTGAGAGTGTGCTTTCCCCGCTGGCCCTGCGCCTTTCGGCTCCTGGTTCTTTGGCGGGCGTCGACGTGGAAGGGGAATGAGGAACAAGTCATGGACTATACGCAAATTCTTATAAAACCGCTGATTTCCGAAAAGGGCACCTTCCTGAAAGAGGAAACGAATCAGGTTGCCTTTTTTGTGAATAAAAACGCCAATAAATTGATGGTGAAAAAGGCCGTTGAGCTTGCTTTTGCCGTTTCCGTCGAAGCGGTTAATATCGTGGTTAAAAAACCACTGGCCAGGGTGTTCAGCCGTGGGCGCAAACGCCAGTATGGCAGGGTGCCCGGATACAAAAAAGCCTATGTCAAACTTGCGCCCGGCAGCAAGATAGAGTTCTTTGAGGGAGTGTAAAATGCCTATCCGTACGCTCAAACCCACCTCGCCGGGAAGGCGTTTTCAGACGGTTTCCGATTTTGAGGAAATCACTGCCCTGCGCCCGGAAAAATCTCTTACGTGCGGGCTTAGCAAAAAAGCGGGTCGCAACAACAACGGGCGCATTACCAGCCGCAGGCGCGGCGGTGGCCATAAGAGGCTTTATCGCATAATTGATTTCAAGCGTGACAAGCTTGACATCACGGCGACCGTGTCCAGCGTCGAATACGATCCTAATCGCACGGCCCGCATTGCTCTGCTTTGTTATGCGGACGGAGAGAAACGCTATATTATAGCTCCGGTCGGTCTTAACGTTGGCGATTCCATAATTGCCGGGACAGGGGCTGACATAAAGCCGGGCAATGCTTTACCTTTGGGCAAAATTCCTGTCGGCACCCTGGTCCACAACATAGAACTGCGCCCCGGTTGCGGCGGCGTTTTTTGCCGTAGCGCCGGCTCCTATGCCCAGGTGGTAGCCCGTGAGGGAAAATATGTCACTTTGCGTATGCCCTCCGGGGAGGTGCGCAAGGTGCTGTCTGCCGGTTTTGCCTCTATAGGACAGGTCGGCAACATCCAGCATGAAAATATTTCCCTCGGCAAGGCCGGGCGCAATCGTCTCCTGGGACGACGTCCCAAGGTGCGCGGCGTCGCCATGAACCCGGTGGATCACCCTCTGGGCGGCGGTGAAGGTCGCAGCTCCGGAGGCAGACACCCGGTCACCCCTTGGGGTGTGCCTACCAAGGGCTACAAGACGCGTGATCCGAAAAAACCCTCAACAAAGCTCATTGTTAACCGCCGGAAGTAAGCCGGGAGTGATTTATGCCGAGATCGCTGAAAAAGGGTCCATTTATTGATTCGCATCTGTTGCGCAAGGTAGAAACGGCCAACTCAAATAATGACCGCCGTGTCATAAAAACCTGGTCGCGCAGATCCACGATACTGCCAGAGATGGTAGGTCTGACCTTTGCCGTGCATAACGGGAAAAAATTCATTCCCGTCTTTGTCACGGAGAATATGGTCGGCCACAAACTTGGCGAATTTTCCATAACCCGCACTTTCCATGGCCATTCCGGAGATCGGAAGGCGGCCAAGGTTAAAAAATAAGGCAGTCATATGGAAAGCAGAGCAACTCTCAAGGGAGTACGCCTTTCTCCCCGCAAAGCCCGGCTGGTAGCCGCGAATGTGGTGGGGTTGGACGTGTCCAACGCCTTGGATATTTTGCGCTTTTCCCCGCAGAAGGCGGCCGGAGTAATCCGTTCGGTTATGTATTCGGCCCTGTCCAACAGCAGTGCCAATACTTCCATTGATCCGGACACGCTCAGGGTCCAGCGTATTATTGTCAACGAAGGCCCGAGTTGGAAACGATTTATGCCCCGCGCCCAAGGACGGGCTTCGTCCATTAAAAAGCGCACCAGCCACATAACCGTTATTCTCGCCGAGTATTAGGAACGCAATTATGGGTCAGAAAGTCAATCCCTTCGGTTTCAGGCTCGGGTACAACAAGAACTGGCAGTCCCGCTGGTACAGCAAAAAGGACTACCCGACCTTTGTGTTTGAGGATCATCAGATCCGTTGCCATGTGAAAAAGCTTCTTTATGCTGCCGGCATTGCGCGCATTGAAATTGAGCGTCCCGGCGAGAAGGCGCGGCTTATTATTTCCACGGCCAAGCCTGGTATCGTAATTGGCCGCAAGGGTGTGGAAATTGAAAAGTTGCGTTCGGATTTGCATAAAAAATTCGGTCGCGATTTCGCGATTGAAGTAAACGAAATTCGCCGTCCGGAAATTGAAGCCCAGCTTGTGGCGGAGAATGTGGCCCAGCAGCTTGAGCGGCGGGTTGCCTTTCGCCGGGCTATGAAGCGCACGGTTTCCCAAGCTCGCAAGTTCGGAGCTGAGGGAATCAAAATCGGTTGCGCCGGGCGTTTGGCTGGGGCGGAAATAGCCCGTAGCGAATGGTACCGTGACGGCCGCGTGCCCTTGCAGACTTTGCGGGCCGACATTGACTACGGTTATGCGGAGGCCAAAACTACCTACGGTATAATCGGGGTCAAGGTCTGGATCTTCAAAGGCGAAATCCTGGACCATGAGGTGTTCAGCAATGCTTAGTCCAAAAAGAACAAAATTTCGCAAACTGCAAAAGGGTCGCATCAAGGGTCCTGCTTTGCGGGGAGCGGAGATTTCTTTCGGTGATATCGGTCTCAAGGCCATGGAGCACGGAAAATTGACCAATCAGCAAATTGAGGCCGCGCGTATCGCCATGATGCGTCATATTAAACGCGGCGGTAAGGTCTGGATCCGCATTTTTCCGGATCGTTGCTATACCTCCAAGCCCCTTGAAGTGCGCATGGGCAAAGGCAAGGGAGCTCCAGCCGGCTGGTATGCCGCAGTTAAGCCCGGTCGCATTCTTTATGAGATAAAGGGGGTGTCCCTGGATCTCGCTAAAGAGGCTTTGACCCGGGCTGCCCACAAACTTCCCATCAAAACCAATATTGTCGCCAGGGAGGGCTTTGTATGAGCAAGGTCGCCCTCAAGATAAAAAAACGCGAAAGGTACCGCTCCAAGCTGAAAAATCGTTCCGGCGCGATAGCTTCGGGTAAGGGTTCGGAAGCGGCGCGTGAGGCAACCAGGGTTAACCTTAAAACAGCCCTGGCTTTGAAAAAGGTAAGTTCCCCGGCTATGCGGGAATTTGAAAAGCTTGATTTGGAAGGATTGAAGACGCAACTTGGCGAAGTGCGCAAGGAACTGTTTAATCTGCGTTTCCGCCAGGCCACCGGCCAACTGGAAAATTCCTCCCAGCCCGGCCGGCTGCGCAAGCGCGTGGCACGGCTTCTTACCCTTATCCGGCAAAAGGAAGTGGTGTCTTAAGATGAGCGCGGAACTTGCTAACAGAAAGGGCCGGTCCCTGGTGGGCACGGTGGTGAGCAACTGCAACGACAAGACCATAGTCGTTTTGGTTGAGACACTGGTCAAGCACCCTTTGCTTAAAAAATTCATCCGCCGGCACAAGAAATTTACGGCGCACGACCCCAATAATGAATGTGGTCTGGGCGATACGGTAAAGATTATTGAATACCGTCCGCTTTCGCGTAATAAACGCTGGCATCTTGTCTCCATACTGGAAAAGGCCGTCTAAGGAGTTGCGACTATGATACAGGTAGAATCCTCTCTGGAAGTCGCCGACAACTCCGGCGCGAAAAGCGTCGCCTGCATCAAGGTGCTGGGTGGCTCTAAACGCCGTTACGCATCCGTCGGAGATATTATCATGGTGTCCGTGAAAGATGCCATGCCGCACAGCAAAGTGAAAAAGGGCGAAGTGATGCAGGCGGTTGTGGTGCGTACAGCTAAAGAATTGCGTCGCGCAGACGGAACATATATAAAATTTGACACCAATGCAGCCGTTTTGCTGACCAAGCAAGGTGAGCCGGTGGGAACGCGTATTTTTGGACCCGTGGCCAGAGAACTGCGTGCCAAGAATTTTATGAAAATTGTCTCTCTTGCGCCTGAGGTTTTGTAGGAGCACTATATGAAACAATTCCGCATCCATAAAGATGACGTGGTTATGGTGATAGCCGGAAAGGACAAGGGCAAAGTCGGCCGTGTCCTCAAGGTGTTGCGCAAGAAGGATAGGGTTTTGGTAGAGAAGGTCAATGTGTATATCCGCCATACGCGCGGCAATCCTCAGGCTCAGCAGCCTGGAGGACGCCTTGAGAAGGAAATGCCCTTGCATGTGTCAAATGTCATGTTGCAGTGCCCGGTTTGCCATAAGGTGACGCGGGTGGGCTACCGCTATCTTGAAGAAACCAGGGACGGCGCAAGCGCCCGCAAAAGGGTGCGCTTCTGCAAAAAATGCAACGAAATACTGGTTCAGGGTGGGAAGAAGAAATGACACGCCTTGAAAAGGAATACCGCGATAAAGTAGTGCCCGGACTGCAAAAGGAATTTGGCTATAAGAGCCCCATGCAGATCCCTGATGTTGTTAAAATTTCCCTGAACATCGGCCTTGGCGCCGCCTCCCAGAATAACAAGCTCATGGAGGAGGCCGTGGCGGAACTCACGGCCATTGCCGGCCAGAAGGCCATAGTTACCAGGGCCAAAAAATCTATAGCTGCGTTCAAGTTGCGCGAGGGAATGCCTATCGGTTGCCGCGTGACCCTGCGCGGGCCGCGCATGTGGGATTTTCTGGACAAGCTGGTCAACTTCGCATTGCCCAGGGTGCGCGACTTTCGTGGTATCCCGGACAGGGGTTTTGATGGTCGCGGCAATTTTACGCTCGGCATCAAGGAACATACGATTTTCCCGGAACTGGATGTTGACCGCGTGGACAACCCCAAAGGGATGAATATCACTATTGTGACTTCAGCCGTGTCTGACCGGGAAGGCAAGCATCTTCTGGAACAACTGGGGATGCCCTTCAGGAAATGATAACAGCGGTGCAAGATCCAATTTGGATTGCCAAGTCGTTGTTATGGTGAAAAAAGCCAAGCAAGCAAAAGGAAGGAGAGCATACCTTGTCCCGCACTTCTCTTGAAGTTAAAGCCAGACGCAAACCCAAGTTCAGCGCCCGCGGTTATAATCGTTGTCCTATATGTGGTCGGCCGCGCGCGTTTATGCGTAAATTCGGGCTTTGCCGCATCTGTTTTCGCAATATGTCGTTGCGCGGCGAACTCCCCGGCGTGCGCAAGTCAAGCTGGTAATAAAGGTTTAAGGAGTAATACATGTTGACCGATCCTATTGCCGATATGCTCACGCGCATCCGGAACGCCCATCTTGCCTTGCACAAGGAAGTAAGTGTGCCCGGGTCCAGAATGAAAAAAGCCATAGCTGCCATCCTGAAGCAGGAAGGTTATGTGGAGGATGTTACGGATTCCGACAAATCCTTCACCATAGCCCTTAAATACAGCGGTGGTAAACCAGCCATCAGCGGCTTAAAGCGGATAAGCAAGCCCGGCCGGCGTGTTTATGTCGGCTCTTCCCAAATCCCTCGCGTTCAGAACGGTCTTGGCGTCTGCATCATTTCTACCTCCAATGGAGTTCTGGATGGTGTCACCGCTCGGGACAGGCAGATCGGGGGCGAACTTTTGTGCGAAATATGGTAGGGTTAGATATATGTCCAGAATAGGAAAGATCCCCGTAGCCTTGCCCAAGGGTGTGGAAGTAAAACTTGAGGGCGGGATGATTAACGTCAAAGGTCCCAAGGGCAACCTCAGTACCCCGGTTGACGAGAATCTGCACTACGAATTTAAGGCCGATGAGGTTGTGATTACCCGCGTGGACGAGTCCCGAACCGCTCGCGCCCGGCACGGATTGCGCCGCACCCTGCTCGCTAACTGCGTGGAGGGGGTGGCCAAGGGTTTTTCCAAGACCCTGGAAGTCATCGGTGTTGGCTACAGGGTAGCCGTCAAAGGGTCCATCATTGAAATGTCTCTTGGTTTCTCCCATCCCGTGCTGGTGGATCTGCCTGCGGGCATTGAGGCCAAGGCGGAAGGACAGAAACTTACCATTTCCGGCATAAGCAAGGAGCAGGTTGGAGAGCTGGCGGCCGGCATCCGTCGCCTGCGCAAACCCGAACCCTACAAGGGCAAGGGCATCCGTTACGAAAACGAACAGGTTCGTCGTAAGGTCGGCAAGTCCGGCAGCAAGAAATAGGCAGGTGAGAAATGTCAGCCCTTTCTAAAGAAACAGCGCGGCGCCGCCGTAAGGTGCGCATCCGTAAAAAGATTTCCGGCACGTCCGCACGTCCGCGTCTTGTCGTTTTCCGTTCCAATCTGCATATTTATGCTCAGCTTGTTGACGATAATGTCGGCGCCACCTTGCTTGCCGCCTCTACCTTGGGCCTCAAAAAGGCCGGGGATGCTGTGCGTTGCAACAAAGCCGGCAGTGAACTGGTGGGCAAGGAAATTGCCCGTCTGGCCAAGGAAAAGGATATAACGAGCGTTGTTTTTGATCGCAACGGCTATCTGTTTCACGGTCGGATTAAAGCGGTTGCCGATGGGGCACGTGAAGCCGGCCTTGAATTTTAATCCGGTAAGGTAAGGCATGGAACAGAATGAACTTGGCATGGTTGAGAAGATAGTGTCTCTCAATCGTGTTGCAAAGGTTGTCAAGGGCGGACGCAGATTTTCTTTTTCCGCTCTGGTTGTGGTTGGCGACGGCAAAGGTTCCGTCGGCTTCGGTCTCGGCAAAGCTCAGGAAGTTCCGGAAGCTTTGCGCAAAGCTACGGAGCGGGCCAGAAAATCCATGATCCGGATCCCCCTCATCGAAGGGACATTGCCTTATGAAGTGCTGGGCATTTACGGCGCGGGCCGTGTTATGCTCAAGCCCGCCTCGCGCGGTACCGGCATAATAGCTGGCGGAGCCGTCCGTGCAGTGATGGAAGCCGTGGGCGTTTCTGATGTTCTGACCAAAGCCATTGGCACCAACAACCCGCATAATGTGCTGCGCGCTACTGTCCAAGGCCTTGCTTCCCTGCGCGCCAGTGAAGATGTCGGTGAAATGCGCGGCAAAAAACTTTTTACCCCGCGCAAATAGAACAGGTGAACTCATGCTCAAGGTCAAACTTATTCGCAGCACCATACGCAGCACGCCTAAACAGCGGCAGGTTCTTGCCGCCCTTGGTCTGCGGCGCATGCATCAGGAAAAGGAAATACAGGATAACGCATCCATGCGCGGCATGATTGCCAAGGTTTCGCATATGCTCAAGGTGGTGGAATAATGTATCTGCATACCCTTTATCCCTTCCAGGAAGAGCGTAAAAGCCGCAAACGCGTTGGGCGTGGCTCCGGTTCCGGACTCGGCTGCACGGCCGGCAAGGGCAATAAGGGCCAGAACGCCAGATCCGGCGGCGGTGTGCCGGCGGGCTTTGAAGGCGGTCAGATGCCCCTGCAAAGACGCCTGCCCAAGCGGGGTTTTAAAAATTATCCCTTCCGCGTCCGTTATTGCGTGATCAATATTGCCGATCTGGCCGACTTTTTTGACGGTAAAAGCGAGATTCGCCTTGAGGACATTTACGCTGCCGGTCTTGCCGATAACGGTAGTCCGGTGAAGATTCTTGGCGATGGTGAAATCCAGGTTGCCTTGAATGTCGAGGCGCACAGGTTTACTGCCTCGGCCCGTGAGAAGATTGAAAAAGCGGGGGGCAGCGCTCGGGCTCTTGAAGAGCCGGTGGAAAAAAAGCCCGGATTTAACCGTTATAAAATCACCACCCCAAAAGGAAAGGCATAGGCTGTGTCTGTTGAAGGCATAAAAAATATTGCCCATGTACCTGAGCTTTGGTCCAAGCTCGGGTGGAGCTTTTTGCTTTTGCTCGCTTATCGCGTAGGCATCCATGTTCCCATTCCCGGCGTGGATACTGTAGCTATGGCCGCGTTTTTCAATCAGGCCCAGGGTACGCTTTTCGGCGTTTTTGACATGTTTTCCGGCGGCGGTCTGCGCAATGTCTCAATTTTCGCTTTAGGGGTCATGCCCTATATCTCTGCCTCCATTATCATGCAGCTTCTTCAGGTCCTAAGTCCGGATCTCAAGCGTATGGCCAAGGAGGAGGGGGCTTCCGGGCGTAAAAAGGTAACCCAGTACACCCGCTATGCCACCGTGCTTATCACCTTTGTGCAGGGCTTCGGTCTGGCCGCCATGCTTGAGGGCATGAGCGGACCGAACGGGGTGCCGATGGTCCCTGAACCGGGGGCCATGTTCCGCTTTGTGACCATCATAACCATGTCTGCTGGAACCATTCTGCTCATGTGGCTTGGTGAGCAGATAACTGCCAAAGGCATCGGCAACGGCATATCCCTGATCATTTTCGCAGGTATTGTGGCCGGAATCCCCAATGCCATGATTCAGACCTATTCTCTGGTCGGAGACAGCCTGCCCTATATCATGTTGCCGGTTATCGGCATTTTGATGCTGATCGTTACCGTTGCTGTGGTTTTTGTGGAAAGGGCGCAGCGGCGCATTCCTGTTCATTACGCCAAGAGGCAACAGGGTCGGCGCATGTACGGCGGTCAACAGACACATCTGCCTTTGCGTTTGAATACAGCCGGGGTTATTCCGCCTATTTTCGCGGGTTCTCTGCTTGTTTTTCCGGCCACCATCGCCCAGTTTTCCGAAAATCCCATGCTGAAAACCTTTTCTTCATGGTTTTCGCCGTCAACGGTGATGTATAATGTTTTGTATGTCGGGCTTATAGTTTTTTTCTGCTATTTTTATACGGCCATCATTTTTGATCCCAAGGACATAGCGGAAAATCTCAAAAAACAGAACGGCTTTGTCCCAGGCATCCGCCCCGGTGAGAAAACACAGGAATACATTGACAATGTTCTGACGCGTATTACCCTGTGGGGAGCGATATATATCAGTCTTGTCTGCCTGCTTCCGCAGTTTTTGATCCAGTATTTCAACTTACCCTTCTACTTCGGCGGAACCAGCATTCTCATTGTCGTGGGTGTGGCTATGGATTTCATGGGGCAGGTCAATTCGTACATGATTTCCAGGCAGTACGAAGGTCTGCTCGGCAAAGCCAGGATTAGAGGCCGGTTTCAATAGTGCAGAAATATAGGGGCATTTTTCTCAAAAATGAGAAAGAGATCGCGTTGATGCGCGAAGCTAACCGCATCGGGGTGATTATTCTGGATGCCATGTGTGCGGAAGTCCGGGCCGGTACGCCGACCATGCGTTTTGAGGAGATTGCCCAGGATCTTTGCCGGACCTACAAGGTGCGGCCAGCCTTTCAGGGTTATAGCGGTTTTCCTTACGCCCTGTGTTGCTCTGTGAATGAGGTGGTGGTGCACGGTTTTCCCTCCGCTCGCCCGCTCCGGGATGGTGATATTGTGAGCTTTGATTTCGGAGTGGTTTTTGAGGGTTTTTACAGTGATTGCGCCCGTACCTTGGGGGTGGGGGCAATTTCGCAGGAGGCGGAACGCTTGATCCGGGTGACGGACGAATGCCTGGCTCTGGCTGTGGAAGAGGCTCGTCCGGGCCGTTATTTGAGCGATATATCCAGTTCTGTGCAAAAACATGCCGAAGAATACGGTTATTCTGTTATTCGGAGGTTTGTGGGACATGGAGTGGGTCGTAGTCTGCATGAGAAGCCTGAGATTCCGAATTTTAAGACCGGAATTTTTACGCCCCTGCCCCTGAAAGCGGGGATGGTACTGGCCATTGAGCCTATGTTGGCACTGGGAACCCATGAAGTGGATATCATGGACGACAATTGGACGGCAGTGACCAGAGACCGTAAACTGGCCGCCCACTGCGAGCATTCAGTGGCGATCCTGCACCATGGACCAGAGATTTTGAGTTGCAGCGCGGCCTAAGAACCGCATTGACAGTAGCGTGAAAAAGGTATAAATGACTTGGTTCCGGCTCCGGACCGGCTCCCTGGTCTGAATAAATCCCGGAAAGCTGTAAACTGGAGCGTTACCATGAAAGTCAGACCTTCAATCAAGAGGCTGTGCCCCAAATGCAAGGTGATCCGTCGCCACGGCATTTTGCGGGTTCTTTGCGAAAACCCCAGGCACAAGCAGCGCCAGGGCTAGGCGGGCAGGAGAGTTAAATGGCCAGAATTGCCGGAGTGGATTTGCCGAGGGGCAAGAGGGCGGATATTGCTCTTACTTATATTTACGGCATCGGACGAGCCAGCGCCTTGAAGATTTTGGACAGCGCGGGCGTTAACTGGGTGCGCGGCATTGACGATCTTTCTGCGGAAGAGATCAACGATATCCGCAAGGAGATTGAACAGAGCCACAAGGTGGAAGGCGACTTGCGCCGTGAGGTGAGTTCCAGTGTCAAGCGGCTTATGGATATTGGCTGTTATCGTGGCCTGCGTCACCGCAAGGGTTTGCCGGCCAGAGGACAGCGTACGCATACCAATGCGCGCACCAGAAAGGGGCCGCGCCGTGGGGCCGCGCCCAAGAAAAAATAGTTTGCGTTAACCTGAAAACCCAAGAGTTCAGACATGGCCAAAGCCAGACGCGCAGTTAAAAAGAAAGAAAAGAAGAATGTGCCTGTGGGTGTTGCCCATATTCAGGCCTCATTC
Source organism: Desulfovibrio sp. (assembly GCA_031260965.1). Classification (GTDB taxonomy): domain Bacteria; phylum Desulfobacterota; class Desulfovibrionia; order Desulfovibrionales; family Desulfovibrionaceae; genus Frigididesulfovibrio. The sequence continues at coordinate 29,037 of JAISKK010000084.1, read as the reverse complement.
AATAATACAATTATCACCTTTACCGACACCAGAGGCAATGCCGTATCCTGGGCCAGCGCCGGGCAAGCGGGCTTTAAAGGCTCGCGTAAATCCACGCCCTTCGCCGCTCAGGTGGCGGCCGAGCAGGCTGCGCGCAAGGCGCAGGAGCACGGAATGCGCACGGTGGGCATTTATGTGATCGGTCCCGGCTCAGGACGGGAATCCGCCATGCGCGCCATCAACAATGTCGGCTTCAAGGTCGCGTTTATTCGGGATGTGACCCCCATTCCCCACAATGGTTGCCGTCCGCCCAAGCGGCGCAGGGTATAAGGATTAAGGAGGAAGACCTTGGCCAAATATAATGATTCCAAATGCCGTCTGTGTCGTCGTGAGGGCGTGAAGCTCATGATCAAGGGCGACCGTTGCCATACGCCGAAATGCGCCTTTGAGCGCCGGCCTTATGCTCCAGGTCAGCACGGACACAATACCCGCAAAAAACTTTCTGACTATGCCCTGCAGTTGCGCGAAAAGCAAAAGGTGCGCCGTATTTACGGTGTCCTGGAACAGCAGTTCCGCAATTATTTTACCAAGGCGGACAGAGCCAAGGGGATTACCGGACACAACCTCCTGATCAGCCTGGAACGCAGACTGGATAACGTCATATACAGGCTTGGCTTTGCCAGTTCCCGGCAGCAGGCCAGGCAGCTCGTGCGTCATGGGCTTTTTACAATGAACGGACGCAAAGTCACTATTCCTTCTCTTTTGATCAAAGCCGGTGATGTGCTTGAAGTGCCGGAAAAACACCGTAAGGTGGCCGTGCTGGCTGACGCCCCCCAGGTCATAGCGCGCCGGGGACTGCCCGGATGGCTTGAGGTTGACGGAACGGCTTTTCGCGGCGTGGTCAAGTCCCTGCCGCAGCGCGAAGATATCCAGACCCCGATCAATGAGGATCTGATTGTAGAACTTTATTCCAAGTAAGGGACGTGAGCGGTAGGCAAATGATGTTCAAACAAGGCGAAAGGCTTATAAATTCGCGCAATTGGTCGGAACTGGTCAAACCTGAGCAGGTTACGCGCACCAGCGACACCGCGAATGTCGTATACGGGCGTTTTGTCTGTGAGCCGCTTGAACGCGGCTTCGGCATAACTCTCGGCAATTCTCTGCGGCGTACCCTGTTGTCTTCTTTGCAGGGCGCGGCATTTGTGTCCGTTAAAATAAACGGTGTGCAGCACGAATTCACCACCATTCCCGGTGTGCTTGAAGATGTCACAGACATCGTTCTCAATCTCAAGCAGGTGCGGATGGTCATGGATACGGACGAACCGCAGCGCGTGAGCCTCAAGGCTTCACAACCGGGACTCGTGTCTGCGGAAAATTTGATCTGCACCCAGCATGTGAATGTTCTCAACCCCGATCTTCATCTTTTTACGATCACGGATCGACGAGATGTGGAGATGGAGCTTGAGGTCCGTATGGGCAAGGGCTATGTTCCGGCCGATATGCATGAAGGTTTGGCGGAAGAGGTCGGTCTGATTGCTCTGGATTCCAGCTACGCCCCTGTACGTAAGGTTTCCTACACGGTCGAGCAGGCGCGCGTTGGACAGATGACCAACTATGATCGTCTGATCATCGAAGTCTGGACAGACGGTTCGGTGACGCCTGATGACGCTTTGGCCTATAGCGCCAAAATTCTCAAAGACCAGCTTTCACCCTTTATAAATTTCGATGAGCGTATTTCCGGCGAGACTCCGGCGGGCGGCGCAGGCGGCTTGGATGTCAATGAGAATCTTTTCAAGTCCATAGATGAACTTGAGCTCTCCGTTCGCGCTACCAATTGCCTTAAGTCCGCTAATATCGCCTTGGTAGGAGAACTCGTACAGCGTCAGGAAGCCGATATGCTGCGCACCAAGAATTTCGGTAAAAAATCGCTTGATGAAATCAAACGGATGCTTACGGAAATGGGTCTTGATTTCGGCATGAAAATAGAGAATTTCGAAAAGAAATATAAGGACTGGAAGAGGAAACAGCAAAATGAGGCATAGAAAGTCCGGCCGCAAGCTCGGCAGAAATCCTTCCCATAGAAAGGCCCTTTTGCGTAATATGGCCAAGGCCCTGATCACGCACACCCGCATCACTACAACTGAAGCCAAGGCCAAAACCCTGCGCGCTGTTGTAGAGCCGTTGATTACTCTGGCCTTAAAAGACAGCGTTCACGCCCGCCGCCAGGCTTTCCGGGTGCTGGGCGAACATAAGCTAGTGCAAAGACTTTTTGATGAGATCGGGCCTCTCTACAAAGATGGCGGTGGCGGCTATACCCGCATCGTCAAATATGCTCTGCCCCGCAAAGGAGACGCCGCGCCGCTGGCCTTTATCGAGTTTACCAAAAAACCGGCAGGCGCTGTCGTTCCTTCACCCCTGAAAAAACCCAAAGCCTCGGGAGACGACGAAAAAGAAGCCGAAGCCTAGAGCTTTTTTCGTGGCTGGATATTAGAGCATTGCACTCGTGAAATGTTCGCCGTAAACGGCTATTTCGAGTTTCAACTGTCCGGGAGACGGGTTTCCATATTCTGCCAATGATAAGGGGGCGTTGCTCCCTATCAGCATTTCAGGCAGCGCGCCGTGCAGGACTGTACGGTGTTATGCAAAAGCATGGCGATAGTCATTGGCCCGACCCCGCCGGGGACCGGGCTCGCAGCGCCTGCCCTGTCCCGCAGAGAAGCAAAATCCGCGTCTCCGCGTAGGCCATTGTCCGTAACAGATATCCCCACATCCACAACCACCGCTCCCGGTTTCAGCATGTCGCCGGTTATGGTTTCCGGCTGCCCCATGGCCAGAAAGAGAAAATCTGCATCGCGGCAGATTGAGGCAAGATCGGGTGTCGCCGAGTGGCAGAGCGTTACTGTAGCGTTGGCCTGCGCGTTTTTAGCCCCGAGCATAACCGCCAGGGGCTTGCCAACGATATTGCTGCGCCCGACCACAACGGCCTTTTTTCCGGCCGGGCGTAAGTTGCTGCGTTTGAGAAGCTCCATAACCCCGGCGGGGGTACAAGGACGCAGTCCCGGCATATCCAGAAGCAGACGCCCCATATTAACGGGATGAAAACCGTCCACGTCCTTTGCCGGGTCAATACATTCCAGACAGGGGCGGCTGTCGATATGGCCGGGCAGGGGAAGCTGGAGCAGGATGCCGTCAATGTCTTCGCGCGCGTTCAAGGCCCGGATGTGGGCCAGGATTTCGTCCTGGGTAGTGTGCGCAGGCAGACGCAGGGTTTCGGAGACGATTCCGACTTCGGCGCAGGCCCGTTCTTTGTTGCGAACATAGGTCTGAGAGGGACCATTGTCGCCTGCAAGAATGACGGCAAGACCGGGTTTGCGCCCGATCCTGGCGGTCAGGGTTTTTACTTCTTCAGCCGTCTCCGCGCGTATGGCTGCGGCAACAGCTTTGCCATCCAGCAGAAGCAAGCCTTATTCTCCGTTTCCGTCATCCTCCAGCAGACCAAAGTGGTCGGCCATGGAGGGACCATAATAGTAAGCGCTGTCATCAAGCTGCTCTTCGATGCGCAGAAGCTGGTTATATTTGGCGAGACGATCCGAACGGCTTAAAGAGCCGGTTTTGATCTGTCCGCTGTTCGCGCCCACAGCCAGATCGGCGATGAAAGCATCCTCGGTTTCCCCGGAACGGTGCGAGACGATGGTGGTGTAAGCATTCTGTTTCGCGAGTTCAATGGTGTCCAGGGTCTCGGTCAGGGTGCCGATCTGATTCAGTTTGATGAGAATGGAGTTGGCAATGCCGTCTTCTATGCCTTCACTCAAAATCGCTGGATTGGTAACGAAGATGTCGTCGCCGACCAGTTGGATATGCTCACCAAGGGCGCCTGTGAGTTCGCGCCAGCCTTCACGATCTCCTTCCGCCAGACCGTCTTCAATAGAGATGAGGGGGTATTTTTCTGTGAATTCCTCAAGGTAGCGGATCATTTCGGAAGAGGACAGCACTTTGCCCTCGCCTTTGAGATTATATTTGCCGTCCTTGTAAAATTCACTGGCGGCCGCGTCTATAGCCAGAGCGATGTCTATGCCCGGATTGTAGCCCGCTTCTTCAATGGCCTGGATCAAAAAGCGGAAAGCTTCGTCGTGGCTGCGCAGATTGGGGGCGAAGCCGCCTTCGTCGCCGACGCTGGTAACGTGACCGGCGGCGGCAAGCAGTCCGCGCAGACTTTGGAAGGTCTCGGCGCCCATGCGCAGGGCATCGCGAAAACTTTTTGCGCCCAGGGGCACGATCATGAATTCCTGGATATCCAGGTTATTCGGGGCGTGCATACCGCCGTTTATTACATTCATCAGGGGCACGGGCAGAACTTTGGCGTTAACCCCGCCGATATACTGGTAGAGAGGCAGAGCCAGAAAGTTGGCGGCCGCTCTTGCCGAGGCCAGGGACACGCCAAGCATGGCATTGGCGCCCAGGCGGTCCTTGTTGTCCGTGCCGTCAAGGTCGATGATGGTGTTGTCGATATCCACCTGACGCAAGGCGTTCATGCCCACCACAGCTTCGGCCAGTTCATCGTTGACATGTTCAACCGCTTTGATGACGCCTTTGCCGTTATAGCGGCTCTTGTCACCGTCGCGCAGTTCCAGGGCTTCGCGGCTGCCTGTGGAGGCCCCTGAGGGCACGGCCGCACGTCCGGTGTGCCCGGATTCCAGACCCACTTCGACTTCAACCGTCGGGTTGCCGCGCGAATCAAGAATTTCTCTGGCCCATACCGATACTATGGTACTCATAAGTTCTCCTTTGTAATTGCATTCCCATGCAATTACTCCTTAACCTGTTCTTTGTACAGCAGTCTTAAGCCTTCCAGCAGGAGATCCGGCAAAACGGCGTCAAAACGCCGCGTCACCCTGGACAGGGCGGCGGCGAATCCGCCGGTGCCGATTACATACGGCCTTTTGCTCATGTTCTCGGCCAAGCGTGCGCACAAACCCTCGGTCATGGCCGCGAAGCCGAAGACAAAACCGTTGTTCATGCTGCTGGACGTCGAACGGCCCAGAACCGGCAGTTCATCTTCGACATGAAGGCTTATGCGCTGGAGTTTGGCCGTGCCGGAACTCAAGGCGGCGGCGGCGGACAGCAATCCCGGACAAATCAGTCCGCCCAGGTAGGCGTTGTCTTCCACGCAGTCGAAAGTGGTTGCCGTGCCGTAGTCAACAGTAATGAGGGATGATTCCTCGGGGAAAAGCCGTCTGGCCGCGTAAGCCCCGACCAGACGGTCGGCGCCCACTTCATGCGGGCGGGAGTAATGGTTCTCCAGAGGAATGGGCACGTCTTCCGGGGCAAAGAGTGTTTGGCAGCAGAGAAAGCGCTGACAGGCGGCGGCAACCGTGCTGCTGATCCCCGGAGCCACAGAGGAGGCGATAGATCCCTGCACATCTGCGGGGTCAATGCCAGTGTGGGTAAGCATGGCGAGCAGGGAGAGGCCGAAATCATCGGCCGTGCGCCGCTCGTCACTCGGCAGGACAAAGGAAAAATCGATTTTTTCCTTTGTCCCTATGCCGATCTTGGTATTGGTGTTGCCGATGTCGAAGTAGAGGACGGTCCCCATAATTCAGAACCGCAATCAAACCTTAGCTGCTGTTTTAATATCAGCGGCGGCATCGGTTTTTTCCCAGGTAAACTCCGGTTCCTCACGGCCAAAGTGACCGTAGCAGGAGCTTTTCAGGAAAATGGGCCGGACAAGCTGCAAGCGTTTTACGATGTGATAGGGGCGCAGGTCAAAGACTTCCCTGACGGCGGCGGTAAGAATGTCATCCGGGATTTGCCCGGTCCCGAGAGAGGAGGCAAGTACGGAGACCGGGCGGGCAACCCCTATGCAATAGGCGATTTGCACTTCGCATTTGGGGGCCAGACCGGAGGCCACAACATTTTTGGCTATGTAGCGTGCCATGTAGGCGCCGGAACGGTCCACCTTGGAGCAGTCTTTGCCGGAGAAGGCGCCGCCGCCGTGATGTCCCATACCGCCGTAGGTGTCCTGGATGATTTTGCGTCCGGTGAGACCGCAGTCCCCCATTGGACCGCCGATTTCAAAGCGTCCGGTCGTGTTTATGAAAATTTCGCAGTTATCTTTGTTAAAAATAGCCGGAGGCAGGGTGGGGACAATGATCTTTTCCGTGACATCGGTGATGATCTGTTCCTGAGGAACGCCTTTGGCGTGCTGGGTTGAGACGACGACATTGTTGATGCGTACGGGTTTTCCGTCTATGTATTCAAATGAAACCTGGGTTTTTCCGTCCGGGCGCAGATAGTCAATCAGCCCTTCTTTGCGGGCAGATGTGAGCCGCTGGGAGAGCTGATGCGCCCAGTATATGGGGGAAGGCATGAGGGTGGGGGTGTCGTTGCAGGCAAAGCCGAACATCATACCCTGATCTCCGGCGCCCTGATCTTCGTTAACAGCGCGGTCAACGCCCTGGGCAATGTCGGGCGATTGCTTGTCGATGGAGGAGATAACGGCGCAGGTCTGCCAGTCGAAGCCCATTTCCGAACTGCTGTAGCCGATATTGCGGATTGTGTTGCGTACTATTTCCGGCAAATCGGCATAGGCCCTGCTGGATATTTCTCCGGCTATGAAGGCCATGCCGGTCGTGACCATGGTTTCGCAGGCTACGCGTGAACCGGGGTCTTTGCTGAGCAAAGCGTCCAGAACCGCATCGGAAATCTGATCCGCCACCTTGTCCGGATGGCCTTCGGTAACGGATTCAGAGGTGAAATAATATTTTCCTTTGGCTGGGATCATAAAAATCTCCTGATTGGCTTGATTTTTCTATGTTGTTGTGACTTTGACCCGACTATATCAATAAATCAACATATGCTTTTGTACTATATATAGTCCCGCCCTGGAGTCAAGAAAAGATGATTTGGATTTTGCGGTTCGGATGCAAACATATATTCGGCGTCAACCTGTGTTGGCAGCGCCCTGATGGGTGTATACGCGCTTCCGGTCCTCTACACTACCTCGGCGTTTTCCGCCTGTGTCCAGAACAGGTTTTCCGAAAGCCGGTCCGACCGTTTTTCCATCTCTCTTTCTTGGCAATCTTGGGAAAGTTTGATGCCGTCATATATGTTGCAAGGCGAATTTACTTCGAAGTCTCGCAACAATCTCAAGCGAAATGCTCCAGGACACCGTCTGACGCAGGATCAGGGCAAACTGGACCATTTCCCCAAGCTCTGGTAGAAGCCATGACGAAGCTTTTTCGGACCGGAGCCGGTTCGCGCTTTGCCGGGATACAAATCCGCTGCCAAAGCGCCGGGAAAGCTCTGGGCGAGAACTACGCGGTAAAATGAAAAAATCCTTCGTCTTTTTGCGGCAACGCATAATTCAGGCCCTGAGCCTCTGCTGTTTCCTCGGCCTGCTCTATACGGCCGTCTGGCCCTTTGCGGAGTTTTATCTGCCCCCGGACCTCTATCTGCGTCTTGATCCCCTGCTTGCCACCCTGGTCCCGCTGTGCATCCGCGATTTTCCTTTCCCGCATATGTTGCCGGGCCTGCTTCTGATTTTCTCCGTTTTGCTGTGCGGGCGTATTTTTTGTGGCTACATGTGTCCCATGGGCATTACCCTGGATATGGGACGCTTTATCGGAGGATTTTTTTGTCCGCAACCGAAGAACAAGCCCCGTCCCCCTGAGGGAGAGAATCTTTTTTCCCAGCATCGGCACAAGGTCAAGTACGTCATACTTTTGATCATGGTCGGCGCGGCCATGGTCGGAGTGAACCTGATTTTCTGGGGCTCGCCCATAGCTTTGATCACGCGCTTCTGGGCTTTGCTCATGTATCCGGCGGTTCTCCTCGGCGCGGGGCAGGCCCTTGATGCAGGACGGCCCTTTTTCGAGGATCTGGGGCTCAATTCCCTGCTTTACCTGTCTTTTGAACCGCGTCGCTATGACAGCATCTATTTTGTCGCCGCCTTTTTCCTCTCCCTTTTTTTTCTGGAGCGGGTCCGACCCCGCTTCTGGTGCCGTTATCTCTGTCCGGCCGGAGCCATTCTCGGTCTGGCTTCTCTGCGTCCAGGATTTAGGCGGCGCATTTTTGGCTGTAGCGGTTGCGGGAGCTGCGTGGAAAAATGCCCGGCTGGGGCGATTTTGCCGGAGGGTTTCAAAACCCTGCACAGTGAATGTATTACCTGCATGACCTGTAGCGCCGTCTGCCCGGTCAACGGCAGCGTTTTTTCTTTTAGTGTCCCTGCGGAGCTTAAGTTGCGGGGCAAAAGCCGGGCGACCCAGGATACGCTGGCTGACGCGGGGAAGCTGCCGATTAACGTGGGAGATCCGTCGGTCAACGCCCAAATTTTGTCTTCCGGAGCGGTGAAGCCTACGGGCCGTCCGTCTGCCCGGGTTGATGCGTTTTTGCCCCTTCCTTCGCGCCGCGCCTTTCTTGGCGCGGGAGTGACAGGTGTGGCTCTTGCGTCTCTTCAGTACTCCGGGGCGCATAGTCTGCTATCCGCAAACGGGCGCGGCAGCCTCTGGGCCGCGGGTTTGCTGCGTCCGCCCGGTTCCTGCCCAGAAGCGGATTTTTTGGACCGTTGCGTACGTTGCGGCGAGTGTATGAAGGCCTGTCCCAATAATGCCCTGCAACCCGCCGGCTTCGAGGCCGGCCTGGAAGGGCTTTTCAGTCCACTCTTTTTGCCCCGGCGCGGACCCTGTGAGCCGGAGTGCAACATCTGCGGAGTGGTCTGTCCAACCGGGGCGATCAAGCGTCTGGTCCTTGAAGAAAAATATCAGGCCAAAATAGGGACTGCCGTCGTCAACAAGAGCCGTTGCGTAGCCTGGGCGGAAAACAGGCGGTGCGTGGTCTGCGAGGAAACCTGCCCCTATGCTTCGATCAAGCTGGTTCAGTCGGCGGGAGCGCTGGTCCCTGCCCCCCAGGTCGATCCTATGCGCTGTTACGGTTGCGGCTATTGCGAACACTACTGCGTGACCCGTCTGCCCTCTATAGTGGTAGAACCCTTGAACGCCCTGCGCCTGAATTCGGGTTCTTATCGGGATCAGGCAGTTTCTTTGGGACTTGAACTCAGCCCCGGCGGCAGGAACAAAGACGATATGCCGGAGAAATCTACGGATTCATCTCAGGATTTGCCTCCCGGTTTTCTGCCTCTGGATTAGGGCATTTTTACATTTAAAAAGGTCAAACCATGCTTTCCAAAGGTCCGCACATTTCCATTGAAGCCCCTTCCCTGGTGCCGCGTATTCTACGCATCGGTGTTGAGGAGTTCGCCACCTGGCCGGAAGGGGTACGCAGGCTGGCTATGGATATCGCTGCGGAACTTTTTCTGGTGCGTTACAATCCCTTTATTGATGCGGAAACAGTAAAAGAAAGCGTCCAGGAGAGTTTTGAATCCTCCCGGCGCGCTCTGGCCCAGCATTATTCCGCCTCGATCAGCGAAGGTCTGACCATGTTCTGGAGCGCCCATGAAAGCGACATGGCCTTCAGAAAAGAAGTGAAGAATCGTCTTCTGGCCTTTATGCCTGAGGAATGTGTGGACGCAAGTCCGCACACACTGGTTGAGAATTCAACTGATGCTACGGATTTGCGCCTGGAACTGCCCTTGCTGGTGATCGCCCCGCGCACTGTCGATCAGGTCCGCGAAGCGGTTAAGCTGGCAGGAGAGATGCAGTTCGCCCTGGTCCCGCGCGGCAGCGGCACGGGACTGACCGGCGGCGCCATCCCGGCCCTCAAGCGCACCGTAATTCTCTCCCTGACCGGCTTAAACGCCATAGGTCCGGTGGATGAAGCCGATCAGAACGTCAGGCTGGAGGCAGGCGCGATAACCGCTGATGCATATCGCTACGCGGCCAAATTCGGATTGCTGTTCAGCGTGGACCCGGCTTCGCGCGAGGCCTCCAGCATAGGCGGGAACATAGCCGAAAACGCAGGCGGTCCCATGTGCTTTGAATATGGGACCACTATTGACAATATCTTGTCATACCGAATGGTTACTCCTGAGGGCGGGCTTATTGAAGTGACCCGTCTCAATCATCCCCGGCACAAGATACTGCCGGAGGAAATCGCCGTCTTCGAGGTGCGCGATGCGGACGGAGTTCTTGTCAGGAGCATAGCCCTGCGCGGAGACGCCATCCGTACTCCGGGTCTGGGGAAGGATGTGACGGACAAGGCTCTGGGAGGGCTGCCTGGGGTGCAGAAGGAAGGCACGGATGGGGTAATTGTAGACGCCACCTTTATTCTGCATAAATTCCTGGACCATTACCGGGTTATGGTTCTGGAATTTTTCGGGCGCAGTATGGAGAACTGCATGTTGGTGGTCAATGACATAGTGGCCCTGCGTAATGACATCCGGATGCGTGGGGATTTGGTGAAGATCACGGCACTGGAGGAATTCGGACTGAAATATGTTCAGGCCATAGGCTATCGCAAAAAATCCGCGATTTATGAAGGAGATCCTATCTCCGTCCTAATCCTGCAGATGGACAGTGGCGATGAAAAGGCCCTGGCCGAAGCGGTTTCTTCCATTGTTCAGATCTGTGATTCCTATGACGGTGTGGATATTTTTCCGGCTGAAGACGCAAAACAGGCCGAGGAGTTCTGGGAGGACAGACATAAACTCTCCGCCATAGCCAAAAGGACTTCGGGTTTCAAGATCAATGAAGATGTGGTTATCCCGCTTCGGGCTATACCCGATTTTGCCCTCTACCTGGAAACCCTGAATCTTGAATACATGGCCAGAGCTTACCGCTCCGCTCTGCACCGCTGTTCCCTGCTGCCCGGTTTTCCTGAGGAGGAGGAGCGGATGCGGACTGAGCTGGCTTACGCGGGACGCATTATAAAAGGGGAAATCCCGGCCCTGGACATTTCGGATCAGGAATTGCAGATGCGCGCCCAGCTGTTTTTCCGGGCCTTTGCCGCTGATTATCCGCAATATGCGGCGGAAACGGAAAAAATCCGGGATTACTTCCTTGTCTCCGCTATTTGCGCGGCCAGCCACATGCATGCCGGAGACGGCAACTGGCATGTGAATATTCCGGTTAATTCCAATGACCCGGATATGCTGGTCAATGCGGAAAAGGCAGCCCATCTGGTCATGGGCAAGGCCCAGGATTTGGGCGGCGAGGTCACGGGCGAGCACGGCATAGGCGTGACCAAGATTGCCTTTTTGCGCAAGGAGAAAATGGACGCCTTCCGCATTTACAAAGAAGGCGTTGACCCCGGCAATATCTTTAACCCCGCCAAACTCACCCGCCGCGAATTGCCGGTCAGCTCCTTTACCTTTTCCTTTAACCGCCTGATCCAGGATATCCGGCAAAGTGGGCTGGCGGACAAGGAAAGGTTGATCTCCCTACTTTTGAATGTGCAGTTCTGCACCCGTTGCGGCAAATGCCGGCAATCCTGCCCCATGAATGATCCAAAGCGGGGGCTTTTATTTCACCCGCGCAACAAGAACATGTCCCTGGGTTCTTTGATTGAGGCCCTGTATTATTCCCAGGTCAACCACGGACGGCCGGACCCCTCCCTGCTCGGCGCTTTACGCCAGATAATGGAGCATTGCACGGGCTGTGGAAAATGCACCGCCGTCTGCCCGGTGAAAATCGTTTCCGCCGAGGTTTCCCTCGCCGCGCGCGTATATCTTGAAGAAGAGGGCGCGGGCGGACATCCCCTCAAATCCCGCGTCCTCAAAATGATCGCCGAATATCCGGAGCGGCGTATCCCCATGCTCGGCAAAGCCGCTTCCGTAGGCCAGGCCATGCAGAACCGTCTTTTGCCTCTTGTGCCTGCTCTGCTCAAAACCAGGTTTGAGAGTCCGCTTTTTAAGGGACCGGGTCCACGCCCCGGCTACCGCAATCTGGGCGAGCGCCTGCGTGCCGAACAGGGCACGATTTTTGTGCCTGAGGGTGAGATGCGCGGCAGCGCGTTATATTTTCCCGGCTGCGGAGCGGGAGTTTTTTATCCCCGCATCGCGCTTGCCGGGATAAGTCTGCTTTTGAGTTACGGCTATGCCGTGACCCTGCCCGAAGAGCAGGTCTGTTGCGGTTATCCGCTGCTGGCCGGGGGCTTGAGCGATGCCTTCGCTGCCAATCAGAAACGTAATACTGAGGAATTGCGCGCCCTGACCGCGCGGGCTTTGCATCTTGGACAGGGATTTAGCGCCATCCTTTGCTCCTGTGGTTCCTGCCGGGATGGTCTGGAGCGTTGGCTTCTTCCGGAGGTCCTGCCCCATGCAGAAGGCGCGGATCTGTATCTTGACGATCTGGCTAATTTTCTTTTCAGCCGGGTACAGGAAGGGCGGCTGGTTCTGGGGGGGGCGGATGGACAAAGAGCCGAGGAAAATATGTCTACGCGGGAGGACGGAGAAGAGGTGAAACCTGCCCTGGTCACAGTGCCTCCGGGCCGCGTACTTTATCATGCCCCCTGTCATGTGGAAGTGCCGGGAATGAACAAGGCCAAAGCCGCGCGTCTTTATGCCCGTATCTTGGGGCGCAGTCTTGGGACGAAGGTGCGTTTGAGTCCGGGCTGTTGCGGCGAAGCCGGTCTCGGCGCGATGACCTCCCCCCTTATCTACAATAAAATACGGGCGCGCAAGGCCGCGCAGCTTGACGCGGATCTGGCGGCGCTGCCCTCGGACAGCCCTTTGCTGGTTTCCTGCCCTTCCTGCAAAATGGGGCTCTCCCGCATTCTTTTGAATATGGGTGGGGATTTTAAAAAGCGCCGTGTCTTGCATTGTCTTGAATATATGGCCGAGCAGGCAGGCGGGCCGAAAATTCTGCACAAAGTCGCGAAGCTTTTGCGCCATGTCCGCAGCAAAGACGGGCTGCGGCGTGTGAATATGGCCGATCTGACCAAAGTCAGATTAAGCGCCGGCGAAGCCCTGGATGACGATTTTGACGTTCTGGAAGGTGATTGAATTTTATGCGTTATCTGGCCGTTGACTACGGGGAAAAACGCAGTGGTCTCGCCCTGTCGGACAGCGTGGGCACGGGCGTTTTTCCCCGTCCGGTCCTGAACATGCGAGGTCCGGATGATTTTACGCGAGCCATTTGTGAACTGGTTCGCTCGGAAGAGGTCGGAGCTCTTGTCCTCGGTCTGCCCCTCTATCTGAACGGTGAGCACAGCGTCAGCACGAAGCGTGTTCTCACGGCAGTCCGGCGTTTGCGCGCCGTTTTGCATCTGCCCATTTATCTGATGCCCGAGACCTTAAGCTCCTATGATGCGGAAGATCGCCTGCGCGAGGCCGGACTCAAGGGGAAAAATTTGCGTAAGGCTCTGGACGGGGCAGCAGCCGCTGTGATCCTGGAATCCTTTTTCAATCTGATTCCGGAGCATCGGGATTCACTTCTCTTTGACGAAAATCGGGAGATGTCTTCAGCAGACCATATTGAACAAGTCCGTGCATGAGATCTGCGAATCCGGTTGCGTATAACGCTCGATCCAGGCATAGGCGTTGTGGGCGTGGATGGATTCAAAACTTTCCACCTCCGCTCTGAACCAGGAAATATGCGGATGGGTCTCAAGTATTTCGGCGATATTGCGGACAACATCCTCCACAAAGCAGGGATTGGCAAAAGACTGTTCCGTAACAAATTTTTCGTCTTCGCGCTTCAGCAGAGGATAGGTGGGCGCCGAACCTGCGCTTTCTGCGATCTCAATGAACTCTTCGAGCCAGCAGAAATTTTTCAGATGCAAAAGAAGACGGATTTCCGCCCTCTGGCTGTGCGCGCCTTCCCTGCTGATGGCCTTGGAGCAAGGGCAGACGGTCATAACCGGCACTTTGACCTCAAGAATGAAGTCAAGTTTGCCCTCAAGGGCCAGTTCGCCGGTAATGCGGCACTGGTAGCTTTGCAGGGCGGTGGCTTTGCTGACCGGCGTGGGCCGGGGCATGAAAAAGGGAAAGTCAAAAATGACCCGGGCCTTGCGGGCGTGCAAGCGTTCCAGGATGTCCTCCAGCAGACTTTTAATGCTCTTGTAGCTTAAATCTTCCTGTCGCCCTTGCAGGACTTCGATAAAGCGGCTCATGTGCGTGCCTTTGAAATGAGCGGGCAGATCTACGCCCAATTCAAGCAGAGCGACAGTGGCCAGAGCGCCGCCTTCCCGGCGGCTGACGGAAATCGGCAGACGCAGATTACGGACCCCGACGCTGTCAATGGGCAGGGCGACAGTGGCCAGCGTGTTCTGTACATCTTCCATAGCGGTGAAACCTCTGCTTTTCCTTTAATTTTCCGCGGGAACTTATATATTTTCCCCGCAAAAGAAAAGAAAAAATCCTGGTCAGCTAGAACATTTCATACATGAAATGCTCGCAAGGATTTCCTGTAAACCCTTGCCGCCAAATAGGCGCAGGTGAGCTTTGCTCGCCGTAAGCGACTATTTGAAGCGTTAACTGCTCTAGACGACTCCTTCCCCATACTCTTTATGCGTTTTCAGCACCGGCATCCTGGAGCAGATAAAGCGATATGCCGCGACCATGAGCGTAAAGAGGAAAACGGAAAGGGCAATTTCCATCCAGCTTGGGAAATACCGTTCTGCCGCCGGCAGGTTATAGTTAAAAGCAACAAGGCTCACATTGAAACGATTGAGCACAACGCCCAGTACTGCGACTATGGCTCCGGCCTGTATCAGTCCTGTGCGTTTTCTTGCAATGCCTGTAAGGAGCATAAGGGCGGGCAGGGCAACTCCGCCCGCAAGTTCCGCCAAGAACAACGCGCCGTAGCCGGAGGAGAGGTGCTGGCTGGTGTCGGCCATTTGGACAACTTTCATGGCAAGATAGGCAAACATGAAAAAGCAGGCGGCCTTGCCGCAGCCAAACACTGCCCGGTTGGCGGTTTTAATGTGCTGCCCGTCCATATAGGCATGCAGAAACTTGTGGGACAGCAAGCCTTCAACCACAACCATACTCAAACCCGCAAACAGGCTGGAGACGAGGAAATTGAGGGGCATGAGTGTTGTGTACCACAAAGGATGCACCTTGGAGGGAGTAATGACATACAGCGCTCCAAGGGAGCTTTGGTGGATAATGCCGATAACAGCGCCGATCACGGCCAAGGGGGTGACAAGGCGTATAGCTTTTTTTCTTGCATCTTTTTTCCCAAGCCATTCCAGGACAGCAGGCAGCAGTTCGGTAAAGGAAATCATCAGATAGGCAAAGACGCATAACCCAATCAGAAAGAGTACGGAACTCGTGCCCTGTGACCAGAATATGGGATAGGGCAGTCGCCACGGCTGCCCTACTTCATACACGAGCGCGATGACTTCAAAAAAATAGCCAAGAAAGGCCGTGGTAAGGGTGCTACGCACAAAGACGCCAAAATGCTTCTGCCCGAAGACGTAGTAAGCTGCCGTGACAGCAAATCCTCCTGCGGCAATGGCTATGCCGCAGAGCAAGTCAAAGGTCATCCAGAAGCCCCAGGGGTTCTTGTTGTCCAGATTGGTGACGCCACCTATGCCGGATGTAAAACGCGCCACAGTCAGGCCAAGCCCCACAAGCAGTATAATGGCGGTCACAGGATTGTTTTTTATACAATCAAGCAGGGTGTTGTTGTTTTTGCACTCGGAGTTCATTGCTCATCCCCCCTGTCGTCCCCGGCATCATGCCCGGCAGGGTATTTCTTGTTGCGCCGGCTGCTAACAAGGCAGGTCGCGCCCAACAGGGCGGTCAATATGCCCGCTGCCAGACCTGCGGTCCCCAAAATGTCCGCTGTAAGATCCGTTGGCGCGGTCTTGCCGACTTCAGGTTGACCCAGGTTTTTGTGCGGCACTGGAGACAGATACAGCCAGCAGGTGCCGCCCACTTCATATTCGCCGTAAATGTGATCCACATAGATTCCCTGATTGTCGACAATGCGTTGGCGGGCGATTTGCAGAAGTTCTTTCCGTCTGCCGAAGGTCAGAGCCTCCTTGGGACAAGATTCCACACAACCAGGGAGAAGCCCTTTGGCGAGGCGCGGAGCGCACATGGTGCACTTGTAGATCAGGGGATTCCAGGTGTTGTCGTAATCATAGGCCGGCACATAAAAGGGGCAGGCAATCATACAATAGCGGCAGCCGACACACAGGTCCGGAGAGTAGATCACCGGGCCTTCCGGCGTTTTGCGTAGCGCTTTGACAAAACATGCTGAAGCGCAGGCCGGTTCTATGCAGTGGTTGCACTGAAATTTGCGGTATACCGGAAGCCGGTCTTCTATTTTATAGCGGTTAACAACGGTAAATCTTTGAAAATCGGTATGCCGCTTTTTATCCATCACCGAACGGTAATAGAAAGAAGGCTCCGGAGATTTTAACTTATCGGGGCTTGGAAGCACATCGGCATTGACTTTTTGGCAGGCTGCTTCACACTTGCGGCAACCGATGCAACGCGCGGAATCATGCAGAACGCCCAGCATATCCGTATCCGCAAACAGATGAGCGCTCGAAGCTGCAGCCCCTCTCAGGGACGGAAGCGTGACAGCAGCGGTCACCGTGGTGAAACAGGATAAAAATTTTCTTCGGTTCATGTAAGCCCCTTCGCTGCATTGCAGAAGCAACCGGCGTCATTCACTGCTCATGATCCGACCAAAAGGCGGCACCTTCAGACACTTCAAGGGGAACTGCCATGCAGTCCCCCTGAAATGCTTTTTTTATGGACGGAGCCGACCTTTAAACTAGGTTCGTGGGGTTTCCTTGACAACAGTCTGTCCGGCCAGCCGGCCAAATACTATACAATCACCTGTCGCATTGCCGCCGAGGCGATTTGTGCCGTGTACCCCACCGGTAACCTCGCCGGCAGCATACAATCTGGGTATGATCACCCCGTTGCGGTCAAGCACTTGTGCCGTATCCGGCTTGGTGCGTAATCCGCCCATGGTGTGGTGGACACCGGCCTGTGTGGGGCTGGCCCAGAACGGACCTTGTTCAATTGCTTTAAGGTTGATGCCCTTTTTGCCGAAGTCGTTGTCTTTGCCGGAAGCGACCATTTCATTATAGCGTTTGACGGTAGCCAGAAACTCGGCCGATGGCACTTTCAATTTTTCTTCCAGTATCTTGGCCAGTTCTTCCAGAGTCGGCGCGGTAAAACATAGTCCTTTGTCCAGCGACATCTTGGTCCGCTCAGGGCTATAGCGTTTACCGGCGCGATCATCAGCAACCCATAGATATACCTTTTCCGGCTGCGCCAGTGTGCTCCCTGACAAAATATCGCGACGCGCGTCCTCAGCCACAAAACGCTTGCCGTTCAGGTTTACAAAGATGGCGTGATCAATGCCAAGATTGGCTATATCGCCATATTTTTTGGTAAAATAATTACAAGCAACCAAAAGCTGAATAAAGTCCATTCCCGAAACATCCGCGCCAATATCCTGCGCATAGGTCAGCACTTCCCCTGTGGCCCACGGCACGTTGGTGGTCGGCAATTTTTCGTCATACTGCGGGGCGTATTTGGAACGAAAAGCCACATCTGCTCCAAATCCTCCAGTAGCAATTACTACACCGCGTTTAGCCTGAATGTGCAGAACGTTATTTTTTTCTTTAACCTGTACGCCAAGGACCTCTCCAGCCAAAGGTTCCTGCCGTACAATGCCGGTTACGGCACAATTCAGCCGGATCTGCACTTTCCGTTGGTCAAGTTGTTTTTTCAGGACCGCAATAATTGCGCCGCCGCGTCCATTTTTAATAGGATCGTGACTTCTGGGATGCAATGCGCCGACTATAGTATATACTTTTGGCTCAAATACGACCCCCAATTTTTCTAGCCAATGCACCCCATCCAGAGCATGATCAGCATAGTAGCGAACTTTTGCCGGATCGCCTCTAAAATCACCACCGGCCAGCGTCTGCTGATAGTGAAGGTCAGGAGAGTCTTCAATGTTTTGTGGCTTCTGACGCTCGGGATCGGCGCAGTTATAGCCGCCACTGGCGATTGCAGAATTGCCGCCGACTATCGCCGCCTTGTCGAGGACAACGACACTGGCACCGGCGTCATGCGCCTCAACTGCCGCAGCCAGCCCGGCATATCCGCTGCCGATGACCACCACATCAAAGGTCTGGTCCCATTTTTGCGGTACGGGTACAGCCTCGGCCGACGAAAGAGGCAGCGAAGTCATGACAACAGCAGCCCCTGCAACTGCGGCCCCTGTCAGGACATCACGACGAGTAATACCGGATGTTTTTTTTGCTTTAGCCATCATGTTCCACTCTCCTGATCGTTAAATGTTCAGCAGAAACCATGATACTTACCCGCCACATGCGGGAGTGGTGCTTACTTCATTTTTGCGTTCAGTTGCTCATGGCAACTGGCGCAGAATAAACTGGATTCCTCATGTCCTTTATGACAAAGCGAGCACTCAATTTCATTCAGATGGTTTCTATGGGGATTATTGTCCTCAAAGGCTTTCGTTCTTTCAGCAAGCTCTTCCCATTCACCATGGCAGAGCAGACATTGTTCCATGCTGACTAATGCGCCGGCAGATGGTTTTTTTTCATTGTGGCAGGCGATGCATGAATCATATTCTTCATGACGATCACTCAAGAAATGTGTCGGAATTTGTGCTTTTTTAGGCTGTTCTATGCCATATACTGATGTAATAAAAGGCATATTACCATATGCAATCAATAACAGAATGACAAATGAGATTACATTTATCTTTCTCACGTTAGCCTTCTTTCAGAAGAAAATACGCCTATCTTGACCCTATGCTGACCTTCTAAATCGGCAGGTAAGAAAAGTCAAGCACCCCCCTCTGACCACAATCCCCTTGGCCGCACATAGAATTGGTGAAATTTCCCGGCAGCTTCGCCCTGTCCATGGCAGCGGAGATAGCCTTTGGGGAAAGATTGTGTTACGAAAAACCATGGCAAAATTTTCTGGTTACGGTGTTGAGTTCCACTACAATTCATAGCATAACCTTGTGATATTTTGCACATTTTTTATCAGCAGGTCTATGTGTTGGCAAGGGGGGGACTGTGGACGCTGAATATGCGAATTTACGCGGGCAAATTGCCGGGTATTTTGCAGGAGTTAAACGATGAATGAACTTTATCCCGTCTATACGCTTAAAAATGAATGCAACGACTGCTATAAATGCGTACGCGAATGCCATGTAAAAGCGATAAA
Organism: Desulfovibrio sp.; assembly: GCA_031260965.1. Taxonomy (GTDB): domain Bacteria; phylum Desulfobacterota; class Desulfovibrionia; order Desulfovibrionales; family Desulfovibrionaceae; genus Frigididesulfovibrio. Next base: position 9,986 of record JAISKK010000084.1, on the reverse strand, counting down.
AATACAGGATGGGCATGCGTCGATTTTAAGCGATAAATGTATTTCCTGCGGCAGTTGCGTCCGCGCCTGTCCAGCCGGAGCTAAACGTATCCGTTATGATATTGAGAAAGCGCAAAAGCTGATCCAGTCGCAACGGAAGGTTTTTGTTTCGCTGGCCCCCAGTTGGGCAGGAGTGTTTGATTATTCGGCGCCGCTAATGATTGGGCTGCTGAAAAAACTTGGTTTTGCGGCGGTGAGCGAAACCGCGCTGGGGGCGCAGGAAGTTTCTATCGCCACTGCGGACATGCTTGAAAATGCGGAAAAAGATCTTTATATTTCAAGCTGCTGTCCTGTTATTGTTGATTATGTGCGGATATATAATTCTAAATTTACCAGAAATATCATGTCGCTAGCGTCTCCAGCCTTAACACATGCAAAGATGCTGAAACAGATTTATGGAGATATCGATATTGTTTTTATCGGCCCATGTATAGCAAAAAAGAATGAGGCTACAAAGCACCCTGAGCTGATTAATGCAGCTTTGACATTTGAGGAGTTAAATTATTGGATTAAAGAGAAATTTATCAGTATACAGGAAATTGAGATAACTGATGATAATAAATTTGTTCCGGAAGATGCATATGAAGGATCTTTGTATCCTGTTGAAGGAGGAATGAATGAGACAATCAGGCAGTCAGGCATTGGGGATGATGTTCAGCTGATTAGCATAAGTACCTTGGATACATTTGAAAAGGCTTTAAACGGATTTAACCCTGAAAAAATCAGCAGAAAAATTTTTGTAGAAGCTCTCGGATGCCCAGCCGGCTGTGTGAACGGCCCGGCTCTGGCTTCAAAAAAAGCTGGAATAAATATCACCTCTGATATTTTGGCGAAAATTCAGAAGAGAGATGCCATCCCCGCCGAGGTGCGGGTGCTTGTGCCGGAATCCTATCCGGAAAATCCTGTGGACCGCAAGTCTTATTCATTGGATGAAATGGTTACGGGCATGAAAAAAATCGGCAAACAAACGGAAGAAGATGAACTTAACTGCGGCGGCTGCGGTTACCTGTCCTGCCGGGATATGGTACGGGCGCTGCTTTCCGGCAACGCCGAGCCTTCCATGTGCGTTTCCTATATGCGTAAAATCGCCATGCGCAAGACCGCCGCCATGTTGCGCTGTATGCCGTCGGCAATTGTTATGGTTGATAATGAGTTAAATGTTGTGGAAGCGAATGACGCGTTTATGCGAATGTTTTGCGGAGACTTGTATGATGTTTTTGCCTCCCGTCCGAACGGGCTGGAGGGCGCGGCGATTGACAGGATTATTGATTTTGCGGATCTTTTCAAGCAGGCCTTGAAATCGGAAAAAGACATTCATAAAGAACATTTTCCCGTAAAAGACAGATTATATGACATTTCCGCCTTTACCATCGAGCCTGACGAAATTGTCGGGGCAATTATAACTGATGTGACCAAATCGGAAATAAACAGGGAGAAAATTGCCAAAAAAGCGCGTGAAGTTATTATGAAAAACGTCACAACCGTCCAGGAAATCGCCGGTCTGCTCGGTGAGCATATGGTTGAGACGGAACTGCTTTTGAATTCCATTGCCCATGACTACGACCCGGACAATGAGGCGGATGGCGATGTTCATTGACATTGATTGCACACAGCAGAAAAAATATGATCAGAACGCCTACGGGGATTATTTTTTGTCCTCGCGCAACAAGGATACGGGCAAACTTGCCGCTGTGCTTTCAGACGGCCTGGGCAGTGGGATTAAGGCGAATATCCTCTCCTGCATGACCGCGACCATGCTTTTGAAATTTATTGAAGCGGATGCGGACATTCAAAGTGTCTGCGAAATCGTCATGAATGCGCTTCCCGTCTGCAGGGTCAGAAAAATAAGTTATGCCACATTTTCCGCTTTTGACTGCAATGACGAGGGTTTTGCGCGCATCGTCGAAGAAGGAAACCCGCAGTTTGTCTGGGTCCGGGAAGGCGAAGTCATGGACGCCGTTGCGCGGGTCGTCACTTCGGCGACCTTTCCGAATCGGCATATGCAAATTTATAATATCAAACTTGAGCTTGGCGACAGGCTGATTTTCTGCTCGGACGGAGTAACCCAGGCCGGACTTGGATCTCCCGCTTTAAAACTGGGTTTGCGCCGGGAGGGACTTATTGAATTTCTTTTAAAAAAATTGCAGGATCAGCCGGACATTTCCAGCCGGGATTTAGCGAAATTGATAGTTAACTGCGCGAAAGGAAACGAGGTCGACAAAAAAGCCAGGGACGATATTTCGGCGGTGTCCATATACTGCCGTCAACCCAGGGAATCCCTGATTTTTACGGGACCGCCCTATCATGCGGATAAAGATAACGCCTGTGCGTATGTCTTCAAGCGTTTTACCGGCAAAAAAGCCATCTGTGGCGGAACAACGGCGAATATTCTGGCGCGTGAACTGCATATTCCCGTTGAAGCGCAGATTTTGACCAACGCCGGCAGCCTGCCTCCTGTCTCAAAAATGAAGGGAGTGGATTTGGTGACGGAGGGGATTTTAACCCTGACCCGCGCCTGTGAATATCTGGAGGAAACTGAGGCGGTCACGCATAACGATGCGGCGGGACAGCTCGTTAAATTTTTTCTGGAAAGCGACTGCATAAATTTTATGGTGGGGGCGAAACTCAATCAGGCGCACTACGACCCGAATATGCCCATAGAAATTGAGATCAGAAAAAATATTATAAAAAAAATAGCCAAATTACTGGAGACAAAATATATCAAAACTGTAAATATCAAATATATATAGGAAGCGGAAAAATGAATACAATTACTGTAAAACTATGTCTTGGCACCGCATGTTATGTAATGGGTTCTTCACATCTGCAAGATCTTGTTGATATAATTCCTGACCGTTTTGGCGACAGAGTTGTTATAGCTGGTCATAACTGTCTTAATCTGTGTACGTCAAACGGTGAACATGCGGAGTCTCCCTATGTAAAGATTGATGATGAAATAATTTCTAACGCAACAATTGAAAAAGTTTTAGATCATATAGAAAAAAAATTATGAATAATAACAACCAATCAATCCATATAAAAAAAGAAGTTTTAGTAAAAATCATCAAAGCTTTTTTTTCAGAGAACTTTGCGAAAAATGTTGAGCTTATTCCTTTTGAAATGCGTCCGAAGGGCATGAATGTTCCTTACAGATGTTGTATTTACAAGGAACGGGCGATTCTGCGAACCCGAATTATTGCCGGACTCGGTTTCTCCATAGAAAATGACGACGAAATAAAACAGTTGTCGGTATATGCTGAGGAAGCCCTTGCGCGCGAGACCCCAGCGAGCGGTCCGCTTACAGTCATAGATGCCGCGTGCAAAGGCTGTACCCCCCATCGCATCCATGTGACTGACCTCTGCCAGGGTTGTGTGGCAAGACCCTGCCAGAGCGTGTGCAAATTCGGCGCAATCAGCATGAGCAACGGCAGATCGGTCATTGACGGCGCAAAATGTAAAAACTGCAAGATGTGTATTGCGCAGTGTCCATACAACGCCATCGTAAAAATCATTGTCCCCTGCGAAGATGCCTGTCCTGTTGACGCCATTGTCAAAGACACAAACGGTTTTGTCCAGATTGATTATGATGCCTGCCTGTCCTGCGGAAAATGTATAATGAACTGCCCCTTTGGCGCTGTTCATGAAAAGAGCCAGATCATTGATATCTTGAAGCAGATGCAATCCGGCGGGCGGGTTATCGCGTTAATCGCGCCTTCCATTGTCGGGCAATTCCCCGGCGGTGTTTACCGGCTCAAGACGGCGATGCAAAAGGCCGGATTCGCGGATGTTTATGAAGTGGCGCAAGGCGCGGATACGACAACCCGTAATGAGGCCAGGGAATTTGCGGAACGCATGGAGGCCGGAGCGCCTTTTATGACCACCTCCTGTTGCGCCGGCTATAGTCAGTTTATCAACAAGCATCTGCCCGAAATCAGGGAGTTTGTCTCCGCTACAAAAACCCCTCTCTATTACATCGCCGAAAAAGTCCGGCGGGATGAACCGTCCGCGCTCACTGTTTTTATAAGCCCTTGTGTGGCAAAAAAAAACGAGGGGCGGGCCAATCCGAATATTGATTTCGTTATGAACTATGAGGAACTCGGGGCGCTTTTGATTGCCAGGAATATTGAAATTCTTGACTGCGAAGAAGCGGTTTTTGACACTGAAAGTTCAAAACAGGGCCGAAATTTCGGGGTTTCGGGTGGAGTTGCCGGGGCCGTCGCCTCCATATCCCAAGGCGATGTCCGGCCCTGTGTAATCAACGGACTGGATAAAACAACGATTAAACTGCTCAAGAAAATGGCCAAAGATAGAAAATGCGAAGAGGGAAATCTGGTTGAGGTAATGTGCTGTGAAAACGGCTGTATCGGAGGCAACGCGACAATCTGTCCCCCCAAAACCGCCCAGAGGGCTTTGGCGCAGTTTTGCGCGGGCAGCTCTGATTTAAAGAGGTTATGATGCATCTGTATTCCTGGAATGTTAACGGATTTCGCGCCCTGTGCGCCAGCGGGGGCTGGTCCTGGTTCAAGGACGTGAACGCGGATATAGTCGCCCTGCAGGAGGTCAAGGCCGAGCTTACGGATGTGCCGGAAGATCAGCGTTCCGCCCCCGGTTATCATGTGTCCTGGTTTGCGGCGGCGAAAAAACGCGGCTATTCAGGGGTGGCGACCTTTTCACGCATCCAGCCTTTGGCCGTGAACTTTGATTTGCCGCAAGCGCCCTGGCAGGGGGAAGGGCGGCTTATTCATCTTGAACTGCCGCAGTTTCACTTTTTTAATGTCTATTTTCCCAACGGCCAGATGAACGAAGAGCGTCTCAACTACAAACTCGGCTACTACGACGCCTTTCTCAGACACGCCGAGAACCTGCGCAAGTCCAAACCCATCGTGGTTTGCGGAGACTTCAACACCGCGCACCGGCCCATTGATCTGGCCAGACCCAAAGAGAATGAAAAATACTCCGGCTTTTTGCCCATAGAGCGGGCCTGGCTGGATCGCGTCATTGCCTGCGGTTATGTGGATACTTTCCGGCTGCTGCACGGGGATCTGGCGGGCGCATATTCCTGGTGGTCTTACCGTGCCAGAGCGAGGCAGACCAATACAGGGTGGCGCATAGACTATTTTTTTGTCTCGGAGGAACTTAAGGACAAGGTGAAAAACGCCTGGATAGACGCTGCCGTCGGCGGCTCAGATCACTGCCCGGTCGGTCTGGAACTGGATTTCTGACAGTGATGCCGTTTACCGGCGAGATTTAAGTTTTTGCCGTGAGATTGTTGCAAGGCGAATTTACTGCGCCGTCAAGCAACAATCTCAAGCGTAAAATGATCTAGTCCGCTTTGGGGCAGTAGGTGGCGCTCTGGGCGCGGCTTTCCCCGACGGTCACGCTGCGCAGACATACTCCGCGTTTGTCCGTCAGATGGGCCAGAGCCAGAAAGATATGCCGGGCCAGATTTTCCGAGGAAGGATTTAGCCGGTCAAAAGGCGGCGTCACATTCAGGTCTTTGTGATCCAGGCTTTGCAGCACGGAATTGAGGTCCAGCTTGAGACAGGAAAAATCCGCCAGGATTTCCGTGTCCGGGTCGAGATTTTCGCCCTCAACCTCAGCCTCGACCAAAAAATTGTGCCCGTGCGGGTTCTCGCATTTGCCTTTGTAGTTACGCAGGGCGTGGGCGGCTGAGAACTCCGAGCGCACGCAAAGCCGCCAGAAATCCATGCTCACGCTTTATCCCCTCTTATCCAGATCATGGACCCCTGCCGGGCTGTATCGCCGCGTCTGTATGAGAAGAGCAGACCGGGCAGGGACTGGGTGCAGAGATCCAGAGCGAAAATATGTTTGTCTTTCATGCCGGCCGTAACGAGCTGGGTGTGAGTGAGTTGCCAAAGGTCGATGGTATAGTCAGTCCTGTCAAAAAGATGGTGGCATGCGGGTGGCCATTCCGTGGCGAAATTTATAAATTCCGAGGATTTGGGACCAAGACTCGGTCCGCGCACGGCCCGCACGTCGCCAGGGGCGGCTTTGCAGGTTTCGCAAAAGCGTTTCAGACCTATGGCCGGGTAATTGAAGGTATTGCCCCGCCAGCCCACATGCAGAGCCGCTACAGCCGATCCGTCCGCGAGGGCCAGGAAAAGCGGCTGGCAATCCGCGCTCTTGATGAGCAGGGCCAGGTCTTTTTCTCTGTTGCAGGCCCCGTCGGCCCGCAGGGTGGAAGGAAATTCGAGCGGGGTAGGTGTGGGGGAAACAATAAAGCCGTCCTCATGTATCTGATCCAGTTCTACCCAGCGCTCAAGTCCGGCTGCGGCGAGCATGGCGCGACGTTTGGCGCACGCCTTCTCATCATCGTCGGAGCCGCCGCCGAGGCGGATATCGCCGCTTAGGGCGCTTCCGAAAGCGCAAAGCACATTGGGGACACCTGGAAAAACGAAGGGGATAAGTCCGGCGCGTGCCAGATTTGTCATTTCCTTTTCAGCTTTCACATTCCGTCCTTTATATTTTCAGTCCCTGGCTTTAAACCTGTCAGGGGGGCTGTCTGGTCCACCCAAAACAGACCCTTGTCCGTACACAGGGCGTGCGTCGGTCTGTCCCAAGGCGCGCGCGGCGCCTGCTCCACAATCTGAAATGAGTAGGCAAAACCGATGCACAGAGTGGCGTCCAAGGCGGATTCGGATAAGAGGCGGTCATAAAAGCCGCCTCCCTGGCCCAGGCGAAAACCCTGCCGGTCAAAGGCCAGACCGGGGGCAAGAAGCAGATCCGGTTGTCCAAACGATTGCCGGGAACCCTGCGGCGCGGGCGGCTCCAGAATGCCGAAAGCGCCGACCCGCAAGCTCTCCAGATTCGCGCAGGGCACAAGCGACATGCGGTTGTCGCGTTCTGGGTCAAGGCAGAGCGGCAGGAGAACTTTTTTGCCTTCTGCCAGCGCCTGTTTGAGCAGGGGCAGGCAATCGGCCTCCCCGCGCGCGGCCATGTAGAGAGCGACGCTTTGCGCCTTTTTCCATACGTCTGCAGAAGAAAGGTGCGCGCAGGCCGCCTCGGAAAGGGCGGCGCGTTCAGCAGGGCGCATGGCTTTGCGCAGGGCGCGGAAATGTGCGCGCAGGGAGGCTTTTTCAGTCTCGGAGTTATCCGGCTGCGCTGCTGCTCCCGCTTCCTCTACGTCCATCTATTTGGCCTGGGCTGTGTAGCTGAAAAGCAGTTTTGTCCGGCCCTTTTCCCCGTCTGTGGCGTCAATGCGGACTGTTCCGCCTTTTTTCAGGCGACCGAAAAGGATTTCCCCGGCCAGCGTATCTTCCACTTCTTCTCGCATCACCCTGGCCAGGGGCCTGGCGCCGAATACCGGGTCATATCCCGCCTGGGCCAAGTGTTTTTCTGCGGCCTTGCTCATGCTGAGGCTGACTTTACGTTCAGCCAGACCAGCTTCAAGCTCCATGCGGAATTTTTCGACAATTTTCAGCATGACCGGATCGGACAGGGCATGGAAGGGAATCATGGCGTCCAGGCGGTTGCGGAATTCCGGGCTGAAAACTTTTTCCAGGGCTTTTTTCGCTTTGCCGGCCGGAGCGTCGCGTTCGGCGGCCGCCTTGAAGCCTATGCTGCGGTTGGACATCTCAAAGGCGCCGGCATTGGTGGTCATGATGATGATCACATTGCTGAAGTCGGCCTTGCGCCCGGCGGAGTCCGTAAGCGTTGCATAATCCATTGCCGAGAGCAGCACGTTGAAGACATCCGGGTGGGCTTTCTCCATTTCATCAAGCAGAAGAACTGCATGGGGATTTTTTCGGACAGCCTCAACGAGCAGTCCGCCCTGATCGAAGCCCACATACCCGGGGGGCGCGCCTATAAAGCGCGAAACCGCATGTCTTTCCATGTATTCCGACATGTCATAGCGCAGGAAGGGAACCTTGAGTGTGGTGGCAAGCTGTTTGGCCAGTTCGGTTTTCCCCACGCCTGTCGGTCCGTAAAAAAGGAAGGAGCCCTGCGGGCGACCCTGGCTCCGGAAACCGGCGCGGGCGCGCAGCACAGACCTGGACAGAGCGGAGACGGCCTCGTCCTGTCCGAAGAGGGCGCTTTTGAGGTCGCGTTCCAGATGGCGCAGGGAAACTTTTTCTGCCGCCCCTGCCTTGACCGAGGGGATGCGGGCCATGCTCTGCAGCACATGTTCGATGTCGGCTACCTTTACTCTGGCGGGCGGGGCTTTTTTCCCCGCGTCCGCTGGATTGCCGGCGGGACTGTCGGCTCTGGCCAGACGTCGTCTTGCCCCGGCTTCGTCCATAAGGTCTATGGCCTTGTCCGGCAGACGCGCCTCCGGCAGATAACGGGCGGAGAGGGTCAAGGCCGCGTCCAGGGCGGAAGGGCTGTAGCGCACGTTATGGTGTTTTTCGTAATGTCCTTTCAAACCGTTGAGTATTTCCCGGCAGTCCGCGTGGCTGGGTTCCAGGACTTCAATTTTTTGGAAACGGCGAGACAGGGCCTTGTCTTTCTCAAAATGGTTGCGCAACTCTTCGTGTGTGGTGCTGCCTATGCAACGCAGTTTTCCCGATCCCAAGGCGGGCTTCAGGATGTTGGAGGCATCCAGAGCGTTGCCGCTTACCGCTCCGGCCCCCACCAGGGTATGAATTTCATCTATGAAAAGTATGGCTTTGGGGATGCGGGCCAGCGCGGCGAGAACGGATTTAAGTCGTCCCTCGAAATCGCCCCTGTATTTGCTCCCGGCCATCATGCCGCCGAGGTCCAGGGAAAAAAGACGGGAGTTCTGAAATTCTTTCGGGATATCCCCGGAGACGATGCGCAGGGCCAGTCCTTCCGCCAGAGCAGTTTTGCCGACGCCGGGGTCGCCCACGAAAAGTGGATTGTTTTTTCTGCGCCGAGCCAAAATTTGTACGGTCCGCTCCAGTTCTTCCTGGCGTCCAATCAGGGGATCAAGGTCTCCGTTGGCTGCGCTGGCTGTCAGATCCTGAGTGTATTTGCGCAGGGCCTTGCTGTCCTGGCTGTTTTCATCGCCTTCCTGACCGGAGCGTTTTTCCCGAACGCCTTCGCGGTTTTCGGAATCTTCAACGCCGGGGGCATCAGCGGAAATGTGCTCCAGAATGTCCAGACGGCTTATACCCTGTTCCTGGATGAAGTAGGCTGCATAAGAATCCTCTTCTTCCATGATTCCGGCAAGAATGTCGCCTATACTTGCCAGAATGCGGCCGGAGGACTGCATCTGGCGCAGTGTGCGGGACATTACCCTTTCCATGGCCAGGGTCTGGACTATTTCCCGGTTACCCTCATTGCGCATGGGGTTTAAGTGTGCGTTGAAAAAATCATCAAGTTTGCGGCGCAATGCATCCACGCTCACGCCGATTTCCGCGAGAAGGCTTTTACCCTTTTCCTCGGATAAAATGCCGTAGAGGAGGTGCTCCAGGGTAAAATATTCATGCCGGCGCGTACGCACAACGTTTACGGCCAGGGCGAAGGCCCGCTCCAGATGGGCGTCAAGCATCTAAGCCTCCTCCATGGTGCAACGTAGGGGAAAGCCCGCTTGCCTGGCTTTTTGTCTGACCTGAGCCAGTTTGGTTTCGGCGACTTCACGCGTGTAGATTCCGCAGACGCAGGAACCTTTTTCATGCACCACGAGCATAATGGCCGTGGCCTCGGTCGCGTTTTTGCTGAATATGGAAACAAGCACCTCAACCACAAAATCCATGCTCGTGTAATTGTCATTGTGCAAAAGCACATTGTAGCGCCTTGGCTCACGGGTAAGCGTGTCAGCCGCAAGGTTCGCCTGTCTGTCCGTCGAACTGTTGCTCATTTTGTCCTGTGCCGTATCCGGGTGCTTATGTTGTTCAGCCTGTATGGTTTCATGTATGCACTCTACCGTAATTACAAGATTTCGGCAAGCATCCAATTTTTAGAATGGCCACTAGCGCAATTTACGCTTGGGATTGTTGCTTGACGGCAAAGTAAATTCGCCTTGC
>JAISKK010000151.1 GCA_031260965.1 Desulfovibrio sp. | reverse complement strand
ATATCTTCCGGGATTTTGGGAACCTGGGCCAGGCCCTCCAGCAGAGCCCGGAAATACAGTCCGCTTCCGCCGACGCATAAAGCCTGTCTGCCCTCGGCATGTGTCTTTTCTATCGCAAGTTGCGCCAGTCGGGCGTATCCACCGGCGCCCAGCTTGTCCCCGGTCGGTAAAAAGCCGTAGAGCAGATGAGGGCAGCGCGCTTTCTCGTCGTCCGTCGGCTGAGCGGTAATGATGGGGAAATCCCTGTAAATCTGGCGGGAATCGGCGTTAATTACGCTCAGGGGAAGCAGGTCCGCCAAGGCAAGGGCGGCGGCGCTTTTGCCTGCGCCGGTTGGCCCGAGCAAGCAGGGCAAAAAAACAGGGTTTTTGCCGTGCGGGGGGCTTTCTGCTTTATGTCCTTTCATATTTCCGAGGCAAAAAATGATCTTGCTCAGCGGACCGTGGACAGGGACTCGCCCCTGGGAAAGAGCGGGTATTCATCCAGAAGCTTTAAAGCTGCTTGCCGCTCTTTAAGCGTCAAGAGCGGCATAGGGTCGGTAATAGCGGGGATTGTGAAACCCAAGGCGGTGATTTTACTGCGTAAGTCAGCGTCTTTTAGCGCCGTTGCAAGCTCCGTAAGACCTTTTTCCCGGATATTTTCCGGACTGGAGGCCGGCAGGGCGAGCCCGAAAAGGACAATATTCTGCATATCGCAGCGGGCCTCAAAAAAAGTCGGGACAAGGGGAAGAACCGGGCTGCGCGTCGGCGCGGCCACCGCCAGGGGCTTTAAGCCCGGCATCATTTCCGGGGGGACGGCGTAGCCCCAGCAGGCCGCCGCCAGCCCATTCCTGACGGCCTCCGTGCATTCTTTTACACCCAGGAGAGGAAGATAGGGAATTTTAAGGCCTGTGGCCCTGTTCATCTGCAAAGTGGCCAAGTGTTGGTCCGTCTGACGGCCTGCTCCGGCTATGGCAAAGCGGCTGTCGATTTTTGCCGTTTCGGCTGTGGCTTTCTCTATGAAAGCGTCGAGATCGCGCAACGGGCTTTGCTCATCCACCCAAAGGGCATTGGGTATCGAAGCGATTACAGCCAGGGGATAGATGCCGTCAGCGTCATAGAGGCTGTTGCCGCTTTTGGCGAGAAAGAAAAATGAGGGCATGGAGAGGGCGGACATGAAACAGCCGTCTCCTTTGCTGTCCTGCAGGCGATTAAGTGCATAACTCCCCCCCCGGCCTTCGAGAATGATCGGTGTGACGCGCTGAAAGAAATCCCTTCTGAAAACGGAGTCCAGGAGATTGTATAACTTGTATGCAGGACTTTCTTCCCGATCCGGCACAAAAAGGGTTATTTCTCCGCTGAGACAGGCCGCTTGGACCGGACCGACGACCAGAAGCCAAAACAGACAAATAAACCGGAAGCAGGATTTAAGCTTGGGGCCGGAAAATTTTTCAGATTTTTTTCGTTGCGGCCTGGGTAAAAAGTTCCATGGCATTTTTTATCTCCATAACGCGCCAGACGCCGTCCTGCCGTTTTAAGCCCAAAACGAGGGGAAATGCGCCTGCCTGCGGATCCGTAAAAGTTGCGCTGACTTCCGCCTGATCGCCGGATTCGGATAAAACTTTACCGGGCAGAATCGTACGCCGCCCGCGCGGCAGTTTTTTCAGATAGGCGGCAAAACCGCTGCCGGGGGACTGGGTTTTTTCATCCGCCTTGCCGGCGAACCAGCCGCCGTTGATGCCCGAGGCCAGAAAACTTTTTATCTCCGAGAGCAGCAACTGTTTGATGAACTTGTCCTGGCCGCTGTCTTTAGCCATTTTGACCAGGGAGATAACCATGCCTGCGGAAGCGTCCAGCCTGCCTTCGCTTGAGGCCTTGAGCAAGGCGGCAAGCAGGGCGTCCGCAGCATGATCCGTCACCTCACCCACATCCACGGCTTTGTTGAAAAGATCGGAATCGCATTGATCAATGCCATTTTGGGCTAGCGTAAGAGCGGAAAGCGGTCCCCCGGCCTGGGCCGCCGGGCCGGGCAGGGCAGAAGTGAAAAGGCAGCAGAACAGGAAAAGGAAAATTTTAGATTTATACATTTAACGCTCCCGTCCCTTGCCGCTTAAAGCGAAGGCGGCATGATTTCTTTGGCTCTTTGGACATCATGATGAATTTGTTGGATTAGTTCATCCGCACTGGCGAATTTACGCTCTTCGCGCAGACCTTCGATAAAATGCACCCGGAAAGTCTGGTCGTAAAGGTCAGCGTTAAAATTGAGCAGATGCGTTTCAACGCGCAAGGATACGCCCCCGAAAGTGGGGTTTTCGCCCACATTGGCGATCCCGGGCTGAAAAATGCGTGACGAATCGTTTTGCGGACCGAGTTCGAGTTCGGGTGGATTTATCTCGGCCAGCACCGCGTAAACGCCTTTCCTGGGCAGGAGAATGTTGTCGTCCGGAAGCAAATTGGCGGTGGGAAAACCAAGCAGATGCCCGCGTCCATCGCCTTTCCCTACTTTACCCTGCACAAAATGCGGCCGTCCGAGCATGGAGGCGGCCGCGCGGACCGCGCCGGCCTGCAGGGATTTGCGGATGCTGGTCGAACTGACCGCCTTGTCGCCGATGAGCAGGGCCGGAACTTCTTTCACGCCGAATCCGAGGATTTTTCCCATCTCGCCAAGCAGGGCGGCGTTTCCCCGCCTGCCTTTGCCGAAGGCGTAATCGTATCCGAGCACCAGAAAGCGACTGTGCAGGGAATCGCACAGGATGTCCCGCACAAAGTCATCCGCTTCCATGGTTGCGGTGGCCGTAGTGAAATGCAGCACCAGAGCCAAATCAAGGCCCAGAGCCGCGAAATATTCCAGTTTGCACTGCAGGGAAAGCAACTGGAGCGGCGCGGCGTCGCCCTTGAGTACTCGCAGGGGGTGAGGGTCGAAGGTGACGGCGAGAGCGGGCAGCCCCAGTTTTTTCGCCTTGGCGATTGTTGTGAGGATCAGCGCCTGATGGCCGAGATGCACGCCGTCAAAATTGCCCAGAGTGAGGACTGATCCCCGGCTCAAGTCTTGCGAAACCGCAGGAAGGGCATTTATATCCGTAATAATGCGCATAATTTCAATTCTGTCCCCAAACCAGGCGCAAAAGCAGAAATCCGGCCGCTCCGACGCCGGCCGAGGCGGGTATGGTGAGCAGCCAGGCGATGACCAGGTTTCCGGCTATGCCCCAGCGCACTGCGGACAGGCGGCGTGTTGATCCTACGCCGAAAATGCAGGCGGTTATGGTCTGGGTGGTGCTGATCGGCGCTCCGATAATTGAAGCGCAGCCTATAACGGCGGCGGACGAAAGTTCGGCCGTGAAACCATGCACCGGCTCAAGTTTGAAAATCTTCTGGCCCATTGTTTTGACTATTTTCCAGCCGCCCATGAAAGTTCCGCTGGCCATGGCCAGGGCGCAGATCAGCTTTACCCACAAGGGGATATGAAAGCTTTCTATTTCACCGAAAATGAGCAGGGCCATGCTGATCACCCCCATGGTCTTCTGGGCGTCATTAAATCCGTGGCTCAAAGCCATGAAGGCGGAGGAAAAGATTTGCGCCCTGCGGAAAAAACGCATGACAAAGGCCCGGTGGATGCGGAAAAATATCTGGCCGATCAGGGACATCAGCGCAAAGCCCATGCAAAAACCGGCCAGGGGAGAAAGGAGCAGGGGTAGCAACACCTTCTGGACCACAGTCATGCCGTTTACCGCCTCCGGTCCGGCCTGGGCTATGGCCGAGCCCATAAGACCGCCGATCAGCGCGTGTGAAGACGAGGAGGGAATTCCGAAATACCAGGTGATGGAATTCCAGGTTATGGCTGCGGACAGGGCGCTCAAAACCATAATCTGGTTGTCGCTTATAATGTCCAGGCGCACTATGCCGTTGCCGAGGGTGTTGGCCACTTCTTCCCCGAGCAGCGCCCCGAGCAGATTCAGGGAGGCGGCCATGGCGACCGCAACGCGCGGCGTGAGTACGCGGGTTGACACTACCGAGGCGATGGCGTTGGCGCAGTCGTGCGCCCCGTTGGTGAAATCAAAGACCAGGGCGGCGGCGATAATCAGCAGCAGGAGAAGCTGGGCATCAAACATTTTTCAGCACTGCTTCATCTATTGTCTCAGAGAGGGATACGACAAAGTTCATGGTCGATTCCAGCCGATCATAGATCTGGGTCCATTTCAGGATGGCCAGAATGTTCTCCGGGGTTGGCGCCGAAAGATCGTGCAGTTCCACAAGCGCCATGCTGAGCAGCATTTCGCCCTCATTGCGCAGGGCGCGAAATGCCTTGGTTTCATGGGTGTCCGTGTTTTTGGAGAGACCGGTCAGCATGGAGCGGGTAAATTTGCACATTTTGCTGAGGGTCTGCCCCAGGCGCAGCATGGGAAAAGGCATACGGGGAAATTCAAAAATATACAGTCTGTTGGTCATGTTAAAAAGTTGGTCAATGACTTCTTCCTGCATTTTGGTGATGCGCAGGATGTCTTCCCTGTCTATGGGAGTGATAAAGGTGCGGGAAAGATATCTGGTTATGCGGGCATGGATTTTGTCGGCTTCGGCTTCCAGATCGGAAACATCCCGGTGCGTTTTTTCCATTTGTCCGGGATTTTCCAGGATGCTGTTCAGAGCCTCCGCCGATGCGCAGAGTTTTTCATTTTGGGAGAGCAGGAGTTCAAAAAAGGGCGCGCCTTGCGGCAGAAGAGACTTGAACATCTGTATTTTCCGCCGTCTCTGTTAGAGTATTTTACGCCTGAGATTGTCGTTTACGGCAGGCAAAAGCCTGCCTGTTCCAATCTCTGGCTACTGCGCATCATTGCGCTATTTGTGCAAAACATTCTGAGTACTTTCATCAATTTCTGTCACATATGCGTAGGACTTTGCTATATCATCGCCTATAGTCTTCACGCTGTTGGCGATATCCAGGAGCGAGGACTTGGCGTCGCCCGAGGCCTTTACGATTTTTGCCGTTGCCCCCTGCGTTTCTCCGGCCAGAGAGCGCACGGCTTCGGCCACCACGGCGAAGGACTTGCCGTGTTCGCCTGCGCGCGCGGCCTCAATAGAGGCATTCAGGGAAATCATATGAATATTGCGGGCGATATTGTCTATGTCTTTGCCAAGACCATCGTAAACGGCAATCATTTTCTCAACGCTGGAGATATCTCCGACAATCCGGTCGCTCAGGGTTTTCAGCTCGGCCAGATCCTGCTTCAGGGACTGGATGGACGTGGCGTTTCCGGCCTGCCAGTCAAGCATATCCTGGTTCTTGCGGATAGTTGAGGCGTGGGCTGTCTGGATGCAGTTTTCCTGCAGATTTATTTTCTTGGCTATTTTCAGGGCCATTCCGTGGCAGGTGTCGGAACCGCAGGCGCCGCAGTTGAAATTGCGCGTGGTGTAGTCATCCTTGCCCATCATGTGGAAGGCCGCTTCAACCGCCTCTTCGCTCACCACTATGCGGCCGGCCGGCTTTGGGTGGTAGTGTCTTATAAAATCCGTCAGGCGCAGGGTTTTGTCGAATTCGGCAAAAAGATTCTCGAAATAGTCTTGTTCCCGGTCCTTGAGAATACTGCGGCGCGCTTCGTCCATGGATGTATTGATGTCAAACATGTTGCGCTGGTGTTTGCAGCCGGTGCCGAGGTTGCAGCCCTCCGGGCAGTTAAGCACGTCAAAAAGGGCCGGCAGTTCCGATTTGTCGGTTTTTGCATATTCGTTCAGGGCCTTGTAAACCAGGGGCTGTCCTTCGCTTTTGTCGATGCGCAGGCTCTTCCCCAGCATCTGTTCCACATTTTCCTTGAGACCGCCCGGCATGGGAAAAACCATGCCCAGGCCGTAATCCATGTTGTCGTATCCGCCTTCCTGATCCGGCAGGCTCACATTGTGGCTTTTTATATATTCTTCAAGGCGGGCGAAGGTGACATTATAGGAGACGATCCCGCCGGTTTCCTCGAATTCGTTGGTTTTGGCGATGCAGGGCGAGATGGCCGCTATCTTGTCCGGTATGTTCTGGTATTTGCGCATGTAGATGGCCGTGCAAAGCATCGGGGAGTGGATCGGCGCAAGATAGGGAAGCATATCGTTGCGGTGCAGAAGGATGTAGTCGACAATGGCCGGGCAGGGCTGGCTGATTATGGGACCGGGATTGTTTTTTTGAATCCAGCGGATATAGGCCCAGGTGCAGATGTCCGCGCCCAGGGAGACATCATAGATTTTACGGACTTTTTTCCCGCGCAGCCAGGTCAGGATTTTCGTCCACTGCTCCAGGTTGGCGCGCGCGGCCGGGGCGCAGAATATTGATATGGGCGTTCCGCTCGCCAAATCGGCAAAAAAGCGTTCCGTATCGTCTGTGTAAGAGCGGGATTCATGCGGGCAGGCCGCGATGCAGGCGCCGCAGGCGATACACTTGTTGTTGTCGATGCGGACCTTTGCTTTATTTCCATCGGTATAGGCGAGATTCGCTTCCCCAATCGGGCAGACGCGCAGGCATCGGTTGCAGCCTGTGCATTTTGCCTCGTCTGTAGTGATCACTTTGCGCATAGTAAGGTCTCCGGGGTCCAAAAAAAATCGCCAACACGAACTCGTTCGAGCATTGGTCGCGGGGCGGGAAACTATGCTGCCAAACCTGACAATCCATCGCGGTTCTGCTTATCAGAATTGTCTTAATTATTCAATATCAATCGACCGTAAACACGTAAGCGGATCATCCCGGCAAATTCCGCAGGCGAACAGCGTAAACTGCTGCCGATGCCGTATTATAGTGTTGACAGGGCGGCGGCGATTCTGTTCAGTCCTTCCTGCAAGGTGGCGCGGGGGCAGGCAACATTCAAGCGCATAAAGCCTTCACCGCCGTCTCCGAAACTTATTCCGGAATTTAAGGCCACCTTGCCTCGTTCAAGAAATAATTTGACCAGATCCGGTTGCGCGAGGCCTATTTTTTTGCAGTCAAGCCAGAGCAGGAAAGTGCTTTCCGGCATACCGGCCTTGATCTTCGGCGTTGAGGCGGTCAAAAAGTCCACCGCGTGGCGGAGATTGGCTTCAAGATAGGGCACGAGTTGATCCGCATAGTCGTCACAGTCAGTATAGGCGGCAATGACGCCGGCTATGCCCAGGGAATTGCGTCCGAGATTGGCGCGGGCTATTTCCCCCGCAAAGGTTTTGCGCAGCTCCGGGCTGGAGGAAAGTACGGCGGCGGAACGCAGGTCGGCAAGATTGAAGGTCTTGCTGGCGTTCATTCCTACGAGGGTAATGGCGGCAAGTTCCTTGGAAAGTGCGGGAAAAGCCGTGTGCCTGCCCTTGAAAATAATGTCCGCATGGATTTCATCGGAAAAAATCACTATTTTGTGGCGCAGGCAGAGTTCCCCGATGCGCTCCAGTTCTTGTACGGAAAAAACCCGTCCCGTGGGGTTATGCGGATTGCACAGGAGCAGAAGCTTTGTCTGCGGGTGGGCGAGTCTGTCTTCCAGATCCGCAAAATCTATGGTGTAACCTGCACCGGCATCGCGCAAAGCGCTTTGTTCCGGGATGCGTCCGTTGACATGGCAGAGGTTGATGAAAGGAGGGTAGATCGGGCTTAACATGGCCACCCGTTCGCCGGGTACAGTGAAGGCGCGAATGCAGGTCGCAAGCGCCGCGCCCAGTGATGGCGACCACAGCACCCAGCCCGGGTCAGCCGCCCATCCATAGCGTGTTTCGGCCCAGCGCGCGTATGCGCGTTCGAAGGCTCCGTCCGCAAGGGTATAGCCGAACACGCCGCGCTTCACGAGTTTCTGGATCGCTTCAATGACAGGGACCGGGCTTTTGAAATCGCTGTCGGCTACCCACAAGGGCAATACGTCCGGGGGATAGAGGTCCCATTTTTCACTACGTGTTCCGCGCCGTTCGATTATTTCATCAAAATTGTACTGCATAAGGGTGTCCTTGAAAGCTTGCGGATTTGTTGAGAAAACAATAGCTATTTTCAGGCGCAAAGCAAGGAGAATGTGCCTGGACAGGCCCCAGCGCGCGTTTTTGTTGAAAGAAAAAACAAATTATAATACAATGATACATTATGTCGTCGGCCGATGAATCCTCTCTTTTGTCCGTCCCCGCGCACGCGGTTGTGATGTTTCGTAAGGACAGCCGACCGCAGCGCCTTTACGGGGGTGCGGCTCCTCCCGCCTCCCTGACCCTGCGCGAGGAGTTTTTGTCCAGCCGGACTTTTCCCGATCCGGCTGCGCGCTTTCTCGTGGAACTGGATCGCAAAGTGGACGCGATCCTCTCTCTGTTGCAGCGCGAGGTTCTGCAAAATGATTTCCCGCACAGCGGCCGGGCTCTGCGTCTTGGCGCCTCAGGTTTGATTCTGGACTGCGAGGCTCCCCTTGCGCCAGGAATTTATTTGGAATTATTGCTATTTTTAAGTGAATGCCCGGAGCGGATCCTGGCCTTCCTGGCCCGCGTGGATAAGGAAATCCCTCTGGCCGTCTTTGCGGCCGAATATGAAAATGAGGAATTTTTTCTCCAACCCCAGAGCGGACATGTTTATGAGCTTTCTTTTCTGGACATGGAAAGCGAGGAAAGAGAAGGTCTTATTCGTTTTGTCTTCGCGCAGGAGCGAAGGCGCATCCGTCGACGCAGGGAAACGGAATAGGCCGGCCGGCCGGCGTGGTCTGTGGCGGTCTGTGTCGTTTCAGACTTTACCTTGGTCTGCAGATGGCATAAAAAAGAACTGGTCACCACGCCTGTACGTCGACTTTGCGCAAGGTGCGGCAAAAACAGGCAGACTTTTAACCCCCAGCGGCAAGGAGCCCGGCACGCAATGGCCTCGCAAAATGCAACGACCCCTTGGTCAACCCTGCTTTTTGCCCTTCTGGGCCTTGCCTGGTGCGGCTGGATAGCTTTTCCTACCGCCACTCCCGCGCCTTGCCTGACTTCCGGTTGCACCCTTTTCCGGGACGTCGCGATAGCCGGGATTTCCCTCTGGTGGATAGGGGGGGGCTATTTTTTCCTTACGGCCTTGCTTTGCTTGCGCGGCAAAATGGCGGCGGCACGTTTTCTATCCATGCTGGCTCTTGCGATAGATGCGGTTTTTATGCTTGTCATGTTTTTTTCCGCTCCCTGTTTCGACTGTCTTGTGGTGGCCGCCTTCATAGGACTTATCTACTACAGTCTGCGCGGTGTCAGAGACGGCTGGTTTCTTGCCGAAAACGGGCCCTCCCTGCTTTTGCCGGTCTGGTTCGGTCTTTTTGTTGGCAATTGCATTCTGGCTGCGGATGAGGCGCTGCCGCGCTATACAATCGGCGCTACGACGCAGGCGGAAGTCAGCGTCTTTTTTTCTCCCTCCTGCCCGGCTTGCCGCGGGGCGCTTTTGTCCTTGGGCAACACGGCTTTTCTTTACCCGGTGGCGGAAAGCGCGGCTGATGTTGAGAGCATAATCAAGCTGGATCTTTTTTTGAGCCAGGGGATGCCCATGCGCGAAGCTGTGGAGCACAGCATTGACGCCTCAGTCGCGGCGCCGGCGCAGTCTTTTTTTCACTCTGCCTTGTTGACAGTGCAGCTTTTACGCAACAAGGCCGTTGTACTACGCCAGGGTTTTCGGGCCTTGCCGCTCATACAGATAAACGGAATGCCGGGATTTGGGGCTACCTCCTTAGACAACAGGGGAGCGCGCAAGGCGTCTCAGCCTCCGGGGCAGGCTCAGACTGGTCCCCGGCAGGCGAATAATTCTTTACAGCCCCCCCTCCCTCAGCCTCCCCCTGCCCAGGCAAACCAGCGGGACAGCGCGCCTGGACGATCGCAGCCCGGACAAGCTGCAAATGATGTATCTCTGCCTGACTTGCTCCGGGATACAGATCAAATCGGCAGTTGCCGCAAAGGCGAAGATCCGGCCTTCTGCGGGGAGGAGCGGCGGTCTGTGGGCAGGGAGAACTGACTCACGCGCCGAGCAGTTTTACGACTTCCAGGGCTTCGGCGCAGACCGCGTCCGCCCCGCTCAATAACAGCTCTTCCTTGCCCCGAAAACCCCAGGCTGCGCCTACGGCATACATGCCGGCGGCTTTGGCTGTGCGTATGTCGACATCACTGTCGCCGAGATAGAGAATTTGCGCCGGAGGAAGGGCAAAGGCGGCGGCCATGCTCAGGGCCGCCGTCGGGTCCGGTTTGAGCGGCACATCCGGTAAAGCGCCCTGTACGGCCGTGAAGGGGTGGTCGGAAAAAAAATGACTGATAATCAGCCGGGTTTCCGCGTCCGGCTTGTTGGAAAGCACCCCGCTCTTGATGTCCATATCCCGCACTACAGCGAGCAGTTCACAAACGCCCGGGTAGGGGCGGGTTGTTTGTAAAGCTTTATCCGCATAGATGCCGCGCATGGTTCTGGTCAGGGCGACCAGACCCTCCTCGCCCACTTTCTCCCGCTCGCCGGCGGGCAGGGCGCGGGATATAAGGGTAGACACCCCGTTTCCGACCATGCGCTGATAGGCGGCAGGAGGATGAGGAGGATAGCCGAAAATGCGCAGTGCGGCGTTGGCCGCTGCGGCCAGATCGTCCAGGGTTCCGTCCAGATCAAAAATAATCGCGGCACAGGGCCGGCGCTGCTCATTACTCATGAAGGTTCTCCTCTTCCTGAAAAAAGATTTTGCGCGCCTCGGCCAGAGACCACTGTCCACGCAGGGCCGCGTAAACGGCAAACAGGACAGCGGGCGCGGTCTGCGCCAGATGCAGAATAAGGGCAAAGGCCAGGGATTCGCTTTTGTTCATGCCCGCCAGACTCAATGCGGCGACTATGGAAGCTTCAAAAGTTCCCAGATTGCCGGGTAGACCGGGGATCATGGCACCTATGGCCCCGGCGACGGTCAGCAGCAATCCTGCTGCCGGGACGGAAGCGTTTTGGTGGAAGGCGGCGAAGACAATGGAGTTGCACAGGACCTGGGCTGACCAGAGCAACAGGGAGAGGGCGAGGATCTTCCCCGGTGCAGGACGGAATTTTTTATCCGTGAGGCGGGTGAGGATGGAGTTTATATGGGCGCGCAATGTTGACCAGGGCAGTAGGGACACACATTTGCGACAGAAATCCTGAAAGAGCCGGACCATAACCAGGGCGCAGATCAGGATGGCCGGCAGGATCAGGGCGGACAGATATAAAGCCGGGGAGTTCAGCCAAAGACCTGCGACAAGGGCCAGAAAGAGGACGGTCGTCAGGTCGCTCAGGCGTTCCCAGAAAATGGCGCATAAAGTTTCCGGGAAAGACAGTCCGGCGTTAATGGACAGATATACTGCCTTGATCAGATCCCCCATCCGCGCGGGCAGGATCATGTTGACCCCGGAACCGAGAAAAACGGCGCGCACGGCCAGGAGAGGGGAACAGCTATTTTTCAGGAGCAGTCTGAGCCTCAGTCCCTGCGGCAGGGCCGTGCATGCAAAGATCAGGGCGAAGGCGGGATAGGCAGGCAAAGGCAGAAGACCCAAAATCCGCAGAAAACGCGCTGTGTCCAGGTTGTGGCAAAGATAAAGGACACAGGCTACGGCAATGACCGCTGCGGGCAGTATTTTCAGAATGGTCAGTATCCGGCGCGGCTTTGGGCGGCAGGCGATTTTTTTGCGCAGATTGTCAAAAAAGGCGCAGAGAAAGCTCATTTTCCGCTCAGAAATGATCCGGTCACGGAGTTTGGATCCTGTATGAGTTCTTCAGGCGTGCCGGAAGATATTATCAGACCGCCATTTTCGCCCCCGCCCGGCCCCAGGTCGATAACGTGGTCGGCGCAGGAAATCATGTCAATATTGTGTTCGATGACCACAACGGTCGCGCCGCGTTCCACGAGCCCGTGCAGCACGCTGATGAGCTTGCCGACCTCGTGCATGTGCAGACCGGTGGTCGGTTCGTCCAGAATATATAAAGCGCCGGGCAGACTGCGTTTGCCCAGTTCGCGGGAAATTTTTATGCGTTGGGCCTCGCCCCCGGAGAGGGTGGGGGCGGGCTGCCCCAGACGAAGATATTCCAGACCCACCTCTTCCAGCATGGACAGCTTGCGGTTAAGGGCCGGGTAATTTTCAAAAAATTCGCGCGCCTGTTGTATGGTCAGATCCAGAACCTCGGCTATGTTCAGGCCTTTGTAGCGTACTTCCAGGGTTTCATGGTTATAGCGCCGTCCGCCGCAGACGTCGCACTGCACAAAGATGTCGGGGAGAAAGTGCATTTCCACGCGAATCTGCCCATCGCCGCTACAGGTCTCGCAACGACCGCCTTTGACATTGAAGGAAAAACGTCCGGGACCATAGCCGCGTTTTTTGGCGTCCGGGCTGTCGGCGAAGATGTTGCGAATTTCGTCAAAGACCTTGGTGTAAGTGGCAGGGTTGGAACGGGGGGTGCGGCCGATGG
This sequence comes from Desulfovibrio sp., assembly GCA_031260965.1. Lineage (GTDB taxonomy): Bacteria > Desulfobacterota > Desulfovibrionia > Desulfovibrionales > Desulfovibrionaceae > Frigididesulfovibrio. The sequence continues at coordinate 876 of JAISKK010000151.1, read as the reverse complement.
GCGTTTGGTCAATAGCAGTGATGCGCTCTACTGTCTCGGCGCCGTAAATCGCGCCGATAGAACCGGGATTTTCTACCTTGAAACCCTTGCTCAGGGCCATGTGCTTATAGAGGGTGTCCACTACCAGCGAGCTTTTTCCGGATCCGGAGACGCCGCTGACGCAGGTCAGAACACCCAGGGGAATGCGGCAGTCTATGTTGCGCAGGTTGTTGGTGTTGATGTTTTTCAGAATGATCTCCCCTCTGGAGATGCGGCGTTTTTCTGGCCGGGGGATGCGGATGTCGCCGCGCAGGTATTTGGCTGTGAGAGAATCTTTGTCCTTGAGCAATTGCGCAACCCTGCCCTGAAAGACCAGATTGCCGCCTTTTTCCCCTGACCCCGGACCCAGTTCCAGAACCGTGTCCGCCGCGCGGATGGTGGGTTCGTCATGTTCCACAACCAGCACCGTGTTGCCGCGTTCCTTCAGATCACGCAGACTTTCCAGAAGACGGGCGTTATCGCGCGGGTGCAGGCCGATGGAAGGCTCATCCAGCACATAGGTGACCCCGACCAGCCCGGAGCCGAGCTGCGAGGCCAGGCGGATGCGCTGGGCTTCACCTCCGGAAATGGTAGGCATGCCCCGGTCGAGAGCGATATAATCCAGGCCGACGCGTACCATAAAAAGCAGGCGGTGATTGAGTTCTTTGAGCAGAGGATCGGCTACGCGCGTCTGCCGTCCGGTGAAAACGCGCGTAGCTGTCCAGTCCAGCGCGCGTGCTATGGGCAGCCTGCAGAAATCAATTATGGAAAGATCATTAACGCGCACGGAACAGGCTGTTTCATTAAGTCGGGCGCCGGCGCATTCCGGGCAGTCCGTGTTGCGGCGGTAACGGGAGA
>JAISKK010000093.1 GCA_031260965.1 Desulfovibrio sp. | reverse complement strand
TAACACGCACGGGAGTAGTAAGCAATGTCGGTCTGCGGGAGTAACTCAGTGGTAGAGTGCAACCTTGCCAAGGTTGAAGTCGCGGGTTCAAATCCCGTCTCCCGCTCCAGGATACATTTTTGGGGGACAGAATTGTAGTATACGCTTAACTGATTGAAATCATAAAAAATATTACAATTGCAAAACAACCATTGCCCCCGTAGTTGCCCCCGATAGTTTTACTTGGTGCGAGATAGCCAGTTCAATCCCGCGTTGCGCTCAGTTCAATCCCAAAAGGCGCATTGCTTAACGCACAAGCCATTTGCCGTTTCTGTTTGCACCTATCCTCACAATTTTGCCTAAGGCTTTCAGCGTATGGATATTAGATTCCACACGTCTTCTGGAGATGCCCAATAATTCAGCAATTTTATGAGCTGTTATCCCTGGTTCCTCTCGCATGATATCCAAAATTTTGCTTTGTGTTTCATTTATTCCGACGTTTATTCCGACGTTTATTCCGCAATCATCTTCGGAATAACCAGATTTTTCTCCGGTACAAAAAGTCACCATTACACTTGATTGCATGAGCGTGTAATCCGGTGAAGGTTTCCCCTCACGGGTGCAAGCGGAAATAATCCGCTCAACGCCGCGTCCCCATATCTCAATTGAGCCGGTGCGGAAAAATGTGGAGGCAATCAGCGGATTATACGGCATGGACGGATGCGAAGCCATCAAATCTTCGACAGTCCAGTTGTTTGGCAGTTTGCCATCGTTGTCTATCCTCACCTTGTTATCATATACCCGGATATGGATCGGGTTATAGGTGCTATAATCGCGGTGGACAATGGCGTTGAGTATCGCTTCCCGGATTGCTTCCCGTGGTACGGGGTAGGTTTCGACTCTGGTTATGCCTTTATAGCTGATAATACCTTTGAAATACTTGAGTTCGATTGTTTCCAGCACTTTGTCCGGCATCAGAATCAACGGCCCGTGAATCTCATCTTGGTAACGTATCTCTGCATCGTTTTCAAAGTACCCTATTTTGACATAAGACCCAAAAATATACTTTTCCGGGTCTTCGTGAAACAGGAGAACAGCGGCACGGGTTATGTAGTCACCTTCCATAAGCCGCAAGTTTTTCAAAAGAAGCTCATCACTGATCGACAAATCTTCTTCCGACAACCGACCACTCGCCAGCGCTTTTTTGCGGAAAGCGCGAAATGCCGCAATGTCTAAGTCTTCAGCTTTAACGTATGGCACTGGTACGCTATCCCAGGTTTTCCCCTGCTTTTGGAGCATGAATCCGTCCAATTCGTAGCCGGACAATTCTTGCGTTGTGCTTCCAGAACGCCGGTAATACTTGCCACGGCAACTGATTGGGTATGGCTTCACCGAAATATGTATATAATCCAGCCCTCCCTCGCTGAGCAGGTCAACATCGGCGATAATGCCCATCGCCTGACGTATTTTGTTCGGCAAATCCTGCAAAAGCTTTTTGGCGTCATGCACGCCGACAACGCGGCCCTTGTCATCCTTGCCGATTTCAAGAATGCCTCCCTGAGCGTTGGCAAAGGCGCAGATACCTTTCAGGTATTCATCGCGCCAGGATTCTTTCCATTCAGTATTTTGGCTTTCCACAGGCATTCTCAAATTTTTGTATCCGCCAAAAACGCCGCTTGATCCGCATCGCCGACATAGGCAGCGATTTTATCCATATAGGCGACAATTTTTTCAATGATGACAACATTTTTAGACTCCATAAATCGTAACTCCGGTATTCTCCACCTCATGCTCAATACGCGAGTTTTTATCAATGTAATGCCTGTCTATTACATCCACCTCTTTTTGCAGGGCTTCACGCACATATTCAATCAATTCGACAAAATCAAGACCGCGCAAGCCACTGTCCACCAAAAGGTCAATATCGCTGTTTTCCGTAGCTTCACCTTTGGCGTAAGAGCCGAACAAAATAGCGCTTTTAACGCCGTTGACCCGGAAAACCGGCTCCAGACGGCGTTTTATTTCTACTATGTCATAGATGCCTTGAGTACTCATATGTAGCTATCCTTAAGAATTTACAGTCGCATTTGTTCTAATCGTGTAACAATTCTCTCTGGGGCACGGCGAGCCTCTTCCGGCACTTCCGGCAGATCTTCCGCCAGAAAGAGTGGCCCGGCAAGAATATCATCTAAAAGCCTGTTTTGTTCCGGGTATCCGGCCAAGGTAGCCTCCAGAATCCAGAGGAGATTCAAAAGCTCCGAGGTCAATTCCGCTGTCCAGCGTTCCGGGCGGATATCATCCAGGGGAGAAGATTTTCTGCCTGCGCCCTTTTTCATGCGGTATTTCAGCCAGGATTGCACAACTTTCAAACCAGATACTTCAAAATGGAACAAGTCATAACTGACGGGCGTGAATTCTCCCACTCCCACATGCAGAGTTCGCGCAGCCTCGTTGTATGAAAAATTCTCCGGGTATCCTTCCGGTGTTCCGGGCACGGCTCTGACGCATCTGGCGGCGCCGGGCGGAACTTCGCTTCGTCGCGCTCCATCCGGCACAAAACGCTCTCCGTAGCTGTGCAGCCAAATCAAGCGGCGACCCGTCACAACGGCGCGGGCAAACAGGCAGGCGTCTCTGGTCAGGGGAAGACGTATTTCTTTACTCGCCAGTTCCGTGTGAAAACGGGCGGTGAAGCCGGGATGAGCCAGCACCGCATAGACATAGGCGGCAAAATCTTCGGCGGAAACAGACTGTCCGTATTCCTCCGCCAGCAGTTCTAACAGACCGGCCAGGATGTTCGGTTGCGTGGCGGCGGCGTCACGATAAAGGGGAACAATATTTTTTGCTCCGCGTCCAGAAAAATAATCCAAATCCGGTATGGCCGCGCTCAGGGTCAGGGCCGGCCCGCTGCTGAGGGGCTGAGTGAAGATGGAGGCAAAATAAATCTGCCTTTCAGCATTATATGTTTCCCATAATGCAGGAGCAGGTCGATCCAGACAACGCGCATCGGCTATAAGATACTGCCTGTCAAAGGACCGATATCCATATGAAATCACTTTTTCATACTCTGCTGTGACGGATCTTGAAATAGGGTCTAGTCGCGATGGGCTAAACAGACCTATAGGCATATCTCCTATTTTCCGTCCTCCTGTGGAAGGCGGCGCATCTTTGAAAAGCAATCTTTTCGAATCCTCATTCGATGCCGCGAAAATCCGCTGCCAACGGACATCCAAAAGCTCCAGACTTTCACCAACAACCCAAGTTCTACCAGCTTTAACACCTGAATGTTGCCACGGAAAAATACCCGTTACCAGCGGAAAATCGAAATATTCACCTTGACCTTGCGGGATAAATTTTTCTCGCCAGTCCGATGGACATATCGCCCATGGCAAGGATGGTATATCTTCCACACCTTGCAAGGCAACCAACTTTTCCCCCGCTGTGCCACAGATACGGCAATAATTCACTTCCGCTGGAATATCAGCATCTTTCCTCCCGTATTTTACGGCAATGGTTATGGCTACCGGGGTCTGGATATTGAAAATGTTTTCTTCCCGGCGAGATCCGCGACCCTCTCCGCCCAAATCGACAATGCGGATCTCATGGCACAGGCGGCGCAACTGTTCCCGCATCCCCATAAAGGCGGGGCCATCCAAAAAGGAAGAGGCTGTGATGAAAGCGACGATGCCGGGCGCGTCGGCATCCCCCTGCTCCAGAACCTTCCATATTGCCCAGCGCCAGAAATATACATACAGGTTATACAGATTCTTAAGCTGACCGCCTTGTCCAGCCTCTCGCACCGGCCCGATGAAAGACGCCAGCAAAGCATTGTCCGGCTCATATTCCCCGTCAGCGTTCCTGTCTCCCCAGCGCACCCAGCCCCCGGTTTCTCTCCGGTTGCTCCCGTCCGCCGCCTCATGGCGGTCATAGGGCGGATTGCCAATGCAAATCAATACCGGCACAGTATTTTTCACAGTCAAGGCCAACCTGTGCTGTTCCGACAGCTCCCGCGCCAGCAGTGAGGGATATTGTGGGGTCTCCTGCGGGGATTCCAGGGTATCCGTCAAATAAACCTGAGGGCCGCCCGGCGGCAGGGTCGCGCCATAGGCGGACAGGGCGCGGCTCAGGCGCAGTTGGGCCACGGCATAGGGGCCAACCTGATTTTCAAAACCATGAAGCTGTCGGGCGAGGGCCTCCGCATATGGGGCGACCGCGCCCGGCCCCTGTGTTTCCGTAATGCGTTGCAAGGTTTGGGAAATGATGCCCAGTGGAAAAGTTCCCGTCCCAACGGCCGGGTCAAGGGTCATAACGCCGGGAGAGGCAAAGCCCTGTGTTTTATGTAAACGGTTAATCAGAATGTCTTCAGTCAGGCGCGTCATGGCCTGCACCACTTCTACCGGCGTATAATAGGAACCGGAATTCCGGCGTAGTTGCGGATCATAAGCCGCAAGAAAATCTTCGTAGAAATAGAGCCAGGGGTCTTGCCCGCCTCTTTCCCAGCCGCCCGGTGAAACCCGCGCTGTAATGCGCTGCAACAAACCCAGCGAAAGCGGTGTTTCCGCCGGACGCAAATTGTCGGTAAAAATTTTTAAAGCCTTGGCAAGCAAGGAGTGTTCAGCGGCGAGAATTCTTTCCGCTTCGCGCAAATCTTGCGTGTTCGCACCTTCCGCATTGGCCAGCAGCAAGGCAAAGGTCACGGTTTGGGCATAGGCGTCCGCAAACTGTCCAGCGCTTGCGCCGGGAAACAGCGTGGTTTGCCATTCGCCGAGCAAAAGACGAAAGGGCGAGTTGGACACGCTCAGGGCCTCTTCCACTTCTTGCCGGAGCAGACGGCAAATGGGCGCGAGCAAGGCGGCAAGTCCTGCCGCGTCCGGCGGAATGATGGGATCCCAAGTCAAAAATTCACGCAACACCGGCTCAAGGCGAGCAGCGTCTTCTTCGGCAACGGCATTTTTCCCTTGGACAACGAGATCGCCATTCAGACGGACTATGGACGCGATTCTCTCGCCATTTTGATACAGCGCCCATCCATTACCATCGGAGTACAGAATATTCGGCAAGCCTCTAAAACGTTCCCATTGCCGCGCATCGTGCCCGGTGTAGCTGCTCGGGTCAGCGCCTTTACCCGGTTGTTTAAGTTCAATATACCCGCAAAGCGCTCCATTGCTGTAAACTGCGTAATCCGGCTTGCCGACACCCTGTACACGAGCCTCTCCATCCGGAATAATCCGCATATGGAAGGCATCGCCCGCAGCTTTCAGAAAAATTTCCAAAGGAGCGCGTAATTGGTCTTCCGGTTCTCCAGTGGAACCGGCCAGACTTAACTTGGCATGAGCATTTTCGGCAAAGGCCGCCAGCAGCGGCAATAAAATAGGCGGCATATTGGGGATTACTCCAAGTTGCTACTCAAATTAGCATATCAAAAATTAGCGGCAGAAGCAAAATTTAATACTGCGGAAATTTACATG
>JAISKK010000088.1 GCA_031260965.1 Desulfovibrio sp. | reverse complement strand
GGGGTACCTTACAGTTTTATCCTCGGCAGGGCGGCAGCATAAAAAGTAAGCTTTTTTTTGGTGTTAGCCCGGTGTTAGCCCGAATAAAAAAGGCCCACGACTATTTATCGTAAGCCTTTGAAATTATTGGTGGAGGCGAACAGGATTGAACTGATGACCTCTTGAATGCCATTCAAGCGCTCTCCCAACTGAGCTACGCCCCCACAACCAGATGCGGTATGCCCCAGATCAGGGCAGGGTGTCAAGTGAAAATTATCAACGGGCATCCAGAAACTGTTTGCCTTTTTTCCGGCTAACTGCCAAGATATTTGCCGGTAATACCCTTAACACTTTGCCGAATATCAACGTCTTACGGATTTTTTATGCGTATTCTGGTGGTGGACGACCACAGCAACAGCCTGCAAAGCCTCTGCCTGCTCCTGAAAGACCTCGGGCATGAGCCCTGCGGCATGGAAAATCCCGTTGAGGCCCTTGCCGTAGCTCGCAAAAAATTTTTTCCCCTGATCATCACTGATATCCGTATGCCGGAGATGGATGGTCTGGAGCTTTTGACGCGCCTGAAAAGCGATCCGGTGGCCGGCGCCAGCGATGTCGTGCTCATAACCGGTCACGGCGATATGGCTACGGCCGTGGACGCCCTGCGTAATGGGGCTTACGATTATTTGAACAAGCCCATAAACGCCCGTGAGCTTGCGGCCGTTGTGGACCGCTCGGCTGAACGCCAGTCCCTGGTCATTGAAAACAAAGAATTGCGCACTGATATGGACCGCAAGGTGGCCGAGGTCGCGGCCGATATCCGCAAAGACCTTGATGAAGCCCGCCGCGCCCTGCGCGAGGTGGAAGGCGTGGGTTTCGTAATCGCGGAATCCCAGGCCATGAACGAACTCTTGCGCGAAGCCCTCATCCTGCACGCCGAACCCTCGGTGTCTGTGCTTATCGAAGGTGAAACCGGCACGGGCAAAGAGGTGCTCTCCCGCTATATCCATAACGGCGACGGCGTGAACGATGCGCCTTTTATGGACATCAACTGCGCGGCTATCCCGCATGAATTGTTTGAAAGCGAACTCTTCGGACACGAGGCCGGCGCTTTTACCGGCAGCCGCTCCGACGGGGCGCCGGGTAAACTGGAGCAGGCGGGCAAAGGAACACTTTTCCTGGATGAAGTCGCGGAAATGCCCCTGATGTTGCAGCCCAAACTTTTGCGGGTGCTCGAGGAACGCAGCTTCTATCGGGTGGGAGGAGTGAAAAAACGCAGCTTTACTGCGCGCGTTGTCTGCGCGGGTAACCGCAACATGTCGCGCATGGTGGAACAGGGGACCTTTCGCCGCGACCTCTACCACCGCCTGCGTGTCGGTCACCTCTATATACCCCCTCTGCGGGACCGGCCGGAAGACATACAGGCCCTCGCGGAACATTTCCTGAGCCGGGAGGCCAGGCGCAAGAAAAAACATTTCAAGGGCCTCTCCCCCTCGATCCTGGAGGTGCTTTTGCACTACCCCTGGCCCGGCAATGTGCGGGAGCTGGAGAATACGATAGAGCGGGCTGTGCTTATGCACGACGGTGAACTTTTGCTGCCCGCCCATGTCGGATTCCTGCACCAGTCGCCCCCTGAAGCATCCGTGTCGCCTTTCTTTTCCGAATATACGGCTGTGAGGGGGGAGGGCGACAGAATTCCGGAAACGGCGGATACAAGACCACACCTTGATCTGAAAGGTAACTCACTGGTTGATCTGCCGCAGGAACCGATCAATCTTGAGGAACTGATGGATTCAATAGTGCAGATGGCCCTGGATCGTTTCAACGGCAACAAAAGCAAAGCCGCCGAATACCTGGGCATCTCGCGCTACGCCCTGCACCGGCGTATGCTGGGAAAAAAGGAAAAGTAGTGGAAAATACCGTCTCAAGCGTAAACTGCTATGGTAGTGAAATGCCCTAAAAAAGCAGAGAGAGACGGTAGCCCGTCTCTCTGTTCTTGTCAGTTTATCTGCGGCGCCTGTTTGCAAGTGGGACGCCGCCGATTTTCTGGACAAAGCGACGCGGTGAACGCCGCTTTGTCTCGAAATGCAACGGAGTATCGGGAGGAGGATCAATACAACCGCGGCACATGATTTTTATAAATTTTCGCCTCAACGGAACGACCTGATATTGCAATGAGTGTGCCAGATTATATAATCTGGAAAAACAGTATGTTAGTGTTTGTGAGAAAATATTTTGCACTTTAATTGCACATTTGTGCAAAATATTTTGGGTTTGCTGCACAAATATCGCCGTCTTTTGCACAAGCGCGGTGGATCGGGGATCGCATCCGACGGCCTCAGACCGGGAAAAAATTATGGCAGATGAACTTGCTTGTTTCAAGGCTTATGACATACGCGGGCGTGTGCCAAGTGAATTAAATCCGGATCTGGCCCGGCGCATCGGTCTGGCCTTTGCCGCCGAATTTGCTCCGGACAGGGTCTGTGTCGGCTACGACATACGTCTTTCCAGCCGGGATCTGGCCCTGGCCTTGCAGGAAGGTCTGGTCCGGGGCGGAGCGCACAGCGTCGATATCGGTCTCTGCGGTACGGAGGAAGTCTATCACGCCACCTTCAGTCAGGGTTTTGGGGGTGGCATTATGGTCACAGCCAGCCACAATCCGGCGGACTGGAACGGCATGAAGATGGTTCTGGCCGGGGCCGCGCCTTTAAACGGGGACAGCGGTCTTATGACCTTGAGGGATCGCGTGGCGCGCGGCGATCTGCCCCAGTCCGGGAGGCGTGGGCAAAGACGCAAGGCCTCTTTCCGGGCCGGATACATCGCCTTGCTGCTTTCCCTGCTTGGCGCGGGAGGGGCAAAAGCCTTGCGTCCCCTGCGCATTGTGGCCAACGCGGGCAATGGCTGCGCAGGACCGGTCCTGCGGGAAATCGCCGCACCACTGCCCGGAACAGTCATCCCTCTTTATGATCAGCCGGACGGAACCTTTCCCAACGGCGTGCCCAATCCCCTGCTGCCGGAGAACAGGGCCGCGACCAGAGAAGCGGTGCTGCGCCACAAGGCAGACCTGGGTCTGGCCTTTGACGGCGATTTTGACCGCTGCTTCTTTTTTGATGAACAGGGCTGTTTTGTGGAAAGCTATTACCTGATAGGCCTTCTGGCTGCGGATTTGCTGGCGGATCATCCGGGCGGGAGCATTCTCCATGACCCGAGGCTGGTCTGGAATACGCGTGAAGTGGTGGAGGAGGCCGGCGGCACAGCCGTGGAGGACAGAACCGGCCACGCCTTCATGAAAGCGCGCATGCGCCGGGATAATCTCCTCTATGGCGGCGAAATGAGCGGACACCATTATTTTCGGGATTTTTCCTGGTGCGACAGCGGCATGTTGGTCTGGCTCCTGCTCTGGCGGCTTATGAGCCGGGCGGATACGACCCTGAGCGAACTGGTCGCGGCCCGGATGCGGCGTTATCCGGTCAGCGGGGAGATCAACAGAAGCGTTGCCGATGCGCAGGCTGTTCTGGACCGCGTTGAGGCCCGTTACGGTCCCAAAGCCTTGTCCGTCGGTCACATAGACGGCTTGAGCGTGGATATGGGCGACTGGCGCTTCAACATGCGCGCCTCGAACACGGAGCCGCTTCTGCGTCTTAATGTGGAGAGCAGGGGGGATACTGCTCTTATGGCGGCAAAACGGGATGAACTCCTGGGCTGGATGGTCTGATGTCGGCTGCTGGAGAACGATGCGGAGATTTTGCCGGGGCCGCGCGGCGCGAAGGAGCGCCGGTATGACGACCCTGCGTATGAACAAGGCCCTGGCGGCGGCGGGGCTTTGCTCGCGCCGCAAGGCTGACGAGCTTATACGCTCCGGCGCTGTGGCCCTTAACGGCGTGACCGTATCCGAACCCGGCGTCTGCCTGGACCCGGATCTGGACAGACTAAGCGTTAACGGGCGGGATATTGATCTTGGCGCGGGTCTGGCAAGTCACACCTACATTATGCTGAACAAGCCGATTCAGGTATTGAGCACGGTTAAAGATCCCCAGGGACGGACCACTGTCCTTGATTGTCTGCCCGGAAAATTCAGGCAAAAACGCCTCTATCCGGTAGGTCGTCTGGATTATTTTTCCGAAGGATTGCTTCTGCTTACTGACGACGGGGCTTTGACACAACTGCTCATGCATCCGCGTTATCATCTGCCGAGGAGCTACAGACTGCGGGTGCGGGAAAAGGCAGAGGCGCATATGCTGGACAAGATGCGCCGGGGCATGATCCTGAGCGAAGGCGAGACCCTGTTGCCGGCCCGGGTTGAGCTTGTTGACCCCCATACCCTGCATATCACCCTGCGTCAGGGCGTGAACCGCCAGATAAGGCGCATGTGCCGGGATTTGGGGTTGACCATACTTTTTTTGCAGCGTTTCGGCTTTGGTCCTCTGCGGCTCGGGGACCTGTCGAAAGGGGACTGCCGGACCCTTGAGGATGTTGAAGTGGCGGCCCTGAAGTCCGCCGCCGGGGCATGATTTTTTCTCTTGGGCATTCGTGAACTCCTTCGCTGAGGTTTAGCTTACACGACTGTCCAATTTCCCGGTACCACCTCTCTATGTGAACCTCCCCTTCAACGGGCAACAGCCTCGACAATCCGGTAGATGATTTTCAACTGCCGGTCATCCACGACTCCAAGCAAGTCCGTGAGCTCGCTGATCAGCATCTCCCTGGAACGCTCATGTTCCATCGTCAATAGGGACAACAGGGGAAGGTGCAACACATCGGCCAGCCGGGACAGGTTCAGGATGGAGATATTCGCCTTGCCCCGTTCCACCTCGCCAAGATATTTTCCATTCAGCCCGGCGTTCTCCGCCAGTTTTTCCTGGGATAAGTGATTATTTATTCGTAACGCTTTTATTCTATTACCTAACTGTTTCGGATCAACCATAGGACTCTCCCGTAGTAGAAGACTATAGGGGGACGACTTTTAAGAATACCATATTTTTATGTTGATAAGTATAGATATGACATGTATATAAATCATTACGGTGAATTTCTTTGCCAATATGACTGGAACACCATGTTTTATATGATTTATTATGTGGAATGTTTTCTGCGTTGTGAAAAAAAATACATTGAGAGGGCAGAAATAAAAATAATTGCAACAATGGCGAAAAAGTCGTGAACAGATGCCCCATGCGCCGGTCGTGGGGGATCTTTTGCTCCTGCTCCGACCGGCGCGCAAAGCATCGTTTCGGACACAGCCGGATCGCGTCCTCAAAGCGCCGGACCCGCGGCAGTTGCGCCGCAAATGCCAGCTAAAAAATAGATTTTTTGGGAGATTTCATGCAAGAAACAGCAAAACAAACACTGACAATCGAAAATATTTACTCTATCTACAAGAAGTATTCTATCATCGGAAAGGATTATTTTTTACCTGTCGATATTAGCCGCAGCCATACCAAACAAGAAATCCTGCTTGTGGCTACCATTTTGTTTTCCCAAAAGGGTTACCATGGCGTATCCATTCATGACATCTCCAAAATAATTGGCATAAAAACATCATCTGTTTATAACCATTTTCAAAATAAAGAAGAAATATGGGAAAAAGTCCTGCTGCACTCAACAAAATTATTTTTATTATATATGAGAGAAGTTAGTAAATATCTTGCGAGAAAGAATAAAATTAAAGATATGTTAGATATTGTATTTTATGAACCAAAAAGAATGGAGAATATATTTCCATGCTATGCTTTTGGAGTGATTCAAAGAGAGCGTATTTATAATACATTTGCCGGGAAGTTATTTTCTAAAATATGTAAACATACTGTTAAAATACTGACACGTAATTTTAAACAATGCAGCGATATAAACGAAGATGTAAATCTTGATTCAGTTGGCATGACTATTCTGTTAACAATTTTTTTTGGCTTAAACTGCAAGGCCGAAGATCTGTTGACAAATACAACCTCTTATGATTTTGCCGAATTTTTTGATGGCATACAGAAAATGCTTTTGTCGAGTATTCAGGCGTAAGACACCGCATTCAGTTTTTTCAAAAAGATTTCCCCCTGCCGTTGCCGATCTTGAAAATATTCTCTCGTATACATGCGTAGCCGCTATACAGTCTCCAGCACTGAACCCAGGCGGGCTTTGATGTCCTCAAGAAAGTCTGGTGGGACAGAACAGGCCACAGCAAAGGGACGCGCCTGCCAGTCTATTGAGCGTAGCTGTGACAGCAGCAGAGTACCGTGAATAGTTTGGGGCGGTTGGGGCTGTTTGACAGCCAACCACATTCAGAATAAGCTTTTTAACCAACTTGAGTTCAAGCCTGCCTATGTTAAAAAATTCCAAAAAAGATGCGAACCTGTTCAAGCGTTGTCTTGTCTATTTTTTACCTTACAAGTTTCGCGTCATTATTTCTTTGTGCGCCATGAGCCTTGCCGGACTGTGCGATGCAGGCATTGCCTGGCTTATCAAGCCAGCCATGGACGAGATCTTCGTCAACAAAAATACCGGGGCTCTTTTTGCTCTCCCTCTGGCTTTTTTCATAATTTCTGGATTCAAAGCTTCACTGAAATTTCTACAAACCTATCTGATGGATTTCGTAGGTTTAAAAGTGCTGGAAAGTCTACGCTGCGGATTTTATAAAAAAGTCATTTTTCTCCCTTTAAGTTTTTATGAGCGGGAACCTGTCGGGGTACTCATGTCCCGTATACTCAATGATGTGGGGTCTATTTGCGGCAGCATGCCGACCGCCATTTCAATCATCCGCCAGATCATCACCCTGGTTAGTCTGACCTGTGTGGTTTTTTACCAGAATTTTCACTTGGCACTTTGGGCCATAACTGTGCTCCCCATTGCTTTTCTGCCTTTTATATACTTCGGCAAACGCATACGCAAACTGGCCAGGAAAGGACAGGAAAAAACCGGAGGCGTTACCGCAACCTTGCAGGAAATTCTCAGCGGAATAAGAATTGTGAAAGCATTCAACATGGAACAGAGCGAGCGTATTCGTTTTGATCAGGAGAACAAGAGCCTCTTGCGTATCTCCCTTAAATCCACCCTGGCCGGTGAATTTTCCTCATCCACAATGGAAATTGTTGGAGGGTTGGGCATAGGTCTGATCCTGTGGATAGGCGGGGTTGAGGTTATAAACGGGTCGTCAACGCCTGGCGCATTTTTCTCTTTTATCGCCGCCTTGATGATGATGTATGGACCTGTCAAGGAACTCAATAAAGCCAACCTGGCCGTTCAGGGGGCTTTGGCCGGCGCGGAACGGGTCTTCGGTTTTATGGATGACGCCGACAAATTGATTGAAAAGGGCGGAGAAATAACAGCTAAGGAACCTTTTACGGAACTTAAGTTTGAAAATGTCGCCTTCTCTTATCAGGACGGGACAAAAATTTTGGATGACATATCTTTTACCATAAGAGCAGGAGAACGTTTCGCCCTGGTCGGTCCCTCCGGCGCGGGAAAGACCAGTCTGGTCAATCTTGTGCCCCGTTTTTATGACTGCCAAAGTGGACGTATCCTGTTTAACGGGCGCGGTCTTGAGGAATACGACCTGCCTTCGCTGCGTTCCATGATTTCCGTTGTTTCGCAGGACGCTTTTCTTTTCAACCTCTCCGTGCGGGAAAATATTCTTTACGGCCTTGAAGATGCGGATGGAAAAATATGCCGGGACGCCGCTGCAGCAGCCTATGCGGACGAATTCATCGAGACCATGCCCCAAGGCTACGACACGATTATCGGCGAAAGAGGCGTAAAGCTTTCCGGCGGGCAGAAGCAAAGACTGACCATAGCCAGGGCCATCGCTAAAAACGCGCCTGTGCTGATTCTGGACGAAGCTACCAGCGCGCTGGATTCGCAGTCGGAACGCATTGTGCAACGGGCTCTGGACAATTTGCTGCAAAACCGGACAAGTTTGGTAATCGCTCACCGCCTGTCAACCGTTATTGACGCCGACCGCATTCTTGTCATAGATAAAGGAAAGATTGTGGCCGAGGGCACACATGCCAAGCTTCTGCAAGTTTCTCCCCTGTATGCCGCGCTCTATAAACGGCAGTTCAACGTGGACAAGAATCGGGACAGCAATGCAACAAGCACAATCTAATATTGTAGCATGGTGAGGTGGCCAGAGGTGCTCCCCAATGGTTGGACAACCGCGAGCGGTTTTTCGAGCTTGTCAGGATAGATGCTAAACATTTTGATTATAAGGTGGCTTCTAACCATAAAGATTACAATCTATGTTTAACAACAAAACATTACTTATCACCGGCGGAACTGGTTCATTCGGCAAGAAATGCACTGAAATTATCCTGCAACGTTATTCGCCCAAACGGCTGATCATTTTTTCCCGTGACGAACTCAAGCAGTTTGAAATGGCTCAGGTTTTTCCTCCGGAAACTTACCCCTGCATGCGCTATTTCATAGGCGATGTGCGCGACAAAGAGCGCCTGTACCGTGCTTTTCACGGTGTGGACTTTGTCATCCACGCAGCGGCATTGAAACAGGTTCCGGCTGCCGAGTACAATCCCACAGAATGCATCCATACGAATATCACTGGCGCTGAAAACATCGTCAACGTGGCAGCAGATGTTGGTGTGCAAAAAGTTGTGGCTCTGTCCACGGACAAGGCAGTCAGTCCAGTGAATCTTTACGGTGCAACAAAACTATGCTCCGACAAGCTTTTTGTTGCTGCCAATGCCTTTACGGGCAGCAATACGGTGTACAGTGTTGTACGCTATGGTAATGTCATGGGCAGCCGGGGTAGCGTTATCCCCTTTTTCATTAAAAAACGAGACGAGGGCGGTCCGATTCCCATTACTGATTCCCGTATGACGCGCTTTTGGATCACCCTGGAAAAAAGCGTTAATATGGTCTTGTATGCTTTTGAACTGATGAAGGGCGGAGAGATACTTGTACCCAAGATTCCAAGTATGAAAATTACAGATTTAGCTGCGGCTCTTGCTCCAGGTATAAAAACGGTTGAGGTCGGTATACGCCCCGGTGAAAAAGTGCATGAAACCATGATTACCAAAGATGATGCTCGGCACACTATCGACATAGGTGATTATTATGTGATTATGCCGGAGACTGTGCCTTATAGAGGCGCAGTGGGTCACCCCGTGTCGGAAGAGTTTGAGTACAATTCCGGCACTAATGACCGCTGGCTGACAGTGCAGGATTTACGTGACACTTTGCGCCAACAAGGTTTTGCCATTCCGGAGGCGCGTTAATGGTAGGGCAGTTTCCCGGATCTTTTTTGCCTTACGGTCGCCAGATCATTGATGACGATGATATCGCTACCGTTGCTGCCGTACTCCGTTCGGACTGGCTGACCACCGGCCCGGCAGTAGAGCGTTTTGAAGCCGATGTCTGCGCCTTCACAGGAGCCCGGCATGGAGTAGCAGTTTCAAATGGCACGGCGGCCCTGCACGCCACCATGTTTGCTCTGGATATAGGGCCGGGCGATGAAGTTATTGTGTCGCCCATGACCTTTGCCGCCACTGCCAACTGTGTGCTTTACCAGGGCGGAACCCCGGTTTTTGCGGATGTCGATCCCGCCACCCTACTGCTTGATCCATTGTCCGCAGAAGCGGCCATAACGCCGCATACAAAAGCCATCATCGGAGTGGACTATGCAGGGCAACCCTGTGACTGGGATGCCCTGCGTGCTATCGCCAATCGGCGCGGCCTTGCTCTGGTTGCCGATGCCTGCCACGCCCTGGGCGCGGAATACAAGGGCCGTAAGGTTGGGACGCTTGCCGACATTACCGTGTTCAGCTTTCATCCTGTCAAACACATTACCACCGGCGAAGGCGGCATGTGTATGACGGATAATGCAACGCTTGCCGAAAAAATGCGGCATTTCCGCAGCCACGGCATTACGACCACAGCCGGCCAGCGGGAAAAGGCGGGCGGCTGGTTTTACGAAATGACGGATTTGGGCTATAATTACCGCATTACGGACATACAATGCGCCCTGGGTTCCAGCCAGCTTAAAAAACTGCCCGCCTGGATTAAAAAGCGCAATGCACTGGCACGAGCGTATGACGCGGCTTTTGCGGGCACCAGCATTAAACCACTGGTACAGCGCGACGATTGCTTGCATGCCTACCACCTGTATGTAGTGCGGACGCCAGAGCGCAATGCCGTGTTCAAGCGTTTGCGCGAAAACGGTATCGGCGCGAATGTGCACTATATTCCGGTGCATCTGCACCCCTACTATAGGGAGAAGCTGGGGATGAAAGAGGGCATGTGTCCGGTTGCGGAAAAGGCGTATGGGGAGATTTTGACGTTGCCACTGTGGGCAGGAATGGATAATCAGGCAATCAAGAGAGTTTGTTCTGTTTTACTGGAGGCTTTATGAGTTTTAAAACCGACCAGGAGAATTTCTGGGCTGGTGAATTTGGCAAAGAGTACATAAACCGTAATACCTTGACAGACGAAACCTTGGCTCAGAGTCTGGGCATTTGGTCTTCTATTTTGCGGCATTGCCCCTCTGCTATTAATACAGTGCTGGAACTCGGTTCCAACATAGGCATCAATTTGCATGCCCTGAAAATACTGCTCCCCTCCGCACAACTGACCGCTGTGGAAATCAACTCTAGTGCTGTTGAAACATTGAGAAAGTGGGGGGGGGCAGAAGTCGTTGAGGCTTCCCTGTTTGATGTTACGTTTGAGGGTACCCATGACTTTGTATTTACGTCTGGCGTGTTGATTCATTGTAATCCTGATTTGTTGCCTCAGGCGTACGCTGTCATGGCAAAAGCGTCTTCCAGATATGTTTGTATAATGGAATACTATAATCCCACACCTGTTTCCGTAATATACAGGAACAATACTGAAAAACTGTTCAAACGTGATTTTGCCGGAGAATTTCTTGATTTGCATCCAGAGTTTATTTTGCGTGAATATGGCTTTGTTTATCACAGGGATAGTAAATTTCCAGGGGGTGACCTGACATGGTTTTTGATGGAAAAAGTATAAAATGAGTACTCCTGACGCGGTAGCTTTTGTACATGCTCGTGGTGGCTCTAAACGCATACCCCGTAAAAACATCCGCACATTTTGCGGCAAACCCATGGTAGCCTGGCCGGTAGCCCATGCCTGCGCCAGTGGTTAGTTCAAAAAGGTTATCATTTGCACGGATGATCAGGCTATTGCGGATACGCCACTGCACAAAAATGGGCTTATCGTGTCTCCTCGTAATGCTGTGGACATAGACACCGAAGAAGACTGGGAACTGGCGGAAATTATCACGCATAAAAACGGGCTGCGCGATACAGAGGAATAAAAGAATTGAAGTGTCAAAACCTCATCATCCGTGCTGACGCCACACCCCATATCGGCACAGGGCACGTCATGCGCTGCCTGGCTTTGGCGCAGGCAGCGAAAGCCGCAGGCATGGAACCGCACATTGCAGGGCGTGTATCCGTGCCTTGGGTACGGGAACGCTTACAGCAGGAGACTATCCCGTTTACAGAATTCTCCGGTGCTGTTCCGGCACAAGAAACCCCGGAAGATTTGCTTGCGCAGCTTTTTGGCAGTAAAGCCGGGTGGGTGGTACTGGATGGCTACCACTTCGGCCTGGACTGCCACATGGCCGTGCGTGAAGCCGGGTATAAGCTGCTGGTCATTGACGATTACAACCATCTGCCGGAATATTCCTGCGATATTCTGCTGAATCAGAATGTCGGCGCGGAAGCACTTGCCTATGATGGTGATCTCGGCACAAAACTGCTTGGACCCAGATATGCGCTTTTGCGGCAGGAATTTGTCGCCACCCGTGAACAGGCAATGCACCGCGTCCTGCCCCAAACGCCTCAACATATCTTGGTGACCTTGGGCGGCGGAGATTTTTCAACATATCTGGAGAAAATTGCTCCTATTTTTACTGCCCCGCAACTCGTTGCTTGCACTTTGCGGGTGATTGCAGGGGCCATGCCGGAAGCACGCATAAGGAATTTGTTGCAACATTGTCCGGCGAAGCTGGAAATCCTGCATCGGGTAGATAATATGCCTGAATTGTTTCTGCAGGCAGATTTGTGTATTACAGCCGGCGGCAGTACCTGCTGGGAACTTTGTTGTTTGGGTGTGCCGTTTCTGACGGTGGAAGTAGCAGAAAATCAGCACAATGTTGTGCAGGGTCTTGCGCAGGACGGCATAGCCGAGATTTTTGCGACAGAAAATTTTTCCACCTTGCTGCGTGACGGCAAGGCATACCAGACGTACTGTGCTCGTGTCCAGCAGAGCCGGGTAGATGGAAAGGGTGCCATGCAAGTGCTTGAAGCGCTCACAGGAGATACTTTAATCCAACTGCGAGTCGTGCAAAGTAATGATTCGGATTTTGTTTTATCCGTTGCAAACGATAGCTTTACCCGTCAGATGTCGTTTCAACAGCATGCAATTACTCCCAGGGAACATGAGGAATGGTTTGCTCGTCAATTAAATAGCGAAGCTCCATTTTATATCGCTATATATCAAGGTAAACCTTGCGGTTATGCGCGTTTTACTATCAATAATGACGAAGCGGTTATTTCTATGGCTGTCGCGCCACAATTTCGTGGTAAGAGTCTGGGCACGGCAATTATTCACGCAGCAAGCCGCAGGGTACTGCTGAATAATTCCCTGTTATGCATATATGCCTTTATAAAACAGGAAAATACCGTTTCCCGCCGCGCTTTTGCCAAAGCGCATTTTGTGGAAATAGCACATGGTACAAATCAAGAAACAATCTCTATGAAGTACCCTGGGATGTAGTGAATATGTTTGAATACATGAACAATAAAAATCATTCGTCTTCAGTGTATGTCATCGCCGAAATTTCCGCCAACCACAACCAAAGTATTGAGCGGGCCGAAGCCATCATTCGCGCTGCTGCCGATGCCGGGGCAAACGCCGTCAAACTCCAAACTTATACTGCCGACACCATCACCATTCCCTGCGACAATAGGTATTTTCGCATCAAAGGCACATCGTGGGAAGGCCGCACACTTCACGACCTGTATCAGGAGGCGTATACGCCGTGGGAATGGACGCCCCGCCTCATGGCGATTGCCAAAGACTTGGGGCTGGACTGTTTTTCCACACCGTTTGATGCAAGCGCAGTGGATTTTTTGGAACAGTGCGGCGTTTCACGCTACAAAATAGCTTCCTTTGAAGTTGTGGATATTCCCCTGCTCAAAAAAGTGGCTGCCACGGGCAAGCCGGTGATCCTGTCCACGGGCATGGCAAGTCTGGCAGAAATTGACGAAGCCGTGCGTACCCTGCGCGACAACGGAGCGGGTGAGCTTACTCTGCTCAAGTGCACCAGCGCCTACCCGGCCCCGCCAGAAGAAATCAACCTGCTCACAATTCCGCATCTGGCCCAAGCTTTCAACTGCCCGACCGGACTTTCCGACCACACCATGGGCAGCGCCGTGGCGGTGGCGGCTGTGGCTCTTGGAGCCTGCATTATCGAAAAGCATTTTACTCTGCGCCGCGCTGACGGCGGCCCGGACAGCGCCTTTTCCATGCAGCCGGTAGAATTCAAACAGATGGTGGCTGATATCCGTACCGTGGAAAAAGCACTGGGGCATGTCAGCTATGCCTTGACGGACAAGGAGCGGGAAAGTATCGCTTTTCGCCGTTCTCTATTTGTAGTGCAAGATATGAAAGCAGGTGACGTGTTTACAAAAGAGAATGTGCGCAGCGTACGACCTGGGCATGGGCTACATACGCGGTATTTGCCGAATGTGTTGGGAAGAACGGCTAAACAGGATATAACCAAAGGCACACCGCTTGGTTGGGATATGCTGTTGTGATTAAGGCCGCCTTGATTGGCTTGGGCAACATTGCCTGGAAATATGATGCGCGTTTGCCGCATTCGCCTTTTGCGCTCTCACAGGCCGGGGCAATGTTGCGGCACTCGGAAGTT
>JAISKK010000077.1 GCA_031260965.1 Desulfovibrio sp. | reverse complement strand
AATATGTGGCTTCTCCGTCCGCTCCTTCAAAATGATAGAGTTTCCCGTCATAGTAATACGGCGGATCCGACTCTGTAATACTCCGATTTTTCAAATCTATGTCAAAATACTTCTTGACGCTCTCCAGCACATGCTTCCCGTCGATAGTAAGCGAGCCCCATTTGCAGCCTTTCGCCTTGCATGGGGCTACGCGGCTATCGTAATTGTTGCGGTAGTTGTGCCAGATGCCAAACCTGACCAGATCCGCCGGGTCGTCGGCGCTCAGGGCAAGCAAATCCCCGGAACCATCCACTCCACTCCCTTTCACATAGAAATTATCAAGACCAATCTCTGTGAAATTGCTGAGGAACGTACTCATCTTTTTGAGTTCAGCCGCGCCCGGTTTCAGCAGCGTTTCAGCGGCATCGGCAGACCCCGCCGACAGAAACAAAACGATACAGAAAAACAGAACCGCTTTTGCCGCCGGGGTTTTGTAAAATCCTGCCATGATTTTTGTGTCCTCCGTGATACTTATCGGCTGCCCGGACGTGCGCCATCCTCAGCGCCAGTCGCCCATAAGCACGAAGGGCGCCCAGTAAAAGGGCTGACTGAAGTCTTTGCCCTGGATTTTCCTGTCAATCATCTGTAACTGGGCCTCACGCAGCGACCCCGCTATGCCGGGTTTGTCCTTGCCCTCGTGCAGACGGTAGAAATTGGACATGAGCAGGCCGGTGGATTCGTCAAACACCGGCCAGAGGGTGGCCAGCACAGCCTTGGCCCCGCGTTTCTGGGCCAGGGCGCCGAAACCCTCGATTTCCTTGCCGTCGGCGTCCACGCCGCCCCGCGCCGTCTGGCAGGCGGAAAGGGCCAGCAGATCCACGTTCTTGAATTTGAAATCCTCGGATTCAATCTGGGTCAGGGGCAGACCGTTGCCATCCCCCAGAAGCAGGAAGGATTTTTCCGGGTTTTTCTTGTCAAAGTGGAAGTGACTGGCCAGATGGATGACCGGATAACCGGTTTCCAGCACTTCCTGCAGCTTGTCTGCGGTGAAGCCTTCGTCCAGGGTCATGGTGCCGTTCAGCGCGCCGCTCGCATTGTCTCTGGTGCGGACAATGGAGGCCAGTTCGTCCTTCACGGCGGGCAGGGCCGTGAAGGTGCCGCGCCCGTATTTGTGCTCCTTGCTCACCCCGAGGCCGGCCACCTTCCAGTTGCCCACGCCCGGCACGGCCAGACCGGCCTTGGTGGCGTCATTGAAGAGGGATACGTTGTACTTCTGGATCAGCCACTGTTTGCCGTCGTACAGGGCGGACATGGGAATGTAGCGCAACTGCCCGTCCAGGGAAAACATGATCATCTTCGTGCCGGCCTGCTCCAGGGCCGGGGCCAAAGGGCCGACCACGGCGTCATAAAGTTCCTTGGCCAGGGGCCGGGAATCCTTTTCCGGGTCTTGCAGCACATCGCGGAAGGCCGTTATTTTTTCCGGAAGTCCTTTGACGTCAAAGGGGCTCTGTTTGGCCACCTGACTGTTCTGGGTGGTCAGTATCAGCCATATCCGGTTGTCGGTGACGATGGTTTGCAGCAGCACAACGCCATCGCCCAGAGAGGCGAGCAGGCGCTGGTAGGTTTCCAGGTTGCCCAGATCCGCCGCGCGTTTGTCGCCCTGCCCCAACTCTGTGGAGAGATTTTTCATGAAAGCGGTAAAGGCCTTGCGGGCTGCCGTCATGTCCTGACGCAGGGTTTTCAGGCGCTCCTCTTCCTGCGGGCTGAGTTCCTCGCCCTGGGAGCGTTTGTCCAGCAGGGCGCGCTGTTCCTTGCCCAGGGCCACAATCTTGTCGCTGATTTCCTGATAGCGGCCGGCGACCTTGGGGTCCATGCCCGCCAGGAGATCGGTCTGCTGGCCGCCGGCCGCCGCCGGCGCAGCCGCCCCGGCGGAAGATCCCGCCGGAACGGCCTGGGCGGACCTTTTGGGCGCTTCCGCGCCGATAGCCATATCCGCCAGTTCACTTTCCTTGAGCATGGCCATAACTTTCTGGGCTTCGGCCGTCTTGCCCTGGGCCATGAGCACATCGGCCAATGTCTGGTAGGACTCGGTCATCCTTGCGGCAAAACTTTTCTGCATGGACGGGAGGGCGTCCTTGAGTCCGCGCCGGATGCTCTGTCCGGTATTGACGGCTTGCCGGCCGAAAAAAGCGGCCGTTTCCAGGTCGCCATTGGCCTGAAAGGCCTTGCTCAGTTCTATGGCGGTATAGAGGGGCTGCTGCTGATCACTGAAGTCCTGGGTTAGGGACAGAACATCCTGCAGCAGGGCGACGGCCCCGGCCGGGTCGCCGCTTTCCCGGCGCAACCGGGCCAGCAGGCGCGCCGCTGTGGCATAGGCGGGGGTCTCTTCCCCAAAGGCCCTGGCGATTTTGGGCAGCAGGGCTTCCATATTCCGTCTGCTTTCGGCCAGATTTTCCTTCATTTCAGTCAGGGCGGCGATATAGTTCAATTCCCCCACCAGGTTGTTGGGATGTTCCGGTCCTTGTTCCTTCAGAATCATCTGCCGAACCTGACCCAGGAGCTTCGCCGCCTGGGCATAGTCCTTTTTGGGGCCATTGGTGAGGACGAAGGCCAGACGCTCAAGATATGAGCGGTACCAACCCCGGACCGGATCGTTCTTCCCCGTTTTGTCCATGGCGGCCAGACCGCTGCGAATTTCCTTTTCCGCCGCCTCATAATCGCCGACATCCTGAAGGAGGTCTGCCAGAGTGAGACGCAACTGAAAGACGCGCTTGAGCGCCTTGGGCGGCTTTTTGCGGGCCGCTTCCAACAGGACGTTGCACAGGTCGATGGCGACATCGTAGCTGTTGAACTGCTCCAGTATCTGGGCGAGAGAATCGCCTGCCACAAGCGTGCCGGCGTCAAAGGGGCCGAATTTTTTCAAGCGGGTATTGAATGCCGCTGCCTGCAGATCCAGGGCTTCCTGATTGCGGTTGAGCTGCTGCAGGGTACGCGCCAGAGTATCTTTGGAGTCCAGCACTTCGGAGCTATCCGGCGCATAGGCCATTTGCGCCAGCCCGAGCATTTTTTCGGCAGCTTTTTCGGCTTCCTGCAAGCGTCCGAGAGAGTATTGACTGTGATACAAGGTATCGTAAATCAGAAAATTCAGTTTCGGCTCAAGAGGCCGGGACAGTTCGGCGCAGGCTTCCACAAGCTCCGAGACAAGCTGCAGGGCCTGCGTTTTTTGCCCCTTTTGGCGCAAAGCCTCGGCCTTTTCCAGGGTATCCGTGATGATTTTATTCTGCTGCTTGTTCAGGGAAAGATAGGGTCCCGGCCCCAAATCCCGGTCTGCGGCTTTCTGCGGAGCTTTGGCCGGTTCGTCTTCTTCATAGACCAGATCGCGTGTGCCCGGCTTGTTGGCGGCCAGGACAGGAGAAGGCGGCAACAACAGCACTGTAAGCAAGACTGCCGCCAAGAGCGGATATAATCCCGTATGATAGCGTTTACTCATGGTCGTTGCCTCCTCCTGGATCTGTTCCCGCAAATTATTCATGTATCAGTTCGTAGGTCGCCACAAAGGTATCGCCGGGCTTGACGGTCTGGGTTTTGGTGAGGCTTTTTTCGTCCTCGTCTTCTTCAAAAACCAGGTCGCGGGTCTGGCGCTTGTTGAGATTCTGCTCGCCCAAATTGTTGATGGCCTTGTCAAGCTGGGTCAAATCCACCTGCTGTCCGGCCTTGTCGGCCTCGGCAATGGCGGCGTCCAGGACGGCTATCTTCTGCGGGCTGATCATGCAGATCAGGATTTCCGTGCCGGTCTTTTCGTCAAAGCGGAAAGATCCCTTGACCGGCATGGTGTATTTTTCGCCCTTTTTGACGGCGTTGTCCAAACCCGTCCTGGCCGTGGGGAAAAGCATGGTGAACTTGCCGGAGGTCATGCGGCTCATCCAGTAAATATGACCGTCCATGCCGGGCGTGTAGACGAGCTTCACGCGGTCGCCGCTTTTGAAGGTGCTGTTGGGGGCCACGATCTCGGTTTTGCCGTCCCTGGTCAGTTCCAGGGAAGTGGTGATGGAGATTTTCTCCCCGCCCGCCACCTTGTCGACCTCAACTTTTTCTTCCTCTTCGGCGGTTTTCAGCGCTTCCTCGTCTTCAAAGACGAGGTCGCGCGTGCCGGGTTTGTTCTGGGTTTCGGCTGCCCTGACGGGCGCGCCCGCAGCCAGGATCAGGGCAAGGGCAATAAGCGGCAGGGCCGCCATACGCAAGATTTTCATCTGGTTATCCTTTTGTTGGGCATTTTGTTGATGCCGCGAGAATTTAAGGGTTCCTTACCACCAGCCGCTGCTGGAGGGCTTGTTCCCGCCGCCGGCCCTGTCGCCGGCCCAAGTGAATTTGACGGCGTTGCCATTTTTCATGACTACCTTGTATGCCTTGCCCCCGACCCGCTGGTTGGCGGCATGGCTCTGTGCGGCTGTGCTGAGGTAGACGTTGGGCGCATAGCCTTTTCCAGACCAGTAAATCTGCTGCCCGGGGACATAGGCGTAATAACCGAACTGGTTGCCGCCGGCCCAGTTAATGTTTACTCTTCTGGTTGACCAGGGCGCGATGGAATACCAGGCTGTCACCCACCAGCCCCTGTTGGACGGCAACACCAAGGCTACGTTAATTTTTCTGGACGAAGAATTCTGCAGTGTGATCTGCCTGCTCGCCCAAGCTTCTTCAGCCTGCAACAGCATGACGGCGCAAAGCAGAAGTGCCGGCAGCAACAGTTTCAATGTTCTCATCTCAATCCTCCTGTTGTTGGTTGTATTGCATACCGACCATCGCCGTGCGGTCAGCGCAAGTCCATGTTCGTCTGTTCAGTTCCGGTGATCGCCCATTCCTCCAGCAACTGGGCTTCATTGTCCCCCGCGTAACGGCTGAGGGCCTTTTTCACGGCCTTTCTGTCTTCCGGCGGCAAGGCCTGCCATTTCTTTGTCAGGCGTGCCCGAAAGTCCCTGTCTTCGTCCCAGTATATGTGCAGACGCTCGTGCCGCAGGGTGGCGGCAAAGGAGCGCTTTTTCCCGGTCGAGGCGGCCAGCACATGCCGTATTTTCCCGGCCGGGGCGAAATGACCTTTTTTGAAGGCGATCACGCCATCGGCCAACAAGATCCCGGCCAGCCTGCCCTCGTCCAGGTCCGGGTCCGGGCTTTTGCCGGCGCTCAGGTCATTGAGCCAGGCGCATATCTGCTCCACGGAATAATGAAAGCCCAGCAAGCCCTTGATAAATTTTTCCCTGGGCAGGGAGAGATCAATATCACGGGCGTGCAGGGCCAAAGCGTAAGAAGCTCGCGCCAAAGCCCCGGAGTCGCCGTAGTGCATTTCATAGGTGTTCGCCCGGTAACGCCAGGGGGCAGTGAAATTCCGGCAGATATCCTCTGTTCTTTGCCAGAATACCTTGCCGGGCGCGGCAGGGGCAGCGCTGTCCCCATCCAGGCAGGCTTTGACGGCGTCCGCGTTTACAGCCGGATCGCCGGAAGCGGCGCCCCCTTTACGCGCAATGATTGCCGCGAAGAGTGTTTCTCCATTTTGGGTATATTCCGCAGAGTAACTGTAGCGACCGTTCGTGCAGGATGTCCGGGTTTCGGCGGACAGAGGGCAGGCGATCCCGGCTGTGTACAGCAAAACTGCCGCGAAAAGTGTATAAAATATCCTCATCGCAGTTAATCCTTTTAGAGCAGTTAACGCTGTCCCATAGTCGCTTTTGGCGAGCAAAGCTCTCCTGCTCCGGTTTGACGGCGAGGGTTTGTGGGCAAACCCTCGCCGCGGGATTGTTGCAAGGCGGATTAACTTCGCCGCCAGACAACAATCTCAAGCGAAAAGTACTCTGGACAAGCGTACCATGCCGGGAAAAAAAGAAAACAAGAAAAAGGTCACGCCATCTGGTAACGTTTTTCTTGTTTTTGCTATTTAATATATTAAATTTATTGATTAATAATTGCAAAGTAGCCGGAAAATCTTTTATTCGGCCTTAACCTTGCCGGGGCTTTGGGTCAAGCCCTGTTCCGTCAGCCGCCTCAGCAGTTCGTCGCGTCCGTGAACGCTGAAGCGTTTATACAGGTCGGAAAATATGTTTTTTACCCGTCCGTAAGTGATACCCTGACGGGCGGCTATCATCTTGAAGGATTCACCGTTGGCGGCAAGGCGAAGCAATTTTCGTTCCGCTGCTGTCAATGGGGGGCGAGCGTCCGAAACGGCGGGAATCCCTTGCGCCACCTGAATATGCGTGTTCCAGATTTCGGTCAGTTCCAGTATGCGCTGTATCCCCTGGTGGTGGCGGCTACGTTTCAGGGAACGCAAAACCGGCAGAATATGGCGGCTGTTCTCCACAAAGGGCATGAGCAGGCCGTCCGGCAGGGCTTTATCCAGAGCCTTGCGCAGTTCGGCCCGGGCTTTGTCCTGTTGGCCGAGCATGTTCCAGGCGGCGGCGCTGTGGATATGGCTGTAAATTACGGCCAAAGGATAACGCTGCTTTTCGGCTGAAGCGCGGGTGTCGTCGGCTTCGCCGAGCAGGGTTTCCGGTTGTCCGGCAAGCAGCAGGAGCCGCGCCCGGCACAACCGGGCGTAAGGGACGGCCTGAGTGAACAGTTGCCTTGCGAAAGAGGCGGGGGAACCTTCCAGAAGCCAGTCTGCGGAATTATACCGGTGGGATGCGTCCTCCGCGTCCGGAGCGACACAG
>JAISKK010000156.1 GCA_031260965.1 Desulfovibrio sp. | reverse complement strand
GTCAGGGCCGTTTTGCGCAGGGCGGTTTCAAGAATTACCGGCCACCTGCCTTTGTAAGTAGTGAGTCTGGCCTCAACAGCGTTCTCGGAGGCGATAAAGTTTATATCGGCGGCAATGCTGGAGATAAGGCGATCTCCATACAGGTATAGAGCCAGCAGGGCAAGGATGGCAACGCCCAGACCGGTGAGGCAGGCGCACAACATGCGTGTGGATTCTGAAAAAACTGCTGGTGCAGTTAAAGGGGCTACCACGAGTACCCCGACTATAGTCCCGAAACTGTCTTTGAGAGGTTCAAAGCTGGCCTGGATAGTTTGAGAACCGATATTGCGGGTCTGGATCTCATTTTTAATATCCGGCAGAATTTTGAGAATTTCTCCCCATCGATCCAGCGATGAATCCCATGATTTCAAGAATGTGGTGCTGGCGTTTCCGGTGACGAGGCGTTCTCCGTTATCATCAAGGGGCAGTATCGCCAGATCCGCTTGGGCGTTTTTTTTAATGTTGCCCAGCGTGTTGGGATCCAGAGGAAGGGTGGCCATCGCCGCTCTGATTTTGCCGGGAGGGGCTGGAGTAATAGTGGAAAGACTGAGAAAGCCGCGCGTCAGCGTGATGTCGGTGGCTGTGTTGCCCAAAAGTGCATTGTGCAACATATAACGGGTGGTGCGCGGAAGAGGCAGGGCATCCCCGGACAGGGCCTGAAGCGCAATAGGATAGGGTTCACTGCTCCGGTCATAAAAACTGAAGTTAATTTCCGGCCACAGGGTTTTGCTCTGTTCCAAGATTGCATAGAGCCTGTCTTCCCGATTGTTCAAATTTTGTGCGATAAGGTTGGAATACTGGGAGAGACGGCTGTAAAGATGCGCAAAATTGGCCTTGACCGCAGCCAGACTTCGCAAACTTTCCGCACGGGCGGTATCGCGGAATTCATTTTTTGCGGACCAGGAGAGTATACAGTACATTGCAATGGTAAGCGTCACCCCGAGTAGCGCCGGCAACCCGAAAAGCAGCCCCAGGGGTAAGGATGCGGCGGATGTTTTGTTGCTGGGCTTTTCGTTTGCCATTGCGCCGGGTCCAAAATGATGAAATAGGCTCAGCCTTTTGCTGCGCCGTATTGATTATCTGTCTTTAATATTACAAAATCCAGGATCTCACAATAATTTTAGATTCCCGTTGCTGGTGGCTCAGTTTGTCGTCAGGCAAAGAAGGCAAGTTTTTTTGCGACAGATGGGTACTTTGTACTCGACGGAGCAAAAAATGCAGCCTGACGCAGGATCACTGCAAACTGAGCCACCAGATTTCCTTTATGGCCTAAAAAACTCCAGGTATCCCATTCTCTCTTAAAGCCGCGTCACAGCTACCGAGATGGTATAGTGTATGTGAGGCAATGAGGGCAAGTGTTCCGGCATGGCTTATATCCCGGCCAAAACGCGCGGAAAGCCCTTCATTTTTCAGGCACAGTGCCGCATCGTCCAGTTCAGACGCGTATTTCAGCGCTTTCGCCTGCATATTTTGCGCATAGCTTTTAATGACCTTCTTATCTGGAGTCTCCGTTGCTATTTCTTTCAGGCCGCCGACAAGCGGCGCGATTGGGGGAGTTTCTTCCGGATCTCCCGGCTGTTGCAGAAAAAAGGCAATGGCCGTGAAAGCGTGGTAATATTGCTGCCACACCGGCCAGGTCCCGAATTTTTTTGCCCAGACCTTGTCGGGGCAGGTTTCAATATATGCGTCCATCAGTTGGAATGCATGCTGTATGTTGCCTTGCAGGCTTTCGGTGATTATTTTTGTCATAAACGTCTCCTTGTATACGTATGTTTCTTTATAGCATAATTGTTCAGGATCCCGCAATAGACCCCTGCACTGGTAGTGGCGCAGTGTGTCGTCAGGCAAGAAAAAGGCGGCCTGACGCAGGATCACGGCCAGATGAACCACTACCTGCGCATTGAGCCATATGCGTCTTCTCAAGCGATAACCGCTCTAGCGGACATGTTCTATTTGCTGGTCCACTCCAAGTAAAGGGCGGCAAATTCTTCCCCATTATAGGATCGCCTGTCATAAGCGCCGGCCGCCTTTCTTTGCCTTGAAGCTTCGGCCAGAAGCAGGGCGGCCGCCACAGAGACGTTGAAGCTCTGAATCATGCCGTACATGGGTATGTACACCTCGGAGTCGGAGATGTCCAACAGCTCCGCGTCTACGCCCCGGTGTTCGTTCCCCATTATAAAAGCGGTCGGTCCGGTCAGGTCAAGCTCGTGCACCGGACGCGCGGCACTGTTGCAGCTTGCCGCGAGCACGCGCATGTTCTTGGCTCGCAGGGCGTCCCGGAGGTTTTGTTTCTCCCTGTGGCGGATTGTTTTTACCCATTTGCGCGCCGAGGCCGAACTCTTGGCGCCAAGGGCGGGAAAGGCCGTGTCCGTGTAGTAAAGATGCACCTCCGGAACCCCGAAGGCGTCACAACTGCGGAATATGGCTGAGACATTGTGCGGGTCATGGATGTTCCCGAGCACAAGGGTCAGGTCTTTTTGTCTGTACTCAAGGACCAGGCGTATCCTGGCCTCGCGCTCCGGGGTAATGATTTTAGCGGAAGACATATCTGGATTTGGATAGAAGGTAATTGTTCTGGACTTCCCCGGGAAAGCCCGTTCAGGGCGCGGGCGGGAAAAGGGGTACAATGTCCAGGGGGGCTGTTTCCGGCTTTATGGGCAGCAGGGCCAGTCTGCGGTAATCCTCCGGCTTGTCCAGGTCCAGTTTGATGTCCGGTCGGCGCAGGCGGACGTCCTCCGGGTCAAAGGTGCTTATAAGAAAGTCGCCGGGGTTGTCCCAGATATAAGAAAGGCAATGCTCACGCTGTTCCGGGCGCGTCGTTTTTTCATCCAGCAGACGCAGGGTGTCCAGAGAGACGATTTCCGCGCCCAGACCGTCCGGGTAGAGGTTGTTCCTTGGTATGTGATTGTAGACATAGGCATTTTTTTTGTCGGTAAGCTGCATGTAGCGGCGGATCAGGTTGTCTATCTCTGCGCCCCAGATTAGCGGGTTGTCGGCGCAGACGCGCACCACATGGGCGTCCAGGCGTTTGTCAGCCGCTTCTTCCGCCGCCAGGACAAAGCGTTTCAGCACATCGTTTTCCGGACCCCGGAAAACGGCAATGCCCTGTTTTTGCAGATGCAGATTCAGCACGTCATCAAGTTCCCCGTCCGGGATGGCAACGATGACGCGGTCCAGCAGATGCGCTTTGGACACGCGGCGCACGACCCAGTCGATGATCGGAAGACCGTGCAGGTCCAACATCATTTTGCAGGGTAGTCGGTTTGAACCCAGCCGGGCCTGGATCAGGGCTATGACATACACGGCGTCTTACCTTAAGCTTCCGGCAACAGGTTCAGAATTTTTTGTACAACGCGAGCCTTGTTGCCTGTAAAGTCAAAGTGTTGCATGCGCTCCTGGAAAATGCTCCGCTCATTCGGATCAAGCATCAGCCTGAATGCCTCAAGCAGTTCATCGGACCGGAACGGATTCATAACTCCAAGATATATGAAGCCATTTTCCGGCCGCGCAAAACTGTGCATATCCTCGCGTTCATGATGGGCCAGGACAATGCCCGGAATGCGCATGTGGGCAAGCTCATAAACCGTGCGACCGGCCGAAGATACTGCGAAATCTGTGTTTTCCATCTCTTTTGACATGACGTTGGTCGCATGGGTGAAGGAAATGTGGACCCCGGACGGATCAAGTTGGGCAATGCGTTTGCACAGGGCGTCTTTATGGGCGTATCCCGGACCGGCCACCATGGTTATGTGCAGGTTGTTTTTTCGGCAATCCGCAAAAAGCGCGTCCAGGCTTTGCCCGGAGAAATTTGAAAAATCCGTGCCCCCAAAAGTGATTAGTATCTTTTCCGCAGGGATGCGGAGGTGGTTGGGCCTGGCCTGTAGAAATTCATCGCGCAGGCAGAAATTTTCATGTCCGCAGAGGAGGCGTGGATCATTGGGGTCTCCGTGCTCATACAGGGCGTTTACGACAAGGTCCGCCAAGTTTGAGCCTGCTCCCTCGTCTTCAAAATTTACCAGACGCAGTCCTTTTACTTTTAAGGGCCGCATATAATCCAGGCTGGTGTTCAGCATATCGTTAATGACCAGATCCGGCGCCAGATCCAGCACATCCCGCCAGAGCAGTTCCGAGCGCTGCATGGATGTCGGAAAGCGTTTGGCCGGCAAAGCGGCGGCAAAAGACTGGCTCTCGCGCGTACAGAGAAAGCTTACTGCGTAATCCGCCATTTCTCCGGCCAGCATGAGGCTGCGGTAGATATGGCCGAGACCGATCTCCGGGTATCCGGCGACAACGAAAAGTATGCGTCCGCCTTCGCGCATCATCTTTTGCCGTCCGCGCGCAGACCGTCCAGGGTTTTTTTGCAGCAGTCAAGCATATAGGCGCACTCGCTGTCTGTCAGACTATGTTGGAAGGGGAAAGAAACCATGTGATCAAAGAAATTATCGGCATTGGGACAGTCCGCCTGCCCGAAACCGAGCTTTTGGTAGAAGGGGTAGCGGTTGAGCGGATAATACTGCACAACACATTTTATGGCGAATTCGTTGAACATGCGGCGTATGAAAGCATCGCGCAGACTGGCCGGACCATCCAGGCGCGCCGCAAGCAGATGATAATTATGGCGCAAACTGTTTTCACGGTGAAATTCCAGTTCCGGATAAGCGGAGAGGGCGTCTATAAACTGCATGGCACGGGCGCGTTTTTGAGCGTTAATCTCCAGAACGCGATCCAGCATTTTGATTCCCAGGGCGCATTCCGCTTCCCCCAGGCAGTAATTGGCGGGCCAGATGCGTCGGCCTTCAAGCTCCGGAAAGTCCAGATCTCCCATGGCTGGACGCCAGTAATCTTCTCTTTTTTCTTCATAAGCGCAGTGGCCGTTGTGGCGCAACATAGGAATGATTTTCGCGCGGCTTTCGTCCTTGACCGTAATCATGCCGCCTTCGCCCAAGGTGGTGAGGTTCTTATGCGAATGGAATGAGAAAATCCCGATGTCGGCAAAGTTTCCGGCCTTTTTTCCGTCAATCTCCGCGCCGATGGCCTGGCAGGCATCTTCCACCACCAGCAGGCCGCGTTTTCTGGCCAGAGCCAGGATCGGCTGCATATCCGCCACAAAACCGTAAAGATGCGGCACTATAATTACTTTGCTCCGGGGAGTGAGCAGCGGTTCAATATATTCAGCCGCAGTAACCCTGGTTTTGGGGTCAATGTCCGCAAAGACGAGTTTTGCGCCGCGCGCGGCAAAGGGATAGGCTGAAGAGGTAAAGGTGTGCGAGGGGATCACCACCTCGTCCCCGGCGTTTAAAAGACAGAGATCGGCTGCCATTTGCAGGGCAGCCGTGCCGTTCATGCAGGCAAATGCGTGTTGCGCCCCGTTGAAGGTGCGGAATTTTTCCTGACAAGCGTCCTGATAGCGACCCTGGGTCAGAGGGTCAGCGTTGCGCATTACTTCGACAACGGCCGCTATTTCTTCTTCCGTATAATTAAGCGAGCGACCGCTGAAATTGACTTTTATGTCCATTATGTTTTTTTCCCGTTGTTGCAGAGTTGGCCGGAATTGCGAGTTTATCGAGCGCGGACAGGACGGAGTCCGGTTTTACATGGCTTTGAACATGTCCATTAACCGGTCTTTGTTCAAAATGCTTTTATAGTCCGGCCCCAGAGCGTTGGTCAGGGGTTTTTCATGGATTATCGAACCCTGGTAAAGGGATTCGTACTGTTCATTCGTGAGGTCACGGCAGATGCCGGCAGGCAGGGGCACCTTGTTTTTGTCCAGCATTTCCAGGAAAAGGGCGTGTTCTTCCGGATAAACGTCAGCAAGGACGGACAGGGCATAACAGTTGGCTTTGCCGTGCGGCAGGTGCAGGACTATGGAAAGACCGGCGGAAATTGGATGAACCGCGCCGGTGTTGCCTGCGGCCATGCCGCCGATATAGGATGCCACCATCATGTTTTCCAGATTCTGGTCATTCATCATGTCCCCGGTGCCGAGAAAAATGTCCTTGCAGATGCCTATGGCTGTGGCGGAGAGACGATCCACTATGACGTTGCGATACTGTCCGCGCAGGGATTCAAAACAATGCATGAAGGTGTCAACGCCTGTGAAAAAAAACTGCTCTCTGGGCACGGTGCGGGTCAGAGCCGGGTCCAGAATTAACTGGTCATAGACGGTAAAGTCGCTGTTCATACCCAGTTTGAGCCTGCGCCGCATATTGGTGAGCACACAGGTGCGCGAACATTCCGCGCCTGTTCCGGAGAGGGTGGGAACGCCTATTTTGTAGATAGCCGGGTTTTTGACCAATTCCCATCCCTGGTAGTCTTCGGCCTTACCCGGATTGGTCAGCAGATTGGCCACAGCCTTGGCGCTGTCCAGAACCGCGCCTCCGCCTATGCCGATTATGCAGCTGGGCAACCGTCCTTTCAGTTCCTCTTTGGCGGCATCAGTCAGGATATCAATGTATTCCACACTTGGCTCACTGGAAGTGTCCACATGGATCAGGCTGTCGCCTTTTTTAAGAGGAAGAGGCAAGGAGTCTTTAAAAAAGTGGTCCAGATAAAAAAGCGCCGGCGCTCCGGATGCGCGTTTTGCATCAACTAATGCGCCAAGCTGTTCAAAAGCGTTGAATCCGAGCAGATAGTAGGGGACATTTTTTGTATTGCGGGTGACGGCCATTTTAATCCTTTGCGCCAAGGCGGTAATTTTGCCATATATTTAAAGATGCGGCTTTTTAAAGTCAAGAAATAGCAGGCGCGGGGGCAGAATTGACCAGAATTGACAGGAAGTGAGGCATATCTTACAAGAATGAGGCTGGATACATCGGGAAAATTTTCCAACCACAGCCGGGATTTTTTGGCACAACTTTGGCACACTCAATGCGAGTATTGACGATTATTCAAGAAATTTGTGATTAGCCAACTGTGCCGAATTATTTGATTAATTATGCTAAGTAACGCATATATTCAGTCACTTTCAGGGATTTTTTATCACAGGGGCTGTGTATGGATTTGCAAAAACTCAGAATTATACGCCATGCCGCATCCTGTGAGTTCAACCTGACCAGGGCGGCTCAGGAAATGCACACTTCCCAGCCGGGTCTCAGCAGGCAGATCCGCGAACTGGAGGAAGAACTTGGCGTTGAGCTGTTCATCAGGATCGGCAAGCGCTTGGTCGGTATGACTGCGCCGGGAAAGGAACTTCTGGAGATAGCTTGCCGGATACTCGCAGAAGTCGGCAATATCCAGAGTATTCCGGATCGTTTCGGAAAAAGCGGCACAGGCGCATTGCGTCTTGCGGCGGATTTTTCCGCCTTCGCGCCTTTGGCCAAAGCTCTGCAACGTTTTTCCAAAAGTTATCCGAAGGTGCGCATGTTCGTGCGCAGACAGGAAAGCGCAGCTGTCGCTGCCGCGCTTCTTCATGACGAGGCGGATATGGGCATAGCGGGGGAACATTTGCGCAATTTCAGAGATATTGTTGTTTTTCCCTGTGCGCGGTTGCAATACAAGGCCCTTATTCCGACCGCCCATCCTTTGGCCAAAACTGCCCGTCTCAGTCTGGAAGCTCTGGCGGAGTATCCACTCCTGACTTATGAAACAGGTACGGAAGAGAGGCTGCTTCTGGATAACGCCTTTGCGGTGGCCGGGATTAAGCCGGATATTGCGCTTTGCGCCGATTCTCCCTGTCTTGCCGATTGCGCCGCCCTGGGTCTGGGTGTGGCTCTGGTCTGTGACCCGGCCGTGGGAGTGAGCGCAGAGAAGAGGATTTTCGTGCGCGATGTTTCCAGGCTTTTCGGCACGGCTTCTCTTTTTTTGGGGGTACGCCGGGGAAAACTTTTCAGGGATTTTGAGCTCAAGTTCATAAAACTGCTGTTGCCGGATCTGGACCCGGAAGTAGTCAGGGAGGTTGCGCAGAGCAGAGAACCCGCATCGTATGTTCCCGGTTACGCTATATGATTCGTCCGATTTTTTTGACCTCGATGCATGGTTGGGCTTTATTCCGGGTCTGACATAGCCTTTACGTAAACTTCGGCATTTTTAAATTGAGCGAAGCGGGCATTATTGGCATCCAGGTTGTTTTGGCATATCTTCCGGTCATGCACGAAGCTTCTCTGGTCGCATCTCTTCTTGATATTTTGCGCGCGGAAATTGCCAGGCGCGGCGTACGCAGCCTGTCTCTGGTCAGGTTACGTTGCGGGGTTCTGGTCAATGTCTCGCCGCAGGCCCTGGATATGGCTTTTACTGCCATGAGCCGGGATACGGAATTTGCTGCCACGCGTTTGCAATTGATTACGGAACCCTTGCGTCTGGCTTGTGGCGGCTGCTCCGCCGAGTTTACAGCGGAGGATTTCCCGGCGGCGCTGCTTTCGCCCTGCCCGGAGTGCGGAGAGGAAATAGGGCATAAGGTGCTGGCGGGTCGGGAATTGTATATTGAGCATATAGAAACAGCGGATTGAGTCTGTCCGTAACGGAGCGGTGATGGAAACTCCACTTGCGTACAATATATTGGATGCGAATGACAAAATCGCGGCGGATTTGCGAGCCGATTTTGCCGCACGCGGTCTGCTGGTTTTTAATCTGATCAGTTCGCCGGGAGCGGGCAAGACGGCACTTTTGGAACGCACACTTGCGGATCTGAAAAAAGAATTCGCCATGGCCGTGATTGAGGGGGATTTGCAGACTGACAACGATGCCCGGCGCATTGCCGCGACCGGCGCTAAGGTTGTGCAAATCAATACGGGCGGCGGCTGTCACCTTGATGCCGCTTTGGTGCGCACTGCTCTTGAGGAATTGCCCCTGGATGGTCTGGACATTCTCTTTATCGAAAATGTGGGCAATCTGGTCTGTCCGGTGGAATTCGACTGCGGCGAAGACGGCAAGATTGCCCTCCTGAGTGTAACCGAAGGCGACGACAAACCGGAAAAATACCCCCTGCTTTTTCATCTTGCCCGCGTCATGCTTTTAAATAAGATTGATCTGCTTCCCCATGTGGATTTCAGCCTGGAGCGGGCGGAGCGCTTTGCCAGACTCCTGAATGCCGGGTTGCGCGTTTTGCCTGTATCCTGTCGCAGCGGCGAAGGTCTTGAGGCTTGGTATGACTATCTGCGTGAGGCGAGACGGGTAAAATTAACTCAGTCCTGACCTATGCCAAGCGCCGAAGACAAGGAGCTTTTCGCCGCCGCGACGCGCGACGTCAGGCCTGTGGGCGGCAAGGGCAGGAAAGTGGCCGCGCCGGCTGTTGCCCTGCCCTATGTGCGCAGGCCCGTTCCGGAAAAAAGCCTGGGGGAAATGCTGGAGGAGGGCGCGCAATTCTCTTTGCAGTACACGGATGAATACAGTGAGGGTCTCGTCATCGGGCTTGACCCCGAAGTGCTTGGCCGCCTGCGCGCTGGAGTTTTAAGCCCGGAAAAACATCTGGATTTGCATGGTTTGAACTCCAGACAGGCCTATGGCGCTTTACTCGCTTTTATTCGAGACGCGTATGGAAAAAATATGCGCTGTCTGACGGTGATCACCGGACGGGGGAAAAATTCCCCCGATGGGGTAGGTATCCTGCGTCCCATGGTGCAGCAATGGCTGTGCCGGGACCCTTTTAAACGGGTGGTGCTGGCTTTTTGCAGCGCCCAGGCCAAAGACGGAGGCGCGGGAGCGTTCTATGTCCTGTTGCGTAAATATAAAAAAAGTCGCGGCAGGATAATCTGGGAACGTATGCTGTCAGAGGATGAGTTTTTGGATTGTTAATGCTGCCGGGAATATTTTGTTTTGCCGCCGCGCACAAAGCGGCAAATCCTCAACACAAGATAAGGAGTTGCCGCTTTGTTGCGTTCTCTGGTCTTTACAGTGCCTTGGACAGGGGGTTGATGAAAAGCACGATCATGTTGACGACCAAGGCGTAGATGGCCAAGGATTCTATAAAGGCCAGACCCAGGATCAAAGTGACCATCAGTTTGCCGCCGGCTTCCGGATTGCGGGCTGTGCCTTCGCAGGCGGCCTGCAGGCCGAGACCCTGGCCGATGCCGCAACCGGCGGCGGCTATGGCCATGCTTATTGCTGCGGCCAGATAGCTGAGACCGATGGTTTCGCCGGACATATAGCGGGCTGCACCCTCTCCTTCCGCCGCCATGGCGAATCCTGCCATGGCCAGCAGGGCTACAAGACCCAGAACAATACTCAGTGATTTTCGCATGATAACTCCTTCAATTATATGTTGTGACCTCTCGGCCGTTCCCAACGATGATAAAGACCGCTCCGGGCGCGGCAATTTTAATGAGCATGTTCCATGGCGCCCTGCAGATAGATCATTGTCAGCATGTAAAAAATGAAGGCTTGCAGGCACTTTGCGAGCAGGAAAAGAAAATAGGAGGGCAGGGTGGAAACCAGCGGGGCCATGGAAAAAAAGAGCAGAAGCACAATTTCTTCTCCCCTGATATTGCCGAAAAGACGCAAAGTAAGGGAGAGAGGCCGCGCGCAGTGGCTTACCAGTTCAATCGGCAACATAAGCGGGACCAGGGCAGGCATGGGTCCCATAAAGTGTTTGATGTATCGCGGTCCCCACGAACGCAGGCCCACATAGTTGTAGTAGATGAATACAAAGAGCGCCATGGCCGCGTTGGTGTTGACGTTGGCTGTGGGGGCATCGCAGAATGGCATGAGGCCGAGCAGATTCTGGACAAGAATAAAAAGAAAGATGCCGCAAAGCAGTGGGAATATCTTCCGGCCTTTCTCCCCGATGGTGGCGACGGTAAAATCTTCAAGACCGCCGATAATTACTTCCAGAAAGTTTTGCAGTCCGCCGGGAACCAGTTCCAACCTGCGTCTGGCCATGAGGGCGACAATGAACAGGATGACCATGGCAATCCAGGTATAGAAGACGTGTTTGTATTCTTCGGGAATGCCGAACAAAGTGGATAGTATTACCGGATGTTCCATTGCTCTTAGTCCTCTTTGATTGTTTTCCCTAAAATTATTGCCGCCCCCTTAAACGTGATGGCGATGATAGTTGTTCCCAAGCCGATCAGAATGGGCACAGGCGGGAATTTGAGCGGGGCCATGAGCAAAAAGAGAACGGCCCCTATGAATATAAGGCGCAGGGTGAATCCGAAAAATAGTTTGAGTCCCATAATTACGGAAAATCGCGTATTTGTGAATTTTTCTGCAAACCTGGCGATATGCCAGAGGCTGAAAGTGGAAAGCGCGGCGCCTGCCGCGAAGGCTATGGGAATAAGGGTAAAGGTGGTTAACGTAGCTCCGATGAGCAATGCGGCGCTGGAAAAAATAATCTGGGCGCATAATATGCTGCGTGTGATTTGCGCAACAAAACCTAAGGATTCCAAGCGTTTGTCCAATGATTTATATAGGGTGACTGGCGATATGGGTTTCATTTTTTTTTGCCGATTTTTTCCTCTGTTTCACTGCGCCAGCGCGCAACCAATTTTCGCGTATCATCATATACATTTTTGAAACCGGCTACAATGCCCAGCAACATAAAAATCCCGGAACACCAAGGGTAGATATCCAACCAGTAATCAAGACCGTAGCCGATGGCAACGCCTACGAATATGGAACTGACCATATGCAGGCCGATAGATCCGGCCAAAGACAGATTGTCGATGTAGTTCCTGTCGTTGATATTGAAAAATTTTGCCAGTCCCACAGCTTTACGTCTCTCCAGCGTCCGTCGTGAATATCCGGATTTTACAATAATTTTAGTATAGCCGGAGCGCGGCGCAGGGTCAAGGCGATCTTTGACCGGCAATGGATTGCGTGTTCTTGATCCGGCGGTTTTGATCTGTGCTTTGTTCTTGCGAGATTACGTATAATTCTTTATGAAACTATCTTTGTCGTCCGCCGATTATTGATAATTTCAATTTCAGACAGCATCTCCACGTGATTCGGAATCTGAATGCCGGTTATGAAAATATGTTTGTCCACTTAAAACAAGACCTGCCAGCACCCTGTTTTCTTGTCGAAGAATGCGAATCCACATTTGCCCTGGCCTGGGAACTTCTGGGAGACGGTTTTTTCCCGGACTGGGCGAGCGTCACAGCGCTATGCCAGAGCGCCGGTTACGGCCAGCTGAGGCGACACTGGCATTCCCCGCGCGGCAATCTCCATGTCACATTCCGGCTGCCGCCAAATCCCCTGTTCGCCGGCAACGCGGCTGCTCCCGTGCTTGGGTTAGTCGTCTGCAAAGTTTTGCGCGAGTTCGGCTTCCCCATACTCCTCAAATGGCCTAATGATTTGCTGCTTGGGGAAGAGGGCAAGGCGGGCGGCATTCTTCTTGAGGAAAGGGATGGGGTATTGCTGGCCGGGCTTGGTTTGAATTTGCTTGCGGCCCCGGACTCCGGGCTGTTACGTGAAGAGGCGGCGCTTCCGGCGGCGGCGCTTTTTGCCATGCAGCAAATAAAGCGGGCGGATAAATACGAAGGCGCGTATTTGCGGCAGGATTTGCCCAGAACGCCCTTCCCTTTGTGGCATCTTTTGCTCAAAGCTATTATATCCGAATACGCTGGGTCAATGAAAGGCGCCTCCCTGCCTGTCTTTATCGCCGGGCGGGCGGGGCTTGCGGCCTGGGTAGGGCGCATGGCCCGCATTGATGACGACGGTTTGCCGGAAAATTACGGGCGGATTGTGGGATTTGGTCCCGCAGGCGGACTGGTTATGGATATGAACAAGGGTG
The DNA here is from genome assembly GCA_031260965.1 of Desulfovibrio sp. Taxonomy (GTDB): domain Bacteria; phylum Desulfobacterota; class Desulfovibrionia; order Desulfovibrionales; family Desulfovibrionaceae; genus Frigididesulfovibrio. Next base: position 11,513 of record JAISKK010000156.1, on the reverse strand, counting down.
GCAGGCGCGAAATATTTAACGGCAGCATTTCTTTGCTGCCCGGCAGCAAGATGGAGAAAGGCAGCGATGGGCATCAAGACTTTTGATTCTGTAGTGCAGGAACTTAAGGGCAAGGCTATTCTGGTTGCCAACCGGGGAATTTCCGCCCGGCGTATCTGCCGTTCGATACGGGAGCGTTTCGACGCCGTTGCCGTTATGACAGCCACGGATATAGACAAAACCGCTCCCGCCGCCTCCGCGGCCCAGGAGCTGCTTTTGCTTGGCCAGGACCCCCGCGCCTATCTTGATATCGCCAATATTGTGGCTTTGGCCAAACAAAGAGGTATTGTCGCCATTCACCCCGGCTGGGGTTTCGCCTCGGAAGACGATCATTTTCCCCGCGTTTGCACGGAAGCGGGCATGGTCTTTATAGGCTCTACGGCGGAGTCCATGCGCTTGCTCGGCAACAAGGTGCAAGTGCGCGCTTTGGCGCGCAAGCTCGGCATCCCTGTAGTGCCGGGGTCGGACGGGGCTGTGGATGTGCCCAAGGCGCGCGCCATCGCGGCGGAACTGGGTTTTCCCATTATGCTCAAGGCTGAAGGCGGCGGCGGCGGCCGGGGCATTTTTGAGGTACACAGCGCCGGGGAACTGGAAGACGCCTTTTTTAAGGCTTCAACCATGGCCCAGGCGTCTTTCGGCAATCCCCATGTTTATGTTGAAAAATTTCTTACCGGGGTGCGCCATATAGAAATTCAAGTTATTGCCGACACTTACGGCAATATCTTTGCTTTTGACGAGCGCGATTGCAGTCTGCAGCGCAACAATCAAAAACTGATTGAAATTACGCCGTCGCCCTGGCCGACCTTTACCGTAAAACTGCGTGAGCAGTTAAAGGACTACGCCTGTGCCCTGGTTCGGGCGGTTGGTTATTATTCTCTGTGTACTGTGGAATTTCTCATCACCAGAGACGGAACGCCCTATCTTATAGAAGTCAATACCCGCCTGCAGGTTGAACACGGCATAACCGAATGCCGCTATGGCATTGATCTGGTAGAGGAGCAGATTGCCGTGGCCTTTGGCAGCCGACTGCGTTTCCGGGAGTCCGAAATGCGGCCTATGCACACATCCATGCAGGTGCGCATTAACTGTGAAGACCCACAAAAGGATTTTGCCCCCAATTCCGGCCTTATTACCCGATATGTTTCTACGGGCGGACCCGGTGTGCGCTTGGATTCCAATCTGAGCGCCGGTTATGAATTCCCCCCCAATTATGATTCCGCCGGCGCCCTGCTTATAGGTTATGGGCAGGATTGGCAGAAGGTGCTGGGGATCATTGAGCGGGCACTTGGAGAATACACAGTAGGCGGTCTCAAGACCACAATCCCCTTTTTCCGTCAGGTGGTTGCTCACCCGGTATTCAGACAGGGCGGGTGTGATACCCGTTTCATTGCTGCCAATCCGGATCTCATGGATTATACGGACCTGGAGCCGGAGTCCGAACGCAATGCCAGGCTTATCGCCGAAATTTCCGCGCGCGGCTTTAATCCTTTCATCCAGATCGGCGAATACCGTACCAGCGACACCCCGCGTCTGCCGAGTTATGACATCGTTTTGCCGGACATCCCGTCCGCCGTACTGCGTGCGCCTTCCCCTTACCCCAGGGGAGACCGTAAGGCCCTGCTCGACTATATTCGGGATTCGCATGTCGCGCATTTTTGCGAGACCACTTGTCGGGATAATACACAATCAAACAGCGGCAACCGTTTTCGTCTGGCTGAAGACAGAGTTGTCGCCCCCTATCTGGACAACTGCGCCTTTTTCGCCCTGGAAACCGGCGGCGGCGCTCATTTTCACGTCAATATGATGGCCAACATGACCTCTCCCTTTTATGAGGCGAAAGAGTTGAACAGACTGGCCCCAAAAACCATGAAGCAGATTTTGGTCCGCTCTACCAACGTGCTTGGCTACAAGCCCCAGCCAAAAAATCTCATGCGTCTTATGGCGGAAAAAATTTGTGAGGACTACCATGTCATACGCTGTTTTGACTTTCTGAACCATATCGAGAACATGCGTCCTTTTGCCGAAGTGGCGCTGCATACCGGGGGGAGCATTTTTGAGCCGGCCCTTGCCTTGACTTATGGCCGGGGTTTTGATGTTGAACACTACCTGGGAGTGGCTAAGGAAATAATCAAACAGGCGGCCCAGATCACCGGTCTGGATCAAAAGGCGGCCTCCCGCATAATCATTCTCTGCCTTAAAGATATGGCCGGAAGCTGCCCGCCGCGCATGATGCGCGATTTAATCCTTGCCCTGCGTAAAAAATGGCCGGATCTGGTTTTGCAGTATCACCGTCATTATACGGACGGACTTTTTGTGCCGGCTGTAGGGGCGGCGGCTGCAGCGGGCGCGCAGATCCTTGATGTTTCTCTTGGGGCGGGCATGCGCTGGTACGGACAGGGTGAAGTTCTCTCGACGGCCGCTTATCTGGAGGATGAACTGGGTCTTAAAAACATCTTGAATAAGGGCATGATCCGCCACGGCAATTTTGTACTCAAGCAAATCATGCCCTATTATGACCGCTATACAGCCCCGTATTTTCAGGGCATCGACTATGATGTAACCAGTCACGGCATGCCCGGAGGCGCGACTTCCTCTTCCCAGGAAGGAGCCATGAAACAGGGCTATATCCGGCTCTTGCCGCAGATGCTGCGTTTTCTTGCCGGAACGCGCAAGGTGGTTTTGTACCATGACGTGACCCCGGGCTCCCAGATCACCTGGAACACGGCTTTTCTGGCTGTTACAGCGGCATTTCGGCGCGGCGGCGAGCAGGAGGTCGAGTATCTGCTGCAAGTGCTGGATGAGGTGACCATGCATACTGAAGAGGAAATCAGCCCGGAGATGAAAGAGGCTCGTCTTTCCCTGTACCGGGACTGCAATGACGCCTTCAGGGACCTCCTCCTCGGCAAGTATGGAAAACTGCCTTTCGGTTTTCCGCCGGACTGGGTTTATAAAAGCGCCTTTGGCGCGGACTGGAAAGAGTCCCTGGCCAAACGCACGGAGCTGTCCCCATTGCTTGCCCTGCCGGATGCGGATATTGAGGCGGAACGTGCTGCCTTGCACGCCATACTGCACAGGGAACCGACGGAAAATGAACTGCTTATGTTTTTGAATCATCCGGGAGATGCCGTAAAGTGCATAGAATTCAAACAGAAGTATGGTGATCCGAACAATGTCCCCCTCCGGGTCTGGTTTGAGGGAATCAAGGCGGGTGAAGAACTGAATTTTAATGATTCCAAGGGGAAGCCACACCATCTGCACATAGTTCTTATCCAGGAAGCGGACGCCAACGGTGTGTCTGTCGTCCGTTATGTGCTGGATTCTGAGATCCTGAATTGCGTGGTCCAGGTAGCCAAGCCTTTGGGAACGGCCGTAAGTTCCGTACCCATGGCGGATGCTGATAACATCTTTCATGTAGGCGCGCCGAGCAACGGAGATCTCTGGGTGCTGTACGTGCATCCGGGGGATTTGGTCAAAAAGGGCGAAGAACTGTTCAATGTTTCCATCATGAAACAGGAAAAGGCGGTGCTGGCCCCTCTGGATGGAGTTGTGCAAAGGGTGCTGAAAACGGCCGACTATCGGGAAAGTAAAAAAATGGTGCCGGTGCGCGAGGGTGAACTGATTGTTGAACTCGGCCCGGTTCCTTTGTGCTGCAGCAATCAGGATTGCGGAAAAATCATTGAAGCCGAGGGCGCGCTCTTTTGCCCGCATTGCGGGGCAAAACAATAGCTGCGTCACATTGACGCGGCGGGCGATCAGTTTTAAGCTGAGTAGTATATGGCAGACATAAGCGCTCCCAGTGAGCCAAGTCAAGGAGAACATCATGGCCAAGCCTTTGTCGGATAAAACAGCAAACGCCACAGTCGTTCTTGCGTCGGACAAGACCGGGGAAAAAAGCCCGGACGCTTCCGCGAATTCGTCGCCGGACAGGGGTGAGCTTCTGAAAAAGATTGTCCTCAACGGGGCCGATATCGTCGCCATAGGCGAAGAAGCTGAAGTTCTGGTGGGGGGCAAGAATTACAATACGGCGCTCATAAGCCAGGTCCCCGGCATACAGGCGCCGCAGTTCAGGGCCATATCCTCCCATGCTTTCCACATCCTTCTTGACGAAACCAAGGTCAACGCCCCCCTGACGCGGGCCGTTGTGGATCGAGAGTATAAACGCATTGACTGGGCCGACCCGGAAATCAGCGGCGACCCTGACTTTTTGCAGAAATTTGTTCGCAATTTAGGCAAGGTCGTGCGCGCCGAAAGCGAGAACAAAGATGCAAGCTCCGGACAGGTCAAGCTCAGAACTTTCATAAACAATGTAGTGGAAGGCTTTGCCACTTCTCCTGAAGGCATTGACCAGTTGCGTCGGCGGTCCGTGCTTGTCCAGGCGGCGATTCTCTCCGTGCCCCTGCCGCGCGTTGTCGATCAATCTGTCCGCGAAGCTTACGGCGCAATATGCGCTGAAGCCGGAGAAGAAGACGACGAGCCCGTGGCCGTGCGTTCGTCGGCCGCCGGCGAGGATTCCCGCCAGAAGGCCTTTGCCGGTCTTCAGGATACCTATCTGAACATCCGCGGACCGGAAAAAGTGGTTGCGGCCTACCACTGGGATTGCGCCTCCGCCTATAATCTGCGCTCCATGACTTACAGGCGTGAAGCCATTCTCGACGCCATCGCCCAAGCTGAGGAAGGCGGCGACGACAGCATCGCCGTTCAGGCCAAAAAGGAATGGGCCATAGAAAACACCTCCTTGTCGGTATGCATAATGCGTATGATTAACCCGCTCATTTCCGGCACGGCCTTTTCCGCCGACACGGCTACCGGATGCAGGGGGACAAAACGCAATGATCTTGTGTCTATAGACGCGAGCTACGGTCTGGGTGAGGCCGTAGTCGGCGGCATGGTTACCCCGGATAAATACTATGTGTTCACGCGCGATGACGGACATGAGGTCGTCATTCGCCAGATGGGCTGCAAAAATATCAAGATTGTCTATGACGACGGGGGCGGGACCAGAAAGGTTCCTGTGCCGGATTTTGAAGCCGGGCGCTGGGCTCTGTCCATTGCCCATGCGGAAAGCGTGGCCAGGGGGGTGCGTTCCATCAGCAATGCCTATGGCGGAATCATAATGGATTCCGAATTCTGCATTGATTCCGGGGATAAGCTCTGGTTTGTGCAGGCCAGACCGGAAACGCGCTGGAATGAAGAATTTACGGTGCATCCGGATATCATTTTTATGCGTCGCAAGGAAATTGACCCTGACGCCGCAGCATTGTCAGAACTGTTGCTGGAAGGCAACGGCGCATCACGCGGGGCAGGGCAGGGCACTGTCAAATTTCTGCGTTCCGCTCTGGAACTCAACAAGATTAACAAGGGCGACATACTCGCGGCTGAACGTACGGACCCGGATATGGTTCCGGGCATGCGCGTGGCCTCGGCTATCCTCGCCGATGTGGGCGGAGACACCTCGCATGCGGCCATTACCTCACGGGAACTCGGCATTCCGGCGGTTATCGGCATCCAGCGGGTAGAGGCCCTGCGCGCTCTGGACGGTATGGAAGTGACTGTTGACGGCACGACAGGCTCTGTTTATCGGGGTCTTTTGCCGTTGCGCGATGTGGGTGGCGAAATGGATCTCTCCAAATTGCAGCCCACCAAAACCAAGGTTGGACTAATTCTGGCCGATGTCGGACAGGCCATGTTTCTTTCCCGTTTGCGGAAGATGGAAGATTTTGAGGTCGGGCTTCTGCGCGCCGAATTTATGCTCGGCAATATCGGCGTCCATCCTCAGGCTCTCGACGCCTACGACAGTGGAGAACTGGAGGGATTGATCAAAAATCATCTCCGGGTTCTGGATGAACATCTGACCAAGACCATACGGCGGCAACTGAACGCCGGCTTTATTTCTGTGAATGTCCGTCTGCGCGACTATATCGGCAAACTTACCGGACTGGGAGCGGAACTGGAAAATCTGCTTGAAAAAGAAGGTAGCGGCGGAAGCGAGGAAGAAGTGCTTTCCATGCGTCGTCGGGGTCGTGAACTGGAACGCAAACTCGATGAATATATGGACCTCGCGTCAAGGCGGCTGGACCTGATTAAAAGCACGGGGGATCTTGAGGCGCATATCCGTTATGTCATGGGTCTTGATGACGAACTGGCCCTGCTCTCCGGCAATGATTCTGAAACCGTGCGCAGGCGCGGGGAAATTGCCTCCCAGGTCAGCCGCATGTCGGCAATTGCTGCTGCCGACCCCTATGTGCAGGAAGTGCTGGGTGAAATCCGCGCCATGCGTCTGGATGTGGGCTACCGCACCGGCATGCTTTCGCAGATTGAAGCCGTACAGGGCATTCCTGACACCATCCGCGAGATTATCCGTGCGCGTGGCTACCGGTCCGGGCGTGAGCATTATGTGCAGACCCTGGCGCAAAGCCTGGCGCTTTTTGCCATGGCTTTTTACGGGAAAGACATTGTCTACCGCACGACGGATTTCAAGTCCAATGAATACAGAAATCTGGTCGGTGGCCTTCTCTTCGAGCAGGTGGAAGCCAACCCCATGCTTGGCTGGCGCGGTGTTTCCCGCAATCTGCATGACTGGGAAATAGAAGCCTTCAAGATGGCCAGAGGCGTGTACGGCGGACACAATCTGCAGATCATGCTGCCTTTTGTGCGTACTCTGGAGCAGGCCCGCAGCATGCGCCGCTATCTGGAGCAGGTGCACAAAATGAAAAGCGGTGAGGACGGGCTGAAAATTATTCTTATGTCCGAAATCCCGAGCAACGCGATTATCGCCAAGCAGTTTCTCGAAGAGTTCGACGGCTTTTCCATAGGCTCCAACGACATGACCCAGATGGTGCTGGCCACGGATCGCGATAATGCCCGTCTCTCGCACATTTATGACGAAGAGGACCCGGCTGTGATCTGGGCCATACTGGTCACCATATTTTCCGGGCAAAAGTATGGCAAAAAGGTGGGCTTCTGCGGTCAGGGCGTTTCCAACAGCCGTATTTTACGCGGTCTGGTCGCCATTGCCGGCATTGTGTCTGCTTCTGTTGTGCCGGACACCTATTATCAGACCAAGCTGGACATGGCGGAAGTGGAGGCGGAAAACATACCCACTTCCGAACTGGGGCGTTGGCTTAAGACCAGACACCACGAGGCCTTGTGCCGTATTCTGGAGGCCAGGGGCTATGGGCATATCCTGAAAAAATACAATCAGCCGGAAGACGTCCGGGAATGGTATGAAGGCGAATTGTCGCGTTTGCAGGAACATCTGCGGGAAAGCCTGGATACGTCCAAGGAAAAATTTTACCGGGGCGAACTGGAGAATTTCCGCCGCACTTTCCATAAACCCGTGGTTTACGCCGCCTGGGACTGGAGTGAACTTGTTCTGGATGCTCTGCATCAGGCCGGGTTTGCTGATTTTTATGAACAGGCCAAGGCTTTGGAGGCGCAACGCCAGAAGAAATGGTGAGGCAGCTTAAATTTTGCCCACGAGTTTTTCCAGATAAGGCGACTTCTCCGCGTCCGCTCTGGGTTTTCCTGTCTGTTCCGGCAGCGTTTTTTTCTCACTTTTGCGGACGCGCGCCAGCATAAGTTTGAGCCGGCGCATTTTTCCGTAAACGCGCTGTTCTTCAGGGACTGCGGAAAGCAGATCGTCCATTCGCGGAGGCAGTCTTTCGGGGGGAATAGCTTCCTCCAGGTGGGAGCTTGCGCGCAGGATAGTGTATGCCATGCGCATTTCCGGCGGGATATGGGAGAGGTCTTCCAGCAAAATTGGTTTGCCCGCGCCGGGAAGTTTGTCGAGTTTGCCCTCGGCAATGGCCTCCTCAATTTTTCTCTCCGCGACAAAGGCTATGGCCGCAAGGATATCCGGAGGATTGGCGGAATTCACGGCATCTCCTTTGGCGTTTTCTCCCGTAGCTCCGGATCCCTCTCGAGCAAACTTTTGAGTTTTTCTTGAAATTCTTTAGTCTTATTCGTGTCTTTCAGGTGATGCTTATATATGACGATCAGGTTATAAAGTGTGTTGTAAAGGGTAAAGTTATCCGTTTGCAGTTCCAGAGCTTCTTCAAGGTTTTTTGTGGCCCCTTCAAGTTTGCCCTGGCGGAACATGGCCAGACCGAGAAGCTGCCGGTAACGCGCATCCGCCGGGCGGCCGAGTATGGCCCGAATCAGGAAAACCTCGGCGCGCGGCCAGTCTTCCGCCCGGATGAAAAGCTCGGCTATCTTGCCCAGGGTATCCGCGTCATTGGGGTTCTCCCGCAAGGAACTCATCAGGGCGCTTATCTCCCCGGCCTCGGCGTCGTCCAATGTACCCGTCAAAAGTTCCGGCCCCTTGGGGCCGTTTGCTCCTTGCTCCGGCATATCCCGTTGGGCCATCATACCCTTTGTCTGAGTCCGGGGATTTTTTTCGTCCGCCAGATCCTTTGCGGAAACGGCGCACATGGCCGCCAGGGCAAGCAGGAGCGGGAGCAGGATAAAATACTGTCCAAAGCGCTTGTTCAGACTCATTCCCCATCCTTTGCCAGTTCGGTCATCCGCTTGATTCGTCTGGACAAGAGCGCCTGTTTGCGCCCCAGGACGCAAAGGTAAAGGCCGATTCCAATCCAGATTACAAGGCTTGCGTACATAATCCATTCATAACTGTCCATAGATCCTCCGGGAATGCGTTTTAACTGCCCTTGCCGAAAAGTCTGTCGGCAAGCATGGTTTCAAGGAGGCGTTCATCAAGCTCCAGTTTCAGGCGCAGGCCAATCAGGGTTGCCCACAGAAAGGCGAAAGAGACAAGACAGACCGTCAGCGTCATTTTCATTTCCGGTTCAAGACTGATTGAGGGAGGATGTATATAGCTCCAGAGACGCGCGGATAAAAACACCAGCGGCACATCCAGAAAGGCCGCAATGCCGATGACCGCGCTTATTTTCGCTTTGCGGCGCGGGGCGATGTCAAGTCTGCGCACAATAAGATAGCCGGCGTATACGAAACACATCACCAGGGCGGTGGTCAGGCGTGCGTCCCAGGTCCACCAGACGCCCCAGGATGCCTTTGCCCAGATGGAGCCGGAGGCGATGGAGAGCGCAATCAGCAGGAGGCTTACTTCACCGGCCGCGCCGGCCAGAGCGTCCCAGTGATCTTTGCCGCTGCGCAAATAGGCAAGGCTTGCGGCAAAAGTAACAAAAAATCCGCAAAATGCCCACCAGGCAAGGGGCATGTGCATGTAAAAAATTTTTTGCGGGAGCCCCAGAGAGCTTTCACGCGGAGCATAGACGAAGATCATCGTCCAGCTAAGGGTCAAGGCCAGACCGGCGGCCAGAGCCAGAGCTGGAATGAGGGAAAAAAACCTGCCGGCAATCCCGCGTTCAGTATGCATGTCTGTGTCTGTCATCATATCCATAAATTATTCGTCCACATTGTAGGCAAAGGGGAAAAGCAGGAGGGCGGCGGCTGTGAATATGGCGTCAAAAGCCAGGGAGATGGAGAGCCATTTCAGGCTTTCATCGGCTTGAGCGCCACTGAAAACCGCTGCGCCCACGCGTATGCCGCCCAGGAAAAGCGGGGACAGCAAAGGGAAAATAATGATGCTGAACAGGGATTCTTTGGCGGAGTGTCCCCGCGCCAGCGCTCCCAGAAGCGATCCCACGGCAACGATGCCTGCATCAATGATTACAAGGGCAGCGACCCCTACGGGCCAGAGGGATGAAACCTGCTGGTTCAGAAAAATGATTATCGCGGGCAGAAAAACCAGTTGGGATATAAAAAGCATGCAGGCCCCGGCCATGGCCTTGCCCAGCCAGATGCTCTGGAGCGGCGCGGGTGCGAGAAGCAGGCCGAGGATTTGTCCGTTTTCCTCCTCCAGAGCGTGCAGCATATTGAAAATAAGAACCTGGCAGAAGGCTGAAGACATCCAGAATACAGCCGCCGCGCCTTGAGCCGTCATGCCTTGTCCGGGAACAAGGGAGAGGCTGAACATAAATATGAGGAGCAGACCGAGGAGCAGGGCCTGCATAAGCCCGCCCGAGCGTCCGGCGAGCAGACGCAGATCTTTGCGGGCTATGATCAGGGCCGCTCTCAGCATAGCGCACCGGACTCGAACATATTTTTACGCGGTATTTTATCGGAGGGATGGGCAGATTTTTGTAATTCGGCAGGGAAAGCGTCCACATCCACATAAAATTGCAAACATTTATTGTCCAGCATGGCGATTTTGTCCGCCCACGCACGATCTTCATCCGGGTTATGGGTAATCCAGACTATGCAGGCGCCCTCGTTTCCAGCTCTTTTGATTTCGTTGCGCAGAAGCGCAAGCGAGGCCTGATCCAGTCCGCTTGCCGGCTCGTCCAGAAGCAGCAAGGCCGGGCGCGGCAGAAAGACGCGGGCCAGATTTAGACGCTGGGCCATGCCCCTGGAAAAGGAACCGGCTTTTTCATCAGCAAATGCTGCGAGCCGCATACGTTCAAGCATGGAAATAATGTCGCTGTCCGGGGTGTCGCAGCCGTGCAGGTCCGCCCAGAAACGCAGGTTTTCTAAGGCGGAGAGCTGGGGATAGATAAAAGTCTGGTGATCAAGATAACCACGATCCGGAGGGGAGTTGTCTGCTGTGCTGAAAATTATTTTTCCCTGCGAGGGTTTTATCAAGCCGGCCATTATTTTCAGCAGGGTGGATTTGCCTGCGCCGTTCGGCCCACAGAGCAGAATGATTTGGCCGGGGTGAAGATCCAGGGATACGTTTTTGAAAATGAGCTTCTGGCCGTAAAAACGGGTAATGTTGCACAGGCGCAGCGGCACGGTCTTTACACTCCGGGCGCCGGCTCAGACGCATTCTTCTCTGCACCGGAATTTTCAGGGCGCAAACGTCGTTTGCCACGCGCCAGACCGATGAGGGGGAAGACGCACAGCAAAGTGCCGCCGAACCAGAGCCAGTTGACCAGAGGATTGATGTTCAGTGCCAGGGACGCTGCCTGGGTATTTTCATCTATGCCCAGAAGAACGGCGTAGATTTCATTCCCCGGACTAAAAATCGTTGAAACCTCCGCATAGCTTTGCCTGTCAAATTTGGCGTATAGTCTGCGTTGCGGCGAGAGGACTCCGATCGGCTCTCCGTTTTCCGCAAACACATGCAGCTCCGCCTCAACAAAACGATATCCGGGTTGTCCGTCCGGACCGATGCGGGATTCGCCCTCATAAAGCTCATTGACCACAACACGGTAGTTTCCTGCGGAACCGGAGTCCCGGCGGCCAAGTTCCAGGGTGTATTTTTGTTGATACGGACCGGATATGGCCACACCCAGGATAACCATCAGCAAGCCGGCATGTGTTCCGTGCGCGGCCAGGAGCCGCCGGTTCGAAAGCCTGGAGCGGTTGGCCGCGAAATGGAATATTATACCGCAAATTCCGGCTATGGAACAAGCGGCTGCGGGCAGGGCCACAGGATGTCTGATACCGGCCGTCCATAGAACTGCCCCGGCAAGTCCGCCCAGAACCAGGGTCAG
>JAISKK010000146.1 GCA_031260965.1 Desulfovibrio sp. | reverse complement strand
TTTCAATGATGGCGGGGATGCGGAAATTTCCGCCTATTTCCACAAGCTCCCCCCGTGAGACAACGACTTCACGACCCCTGCACAGAGTATCCAGGACCAAAAGTACGGCAGCGGCGTTGTTGTTGACTACAATGGCGGATTCCGCTCCGACAAGGCGGCAGATGAGTGGGGCCACATGGACATAGCGGCTGCCGCGTATCCCTTCTTCCAGATCAAACTCCAGGTTGGAAGCATAGCGCGCCGCCTGGGTCACAGCCTCCACCGCTTCATCGGCGAGCAGACTGCGACCAAGGTTGGTGTGGATGATCACTCCGGTGGCATTAAGCACCCTGCGCAGATGCGGGCCTGTTTGTCGGGCTGCATGTTCCGCCAGACGCGGCAACAGAACCGGCAATGACAGATCGTCCACATCCGTGATTCTCCCTTCGGCGATGGCGGAGCGGCAGTCGTTTAAAAAATTTTCCAGGCTTTCCCGCAGACTGGTTCTGGGCACCCCGGCGGAAAGGGTCGAGCACAAGGCAGCCAAGCGGACATCGCCACAGGATGCGGCATTGGCGAAGGCGTCCAGTATGGTGTGCATGGAGGGCAAAGCCTGATAGAGGACATGGGGCTGTTCAGGCATAGTGATTATCCTTTAGGGGGGAGAGACAGCAAGATAATGGCGACTGTACTACAGAAAACGCTGGAGAGCCAGCACGCCTCACGGCAAGATAGTCAGGCGGGGCTTTCCCGGAACATGGGGCAGAACCTCGCCTATGACATCAGCAATTTCTCCATCATCCCGCAGCCGGGCCAGAACTTCGTTGACCTGGGCGGGCGGAACGGCCAGAATAATACCTCCGGAGGTTTGCGCATCGAAAATGATATCCGTGAGCAGTGCATCCGTCGAGTCTGCGTTGTAGTCATTTTGCCGGTGCATGCGATTAGCGTGGCTGCCGCCCGGCAGAAAACCCTCAGCGGCGAGTTGTAAAGCATAGGGGAGCATGGCAAGCCGACCGGCATGAATGACCGCGGCAAGGTCCGAGGCATCCAGCATCTCCAGCAGATGACCGCCGAGGCCGAAACCCGTGATGTCTGTGGCGGCCTTAATCCCCAGACTCCGAATGACACGTCCGGGCGCGGCGTTGAGGCGAGCCGCGCTGCGGTATAAAATATCCTCAAGTTCCTGATGCCCGGAGCGGCGGCCTTTGATAGCCGTGGCCAAAAGACCGGTCCCCAGCGCCTTGGTGACGACAAGCTGATCGTCGGGACGCAGTGATCCATTGTCGGCGAAAGCGTCCGGCGTAATGATCCCTGTGACGGCAAGGCCGAACTTGACCTCCGGGTCTTCCACACTATGGCCTCCGGCCAGCGCGGCTCCGGCTTCAGCCGTTTTGTCCGCCCCTCCGGCCAAAATAGCGGCGAGTACAGTGATATCCAGACTTTTAGCGGGGAAGCAGACGATGTTCATGGCACACCACGGGTCACCGCCCATGGCATAAACATCGGACAAGGCGTTTGCGGCAGCTATCTGACCGAATTTATAGGGATCGTTCACGATGGGGGTAAAAAAATCCACAGTCTGGACCAGGGCTTTACCCGCCGGAATCCGCACGATGCTGGCGTCTTCATTGCGGCCGCTGGACGTGAGCAAGCGTCCGGCCGCCCAAGGGTCAGCCGGCAAGGTTTTCAGAACTCGCTCCAGGTCCCCCGGAGCCATCTTGGCGGCTCAACCGGCGGCTTTTGCCGTATCCACAAGACGCAAGGGGTCCTGGTCACACGGCGTCAAACCCTGGGATGTTTCACTACCCATGTCGCACCTCAATTGCTTTTATATATTCTGCACTTTTTCCCAGGCTTTGGGAAGCCGGCACAGGAGTTCGGCGATACTGGCGGCCGGGGTGGGGTTGGCCAACTGCCCCATAAAACGGTTGGTCAAGGCGGCCTTACGGCAGGACTCACTGATGGGCAGACCGGCGGCCAGCAGGGCGGAAGCGATGCCCGCCACGCTGTCTCCGGTGCCGCCGACAGCTTCCAGGGCCGGAACCTGGGGGACATCAATGGAATGGATCACCTGCCCCTCTTGAATGACGTAATCTGTCTTTCCCTTGACCAGCATGATTTTTGCGGCATTTCCGTGGGAGTGAGCGCGCGCGGACAGTTCCGGCGCGTTGTCGTCGTCGGCCAGCAAAAATCCCTGGGTATAAAAGGGGTGGGGCGCATTTTCATCCGCCAGAAACGCCAGTTCTCCCGCATCCGGGGTAAACAGGTCGTAGACGGAGGCATAACCGCTCATTTTGGCGGCATACATGAAGCCCGCATCGGCGCAGAGCAGGGGACGCGGATTCACATCCTCCAGGGCGATGAGCAAGCGGTTGTGTTCGTCCACATCGGGCAAAAAATAGTGAAAGGTAATGCCATATCCTGCGTAATTTACAATATTGTCACGAAGATAGCGGTATAACAGGCGGCTGCCGTCGCCATTCCCATCGTCGCCGGCCAAGAGAATTTCCGGTGGGTCACAATGCAAAATATCCGCCATGATTACAAAGGCTCCGAGGAGCGCGGGAGTTCCTTGATTGACAGGCAGACCGGAGCGTTCACCTCTCTGATCCAGGATATACACCTGGGGCGCTCCATCTTTGCTGCTGGCGCAACCGAGATAAAGCCCCGCCTGACCGATGGTCAGCCCCATTGAGGGATAGGGAACAGTGCCGCAAATCAGCCAACGCATAGCCGTTTCGCCTCCTCCCATGCCAACTGCAGGGCATAGGCGCACAGTGTCCGGCCCTCGGCGCGGGGCATCACTCCTTCCTGAAGAGTTGTTCCCACCAGCAGGGCGCCCAAATAAGGCACATCTGGACAACCGCCGCCGGAGACGTTCACGATGCGGCCGGAGGACTTTTCCACAGTCAGTTTCATGTTGGCGGCCCGGACCATGAGATATTCCCCGAAGTCTTTGTGCTGGAAGATTGAGATCGGCTCAAGAAGCTCACCGGATACATGAAAATAGTTCAGAGGGGTCAGATTGGCTTTGTCCAGAATTACACGGGCAAAGGATTCATGCAGCAGCAGATATTCAATGCCCAGATCACATCCGGTCCGCAGATCCGGGGGTGGGGCCTTGACGGAGATTGGGAGTCCGGCCTGCTTCAGTACGCTTTCCGCCTGAATAACATCGCCGGTGTGCGTAAAAAGAATGATGCCGCGTTCGCCTGCGGAATGAACAGAGTCAGGACGGAAGGCGTTTTTAAGGCGGCGCAGGGCCGACAGAAAACTCATTTTTGCACTAATTGCAACTGGACTTCGTCTTCCTTTGGAGTGGCGGCCACATCCCAGCCCAGGCTGGAGGCGACGCGGCTGATATTTTCTACGGCAACGGCGCTGTCCACGAGCACCTCAATAGAATCGTTTTCACCGGAAGCCATGGCCTTTTTAACCAGAAGTACGGGTTGGGGGCAGGAAAGCCCGCGGGCGTCAATCTGTTTCATCGTTGTCCTCCTTATGTCAGCAGCGTTTTCACGCTTTATTTTTGTTGACAAAGCCTATGACCAGAAGAATGAACATCCCGATGGCCACGGCGACGGGGCCATTCGGGCCTGCGCCGGCGCCGGAGCTGGCAAGTCCAAAGTTATGCGAAACAGCCGCGCCCACTATCATGCCGAGAACGAACATGGTGGCATCGGCATCACCTTCGCCGCCAAGGAAGATCTGCCTGCCGGGGCAGCCGCCGGCCAGAGCGAAGGCTAATCCCGCCATCACCATGCCGCTGAAATTCCACAGGTGCTGGTTGTGGGCAATGGGCTGACCCTCAAAGCCGGCATGGAATTGCCCGAAGTACATGTTGGCGGCAAAAACGCCCGCCACCAAAGCAAGAACGCCCAGCATCAAGTGTATCTGCTTGAAAAGAAAAAGGTCGCGGAAAGCGCCCATGGAACAGAAACGACTGCGCTGAGCGAGAAAACCGATGACCAGCGCCACTCCCAAGGAAACGGCCAGGGGGGCGTGTGCTGCGCCGGGGCCGCTTGTGGAGTAAAAGAGCACCCCACTGTTCGGCTGGCCCTGCACTTGTGGGAAATAGAGGCGGAGCGCCAAAAGGCCGAGCATGATCACGGGAAGAACGTATCCCGTGGCCTTTGTCTGGGCTTTGCTGCCGCCCAGATTAAATCCGGCCCGGAAAAAAAGCGTGCCGATATAAATGCCCGTCGCCAGACCGGCCAGCCCGACAAGGGCATTCCAGTCGCCGCCGCCGAGGCGAAACAAGGCGCGCCAGGGGCAGCCCAAAAAGACCAGAGCGCCGATCATGGCGATAAAGCCCAGTACAAAGCGCTGGGCAGGGGCAGAACCGCCCCGGGGTTTGAATTCGCCGAAGGTGATTGCGGCCAGGAAAGCGCCCAGGCAGAGGCCGATGATTTCTGGACGCAGATACTGGACAATGGCTGCCCGGTGCAGTCCGAGGGACCCGGCTATATCGCGTTCAAAGCAGGCGACGCAGATGCCCATGTTGGCCGGATTGCCGAGATGTTGCAGAGTTGAGGCGAGAACGCCGATAACAGCGCCTACAGCGACAATACCCGATGTGGTCGCTAAAAGGTTTTTAACTTGCATACAGAACCTCCATGATTGCAACACTATTCCTGATAAAACATGACGCAGATCTGAAATATTCTGATTGAAGCAGGTGAGGGCCGCTATCCCTCCAGGAGCAGTTGGGCTGAGTGATAGCTGGCGCAAAATGCAAAAAAATGACAGGCGAATGAGAAAAGGTGGCGGAAGCGCATAGGAGTCGAACCTACAAACGGCATTGCTGTCGCTCACTGGTTTTGAAGACCAGGCGCCACACCGGTGACGAAACGCTTCCACTTATATCACTGGTTGTTTGTATGCCACAATAAAGATAAAAAGTAAATGAGAATGAGAGAGATAGCGTTTGCGGGAAGAGTGTGCTAAAAGCAATCGGGCGAGTGGTGCTGTGCAAAACTGTGGAGAACAGTACGTCTGACTCAATACAAACCGGGCCTGTTCTGCAAGCGGTCGATGTTTCTCTTTGCTACCCTGGCAGCCGGGAATACGTTTTCAACAATGTGAACCTGGAAATCAGGGAACAGGAAGTTGTCGCGTTGCTTGGTGAATCCGGCTGCGGAAAAACTTCTTTGCTGAATATTGTGGGCGGTTTGTTTTCACCCACTTCTGGTTCTGTGGCTTTTTACGGTAAAAAAATTCATTCCACCCCGGCCAAGATTGCTATCGTTTTTCAGGATGCCTGCCTGCTTCCCTGGTTGACTGTCGCGGCAAATGTCGCCTTTGCCCTGCGTTTGAAAAGTTTGCGGGTTCCCGCAGATGAACGCAAGCAAAGAGTTCAGGTGGCTTTGCGGGAAGTGGGACTCGAAGATGCCGCAGATAAATATCCCGCGCAGCTGTCAGGCGGTATGGCGCAACGGACGGCCTTGGCGCGAACGCTGGCCAGACAGGCCGAGTTGATTTTATTGGACGAGCCGTTTTCGTCTTTGGATGCGATTACCCGCAAATCCATGCAAGAACTGCTTCTTGGCATCATCCACACGCATAAGAGTTCCGCTCTCATTGTAACTCACGATATAGACGAAGCCTTAATAATCGCGGACCGCCTGCTCTTGATGACTAAAGAAGCGGGCGGCGCCAATATTGCGGACTGGGATCTGGGAAAAATTCTTGGCAACACCAGGGAAGGAGAATTCGGCGAAGCGAAACGTCATCGCCGTTCAACGGCGTTTATGGATTTGAGGGAAGAGATATCTTCGCGGCTGGCGCAAGGTGCGCGCGGCGCCGCCTTGACGAATTCGTGTGGACTATAAACAACAGGAGTTTGGTATGAGTTTTAAATTGGATGTATCACGCCGGGAGTTTTTACGTCTTTCCGCCCTGCTGACGGGCGCCGCTTTAGTGCCGGGAACTGGTTTTGCTGCCGAAAAGGCAACAGATCAACCTGTGCGCATAGGATACTTGCCCATAACGGATAGCGCCCCTTTGTTAATTGCCCATGCCAACAAATTATTCGAGGCAGAGGGATTAACAGCCGAAAGTCCCCGTCTGTTCCGCTCCTGGTCACAAGTGGTGGAAGCTTTTATGGCTGGGCAGACCAATGTCGTGCATCTGCTTTCGCCGATAACCGTATGGTCCCGGTTCGGTTCAAAATTTCCTGCCCGGGTTACTGCCTGGAATCACATGGCCGGCTCCGGGCTTACAGTCGCTCCGGAAATAGCTTCTGCGGCTGATTTGGGCGGTAAAAAAGTTGCCATCCCCTTTTGGTATTCAATTCACAATGTTGTCTTGCAGAAAATACTCAGCAAAGCGGGATTGACGGTCGTCACAACGCCGAAAGACACTTTGGCCGCAAACGAAGTCGCTTTGGTCGTCATGGCCCCGGCCGACATGGGAGCAGCTCTGGCGCAGAAAGCCATCGCCGGGTTCATCGTGGCGGAACCCTTTAATGCTGCGGCTGAACTGAAAAACATCGGCAAAGTGCTGCGGTTTACCAGTGACGTTTGGAATAACCACGCCTGTTGCGTCATTTTTCAGCATCAAAAAGATTTGGACGAACGTCCTGAATGGTCGCAAAAAGTGGTCAACGCTATTGTCAACGCTCAGCTTTGGATGCGCACCCACCGTAGTGAATCCGCCGCCATCCTGGCTAATGACGGCACGGGCAAGTATACGCCTTTCCCGAAACCGGTGCTGGAGAGGGTTCTGGTTCCTGACGCCAAATTGGAGGCCGAGTATTTTGCGAGTGGGGCCAATATACATAAAGACTGGAACCATGAACGTATAGATTTCCAGCCTTATCCTTTCCCCTCCTATACCGAGGCGCTGATCAAGGCTCTGCAGGAAACAAAGGTGGAAGGGGATAACGCTTTCCTGAAAACCCTGGATCCTGTCTTCGCCGCCAAAGATCTGGTTGATGACCGCTTCGTCCGTAAAGCAGTGGAAAAAGCGGGCGGGTTACAGGCTTTTGGCGTGACCGGCGGCTGGAACAGAACGGAATTGATCGAAGCCTGATGCCGGTTCCCGGACGATGGGCCTGTAAAGTTGAAAATGTACATCTGCTCTGCAGGGGTTTGCCCGCAAACCCTTGCCGCGAGGATGTTGCAAGGCGAATTCACTTCGCCGTCAAGCAATCTCAAGCGAAAAATGCTGACAGCATAACGGGTTAAAACGTGTGGAATCACTATGGCAAATTGGCAGAAGAAAATATCCGATAACTATATGGTGTGGAATTTTTGTATCCCTGTTGCCGGGCCGTTCGCTTTTTTGCTGTTCTGGTGGTGCGCAACGCATCTGCTTTCGGACAGTACGCCCATGGCCGCGTATTTCATGCCGGAAAAAGCCTGGCAGGCGGCTCTGCATGCTTTTGACAGCGGGGTGCTGGTCGGTCACACGATCGACAGCCTGCGCAGGGTCTTTGTCGGGCTTTTGCTGGCCTTGGGGGTAGGCATACCTATCGGCTTGCTTGTCGGCAGTTCGCGTATTTTTGATCGGGCTTCCAATCTCTTTTTTCAATTGTTGAGAATGATTTCTCCTCTTTCCTGGATGCCGCTGGCGGTCATTATTCTGGGCATTGGAGACGCGCCTGTATATTTTCTGCTGGGGTTCGCGGGGGTATGGCCGATTATTTTAAGCGTGGCGTCCGGGGTTGCCGCCATCGACCCCAAATGGCTGAATCTGGCCAAAAGTATGGCTGCCAGCAAAACGGAAGTGCTGTTCCACATCATATTTCCGGGTATTATGGACCATATTCTTACCGGGGCCCGCCTTGCTGTCGGCGTTATCTGGATTGTGCTGGTGCCCGCTGAAATGTTGGGAGTACAGGCCGGGCTTGGCTACTTTATTTTAGATGCCCGCGACCGCATGGAGTACGGCGATCTCGTCCTGACCATTCTGTATATTGGCGTCCTTGGCGCGATTATTGATTATTTTGCCCGCTGGTTACGCCAGAAATGGCAGGCGAAGTACTCGAATTTGTAATGTCCAGTGCTGTAATGAGCGATAAACCTGTTGTACTTCTGTAAAAAATAACAACATCGGTATACACTATGAATAGACCCGGCGGCATGAAACAAGAGCATATACATACGCACAGTTATAAGCAGAATGCGCATGGCCATGCGCATGAACATTCAGATGTTAATGATTATCCGCAGGCAGTGGCGGAATACAAAAAAAGTTTTCCCGGAAAAGATGATGTCGCAAGGCTGACGCCGGATATGGCCGTGCGTGAAATGCTTGGCCATTTTGCCGCTCAGGGGCTGGAAACAGTGTTTGATCGCTTCGATCAGCAAAAACCCCATTGTGTCTTTGGTCTTGCCGGTTCATGTTGTCGTAACTGTATTATGGGACCATGCAAAATTACCCGAAAAAGTCCCAAAGGAGTATGCGGGGCAGATCAGGATCTGATCGTCGCGCGCGGTCTGCTGCGCATGATTGCTGCCGGTACCGCAGCGCACGGGGCCAGGGGACGTGAGGTTATGCTGGCCTTAAAGGCCGCAGCGGAGGGCATTTTGCCTATTCCCATTACCGGGGAAGAGAAAGTAAAAAATTCCGCCAAAGCCCTTGGCATTACTACGGAGTCCCGAAGCATCAAGGCCATTGCCCTGGATCTGGCAAACCTGCTGTTAGAGGATTTAGCCCGTACTGTTCCGGCCAGACACAAAACGCTGGCCGCTTTTGCGGCCCCGGAGCGGCAAAAAGTTTGGAAGGATCTCGGAATATTACCCATCAGCGCAGCGCATGAGGTTTTCGAATCATTGCACCGGACCAGCACCGGCACTGACGGCGACTGGCAAAGCGTGATGCAGCAATTTCTACGTTGCGGTCTGGCCTTTGCCTGGAGCAGCGTGCTGGGCTCCTCCATTGCCATGGACAGTCTCTTTGGCCCCCCGCAACGGAAAACGGTACGGTGCAACCTGGGCGTTTTGCAAAAAGGCTATGTGAATATCGCCGTGCATGGACACTCGCCTGTACTGGTCAGCGAAATTGTCCGGCAAGGGCGCTCTCCTGAATGTATACAACAGGCCCGTGATAAAGGCGCCGAAGGCATAGAATTTTTTGGCATTTGTTGTTCCGGCCTTTCCGCCCTGTACCGCTATGGCGGGGTTATCCCCTTGTCCAACGCGGTGGGGGCAGAACTCGTGCTGGGTACGGGAGCTCTGGATTTGTGGGTGGCTGATGTACAGGATGTTTTTCCTTCCATTATGGAAGTCGCGGCATGTTATAAAACCGTTGTCGTGACCACCAGCGATTCAGCTCGTCTGCCCGGATCTGAATTTTACGGATTTGACCATGAACATTCAAATTTTAGCGAGACAGCGGAACTTGCCCGAAAAATTCTCCAGCGGGCGATTGACAGTTTCGTAGCGCGCAAAGAAGTGCCAAGGCATGTGCCCTCCTATGAAATGGAAGCGGAAATCGGATTTTCGGTGGAAAATGTTGCCGCTCATTTTGGCGGTCTGGGGCGTATCCTCGCGGCCTTGCAAAGCGGAGAAGTGGCCGGCATTGTCAATCTGGTGGGCTGTAGTAATCCGAGATTGGTCTACGAGAAAGCCGTTTACGAGGTGGCGCGCTCGTTAATCAAACAAAATGTTCTGGTGCTGACCAACGGCTGTGCTTCTTTTCCCTTGCTCAAACTGGGTTTTTGCAAGCGCGGGGCTCAAAACCTGGCAGGCAGCGGGCTACAGCAATTTTTGCAGGGTGAACTGCCGCCTGTCTGGCATATGGGTGAATGTCTTGACAACGCGCGGGCCTCGGCCCTGTTCAAGGGTATTGCCGATCTCGCCGGACTGCCGATAAAAGATATGCCTTTTGCTTTTGCCAGCCCGGAATGGTCCAACGAAAAGGGCTTGGCGGCCGCGACAAGTTTTCGGCTTTTGGGAATCAATTCCTACCATTGTGTGCATGCACCGATTCAGGCCTCGGCAAAGATCCAAAAATATCTGCGGGAAGACACCCTTGAGACCTTGGGTTCCGCCATGATTGTAGATATTGATCCTGTCGCCCTGGCGGATAAAATAATTGCTGATCTGACGGAAAAACGTCAGAAACTTGGGGTAGCCAAATCTTGGTAATTTATTGGAGCGCCTCCCGAACAGCAAATTATATCCGCAACACCTTATCGGCAAGCTGCATGGCGGTGACCACGTCCAGCATGTTGGTGGTTTCCCCGACTGCCCTTTGGGCGGTCAGCTCGAAGTATTCCAGGCAGGCGCCGCAAACCAGGATGGTCACCCCCTGGTTTTCCAGGGCCTGAAGCTGTTCAAGTACCGGGCTTTCTTTTATAGCCAGCTTGACCCCGCCGTTGAGCAGGATAACACGCCACAGCGTATCCCCCAATTCCGGCAAGGTCAGGAGGAAGTTACGCATCAACCGGGCGCCCAGGACATCATCGCCATATCCGAGAACATTGCTGGGAATAAAGACGAGAATTTTCTCCTTTTCAGCTCGGGGGACCACGGGATCTCTGTGCGCCTTTGTGCTCAACAAGGCTTCTCCGCCAGTTTTTTTGGCGTCTATACGCCAGACGGGGGGCGTGTCCGTCCGGGTGACTGCGTAGCCTTGCGACTGGGCCTGACGGGTCACATTTTCGCAGGCCGGCAGGTTGTCAACGATAACAGAAAAAGAATCGGGGGCGTTTTTGGCAATGTGGTCCCTGACGCGCATAACGGGTTCCGGACAGGCAAGACCTGTGCAATCCAAGGTATTATCCGCCATGTTGTTCTCCTTAATCCTGATTTTTTTGACTTTTCCAATACTACAACAAGTTCAGGAAGTCATCAATGTCACGCCATTATTTATTGATGAAGGCCTCCAGATAATTGCAGGAATCCAGCAGCGCAAATCCAAAACTGCTTTTGATGAGCGGACAGAGTGTGCGTGGCAGGATCTCTTCGGCCTTGCTTATGGAATCCTGACGTGTTCCGCAAAGGCTGACCGGAATGGACCCGGCCGCCAGGGCCATTTCCATGGGACTAAACATACAGTAGTGTCCGACAACTTTTTGCCCGGCTGCCTTGGCTCCCCATCAATAAAGGCCCCGGCTGCACATTTGTCGTTCAGAATAAAAATCAATCCGTCACGCACAAAAGCGCATTGCGCGGTTCACCTCCCCTTAAGAATTTTTTACTTTATCCGATACAGGCATCATGAGACGTTTTTCCAAACAAATTTTTCCAAAATGCTTGACATTTATCTATTGCCGTATTTATTCAAATATCCCGGTTCGG
>JAISKK010000031.1 GCA_031260965.1 Desulfovibrio sp. | reverse complement strand
CACGCCAAAATAAAGGGCATCGACACCTCCGAAGCGGAGAAAATGCCCGGCGTATTCAAGGTTATCACGCATAAGGATGTGCAGGGCAAAAACCGCATCAACGGACTGCCCATGGCCGGCAGCAAATGTGACGGATGGGAGCGCCCCATCCTCTGTGACGAGAAGGTCTTCCAGTACGGCGACGCCATAGCCATGGTCTGCGCCGCCAGCAAATGCCAGGCCGAAGCCGCGGCCGCCAAGGTCAAGGTGGACCTGGAACCGCTGCCCGCCTATCTCTCCATACCCGAGGCCAAGGCCGCCGACGCCATTGAGATCCACCCCGGTATGCCCAACCACTATTACACTCAGAAGCTGGAGAAGGGCGAGGACACCAAAAAGTACTTCAACAGTCCGGATTATGTGACCATAGAAGACTTCACAATTTCCAGCCGCCAGCCCCATCTGCCCCTGGAACCGGATGTGTCTTTCGGCTGGTGGGCCGACGACGGCAGACTGCATGTGAACTCCAAATCCATCGGCGTACATCTGCACAAGCTCATGATTATTGAGGGCATCGGCATTGCCGAGGACAAATTTGTCCTGGCCTCCAACCCCATGGGCGGCACCTTCGGCTACAAGTTCAGCCCGACCATTGAAGCTCTGGTGGCCGTGGCCGTCATGGCTACAGGCAAAGCCTGCGTACTGGTCTTCAATTACCAGCAACAGCAGCAGTATACCGGCAAACGCTCGCCCTTCTACACGACCATCCGTTTCGCGGCCGACAAGAAAGGCAAACTCGTGGCCATGGAAAGCGATTTCGATGTGGACCACGGTCCCTATTCGGAATTCGGGGATCTGGTGACCGTACGCGGCATCCAGTTCATGGGCGCCGGTTATGACATCCCCAACATGCGCGGCGAAGGGCGCACCATCTGCACCAACCACGCCTGGGGTTCGGCCTTCCGGGGTTACGGCGGCCCGCAGTCCAGCCTGGCCACGGAAACCGCCCTGGACCAGCTTGCCGAGAAACTCGGCATGGATCCCCTGGAATTCCGTTATCTGAACTGTTACCGGCCCGGCGCGACCAACCCCAGCGGTCAGGTTCCGGATTCCCTGTCTCTGCCGAAAATGTTCGATGCCTTACGCCCGAAGTACAAAGCCGCTCTGGAGAAGGCCAAAAAGGAATCCACCCCGGCCCTCAAGAAGGGCGTGGGCATCTCCGTTGGCGTGTACGGCTGCGGTCTGGACGGCCCGGACTCCTCCAACGCCTATGCGGAAATGCATGAGGACGGCACGATCACCATCGGGACCGCCTGGGAAGACCACGGTCAGGGCGCCGACGCGGGCGCGATCGGCACGGCCCATGAAGCCCTGCGGCCCCTGGGCGTCAGCCCCGACAAACTGCGCTTCACCTGGCCGGATACGGACAAGCCGGTCTCCGGCCCCGCCGGCGGCTCGCGTTCCCAGGTTATGACCGGCGGCGCCGTCCGCGTGGCCTGCGAAAACCTGCTCGCCGGAATCAAGAAAGCCGGGGGCGGCTATATGACTTATGCGGAACTGAAGGCGGCCGGGAAACCCGTCAAGTTCGACGGGACCTTCTCCGTCCCCGGTGTGCCCCTTGACGAAAAGGGCCAGGGCAAACCCTTCATGGTCTATATGTACGGCATCTACATGGCCGAGGTGAGCGTGGAAACGGCCAGCGGCAAGGTGACGGTGGACAAAATCGTGAACATGCTGGACATCGGCAGCATCAACAACCGCCTGATCGTGGACGGCCAGAACTGGGGCGGCATCGCCCAGGGCATCGGTCTGGCCCTCTACGAGGATTTTGAAGACATCAAAAAAGACGCCACCATGCTTGGGGCCGGTTTCCCGACCATCAAACATATCCCGGATGACATCGAGATCATCTACTTTGAGGAAGCGCGCGAATACGGCCCCTTCGGCGCGGCCGGAACGGGCGAAGTGCCGCTCTGCGGAACGCATCCGGCCGTACTCAACGCCATCTATAACGCTTGCGGCGCACGCGTGAAGCGTATCCCGGCCCTGCCGGAACGCGTGCTGGAAGCCATGCCCAAAAAGTAGGCAGGGCTTTCCCCGGGCTGCCGGTTCAGGCCGGCAGCCCGCCTCGCTTTGCAAATTGACCCTAGCCGCCATTTACGGTATCTCTGGACAATGGAACAAAAATATCTGCGCGACTTCGAGGCCAGGTGTACGCAGGAAGAGCCTCCCGCCTGCCGCAGCATGTGCCCCCTGCATGTCGAGGCGCGGGAATTCGCGTGTCTCATGGCCGTGGAACGCCTGGACGAAGCCCGGAAAATTCTGGAGCGTTCCATGCCCCTGGCAGGACTGGCCGCTTTTTTGTGTCCCGGCCATTGCCGGGAACACTGCCGGCGCTCGGAAGTCGATGCGGGCGTGAATTTGCCCATGCTGGAACGCGCCTGCCTGCTTTATACGCGCTCCACAAAACCCATGCCCATGCCGGCCTCCGGCAAGACCGCAGCCGTGGCCGGAGGGGGATTTTCCTCCCTGTGTCTGGCCTATGAACTGGGCAAAAAAGGCTTCAGGGTCAACCTGTATCACCAGCAAGACATTGCCGCCGCCTTTGCCGCTCTGCCCCCCCGCACTTTCCCGGAAAGATCCCTGGGCGAGGCTTTGGAGCAGCTTGCCGCCTTGCGCGTCAGCTTTGAGCAGGTAAAAGACTTTTCCCCGGATCGGATCGCTTCCCTGCGCGGCGAGAAGATCCTTTATCTGGGTCTGGACGACCCGGACCTTGACCCGGCCGCCTTCGGACTCGCCGGTCCGGGCGATCCCCTGACCCTGGAAAGCCCGGTCCCCGGACTTTTCGCCGGCGGCGCCGGTCTTTCTTTCATTCAGGCGGCGGCGGCGGGCAAGAGGGCAGCCGGATCCATCGTCCGTTTCCTTCAGGGCGTCGCGCCTTCCTCGGCGCGCGAAGGCGAAGATATTTATCCCACAAAACTCATTACAGACCTCTCCGCGGTCGCGCCCCTGCCTCCGCCTGATCCCGCCGATCCCCTGGTCCCCACGCGGGAAGAGGCGAAGGCCGAGGCCGCCCGCTGCATCCCCTGCGACTGCCTGCTCTGCGTGAAGAAATGCGCCTACCTCTCCCATTACGAGAGCTACCCCAAACGCTACGGGCGCGAATTTTACAATACCCTGGCCCTGAAATTCGGCAACCGCCGCTCCAACATCCAGATCATTTCCTGCGCCCTGTGCGGCCTCTGCGGTGTTGTTTGCCCGAACGGCGCGGATATGGGGAGCTTTTGCCTTGAGGCGAGACGGGAGATGGCGCAAAGTCGGCATATGCCGGTTTCGGCCCATGAATTCGCCCTGGAAGACATGGCATACAGCAACAGCGCCGAGGTGGCCTTCTACCGTCCCCAGCCCGGCCGCAAACGTTGCCGCACGGCCTTTTTTCCCGGCTGCCGGCTGCCCTCTTCCCTGCCGGAACAGACGGGGCGGCTTTACACCTTTCTGACCGAACATCTGGACGGCGGGGTCGGACTTTTTTACCGCTGCTGCGGCGCGCCCGCCCGCTGGTCGGGACGGGAGAGACTGACTGCCGCAAACGCCGCCGGGTTGCGTGAAATATGGGAAGAGGCCGGGGGTCCGGAATTGATTTTGGCCTGTCCGTCCTGCGCGCTTTTTTTTGCCTCCGAACTTGCGGATATTCCGGTCAAATCCCTCTGGGAAATTCTGCCGGGACTGCCTCTGCCCAAACAGGCCCGCCCCCTTAAACAAAGCCTGGCCCTGCACGACCCCTGCGCGGCCAGAGCCAGACCGGATTTGATCCGGGCCGTGCGCGATCTGGCCGGGGCTTTAGGCCAGGAAACGGAAGAACTGCCTCTGGGACGCGATCTTACCCGCTGTTGTGGTTATGGGGGTCTGGCCTCGGCCGTCAACCCCGAACTCGGGGCGGAAATCGCCTTGAGCCGCGCCCGTGATACGGACAAAGACCTGCTCTGCTGGTGTATCATGTGCCGGGACAGCCTCAGTGCCGTCGGCAAAGGCGCCCTGCATTTTCTGGACCTGCTTTTTCCGGCCGGGGACGAAGCCCGCGTCCGTCCGGCCCCCGGCATCTCGCTCCGCCAGGAGCGGGCTCTGGCCTTCAGACGGGAAATGCTGCAAAATATCTGGAATGAAAAGCCGGATGAGGAGGGAGATCTGGACCCCATCAATATTGAAATGGACGCCGAAGTGGCGGAGAGGCTGGAGAGACGCCGCATTTTGCTTTCCGACCTCAAAAGGGTGCTGCTCTATGCCGGGGAAAAGGGCGGGCAGTTTTACAACCCGCAAACAGGCAGGACTTTGAGTTCCCTGCGGCCCAAACAGGTCACCTTCTGGGTGGAATACAGCCCTAGGGCGGACGGCGTTTTTGTCGTCCACAACGCCTATTGCCACCGTATGCTCGTGCCGGGTACTCCAGGCGAGGGATTGCCCACGGCGGCTGTTTTGGAAGGATTTGATCCCCGGGGAGGCCGGGCATGAAAGCCGAAGCCGGGGAAATAAGGGCCGAAGGCTGGACCTGCGCGAGCTGCGGCTCGCCTCTGGAACTTTTGCCGGCAGATATTGCCTATATGGGCAGTTCTTTTCAGGTGGAGTTGCCGCGTTGCCGGAAATGCGGGTTTACCCTGATCCCCCAGGACCTGGCCGAAGGCAAAATGCTGGAAGTGGAAAAGCTGCTGGAAGATAAATAGAAGAAGAAAGGAAACGGCATGGACGACACGCAGATGATGCTTCTGGAGTTATCCGGCAAAGGTTACAGTTGCGCCCAGATGGTGATGATCGGCGGCCTCAGGCTCATGGGCCGGGAGAACCCGGATCTGGTCCGGGCCATGGGCGGACTGGCCCACGGCGTCGGCGGCTGCGGTGAAATCTGCGGCGCGCTTTCCGGGGCCGTCTGTCTGATTTCCCTGCACAGCGGCAAGGGTCTGGATCATGAGGAGCCGCATTTGGATCATCTTTTGATCATGGACGAGCTTATCGAATGGTTCCGCGCGGACCTGTGCGGCGGAGGCGGGATAAGCTGCGCGGAAATTCTGGATACGCCGGATCGGGTGATGAACCGGATGCTGTGCGGCCGACTGGTCGGCGGGGCCTGGACAAAAGCCGTGGAACTGCTTGCCGGTTACGGGATTGACCCCTCTCTCGGCCGGCCCCTGCCCTGGATGTCGCATGAACACTGACGCCGGGCAAGTCCCATACAGCACGCCGTCCGCCTTATTCCTTTACGAGACGCGGAGCCTGTGTCCCATCTGCCTGCAAAGTCTGCCCGCCCGGATTGAGCGGCGCGGGGACGCTGTTTTTCTGAGCCGGGACTGCCCGGAGCACGGCCCTTTTTCCGGGCTGATCTGGAAAGGCGAGCCTGATTTTGCGTTCTGGAAACGGCCCAGGCAGGATTGCCCGCCCAGCGCCGGAGCGCAAAACTCTGTGGAAAGGACAAACAAGGGCTGTCCCGGGGATTGCGGCCCCTGTTTCGGGCATACGCAGTCGCCCTGCACGGTGCTTTTCGAGATTACGCGCTATTGCAATCTGAATTGTCCGGTCTGTTTCGCCTCCGCCCTGCCGGCCGAAGCCGGGATGGAGATGGAGAATGCGGGGGAGTTGAAGGAGCGCCTGCGCCGGATTCGCGCTCTGGCCGGGGAAGTGGTTTTACAGTTTTCGGGCGGGGAACCGACCCTGCATCCGGATTTGCCGGAACTGGTCCGGGAGGCGAACGGGCTTTTCCCGGCTGTGCAGCTTAACAGCAACGGTCTGCTTCTGGCGGAAAAACCCGACCTGGCCCGTGCCCTGGCAGCGGCGGGATTGTCCTGGGTTTTTCTGCAGTTTGACGGAACCAGGGACGACATTTATAGGCGCCTGCGCGGCCGGCCTTTGCTGGACATAAAACTCGCCGCCCTGCGCAACTGCCGGGAGGCGAACCTGCCTGTGGTGCTGGTCCCCACCCTGGCCAAGGGGGTCAATGATCAGGACCTGGGCAATATTTTGCGTCTGGGCCTGTCTCTGGCTCCGGGGGTACGCGGTCTGCATTTACAGCCCATGACCATTTCCGGCCGCAACCTGCCCTGTCTGATAGGAGGGGAAAATTTGGACCTGACCCTGCCGGAGACCCTTCAGGCCATCTGCGCGCAAAGCGGCGGGCTGATGCGCCCGGAGCACGCCTCGCCGCCGGGCTGTGAGCATGAGCGTTGTTCTTTTCACTGCCGCTACCGGCTGACGCCGACGGGCCAACTTGTGCCCATGCGTGATACGGGCGGCGACTGCTGTCCCGCGCCCGGTAAAACGGGCTGCTGTACTTTGGGGAATGCGGAGGAGAGCGGTAAAAGCCGGGAGGAGACGGGACGCGTTTTGAGCGACAGGCCAGGAGCGCGGCGGGCCGTGGACCTGGTCGGCATGGTCTGGAGCGCTCCGGACCATAGTCCGGCGGACAAAGAAAAAATAGATGCTTTTGACGCCTTCATAGCAGAGGCGCGAGCCCAGGTCTTCAGCGTCACCTGCATGGCCTTTCAGGATTGCCGCACTGTGGATCTGGAGCGGCTGCGCGGCTGTTGCGTGTTTGTCTATGCGCACCCGGACCGGCTGGTTCCCTTTTGCGCCTACAATATGTCGGGGCTGGACGGCAGGTCATTGCACCGCTGACAGTCGCGGCAGCAAATACCACAAAGCGGAAACACCCATTTATTTCCTCTCAAGAATCCAGGACTGCATCCGGATCTCTTTTTCCGTCCAATGGCTTTTATAGCCCATGCGCGGTCCGGACAAAGGTCCCATATCATATCTTCTGACCCCTTCCTCGCAGAGCCACCGGATCTTTTCAACCTGCATCAGGTTGCCGATGGAGAAATCTTTCCACTCGTCGGCATAGCTGAACTGCTGCCCGCGATAAATGTTTTTGGCCAAACCGCCGAAGATAAATCCGATATCCCTGTCTTCATATTTCGCAAAAATGATCCGCACCGCTCGCGTGGCGGACAGCCGCCGCAGCAGCACATCATAAAATAGTCTGGAGGGCGGCTCCGCCATCCCGCAACGGCCCATGCCCTTCCAACTCGTCAGTTCAACAGCCAGAATACGGGCATAGGCTGCCGCGGCTTCTCCGGGAGAGGCCGGCGCTACGCGCTCAAAAATTACTCCGGCCTCAGCGGCGCGTCTGGCCTGCTTTTTGAGCTTGTGCCGGTGATTGGCGGATCTTCTGGAAAAAAATCCGTCCAGCCCCCCGGCTAATGAGGCGGCGCACTGCACTCCCCTTGACTGCAAAAAAAATCGAAATTCGCCGCCGAAGGTCCGCAGCAAGCGAGCCGCGAGGATTCCGCCGGGGCGGATGCCGCTGATTAAAATCCTGGGGAAAAAGGGCCGGTATTCCTTCTCAAGGCAAGCCAGCGCATCGGTGAACAGTTCAACGGCATATCTGCCCAGCAGGGGGCAGCCGAAAAGCCAGTGCACTTCTATCGGCGTCAGATAGACATTGTCCGGGGAAAAGACCTTTTCCGCAAAGGCAATCACACTGTTCGACGCCCCTTCAACAAGCAGACGACGTTTCGGACTGAAAGCCTCATGAAAGGCAAGCTGCCAGGCCGGAGCGCAACAAAAGGGATCGGCCTGATTCGTGCCGACCGCCGCCCTTTTCCACAGCCGCTGCTGTTCGGGGGATGAGTCCGGAGCAATATTAATGAATTCCATCACCGCATCGAGTCATCACTATAGGAATGGGCGGATGTCAATCTTTAATTTGCTTGTCTTGCAGGATCACGATTTGGAATATTAAAAGAATGCTCTATAAGAAGAAAGTGGCACTTTCCCGCAATTAGCCCTTGACTTTTTGTCATTTAATTGACAGTAACCAAACAAGCAACTCTGTAAAGTCAAGCCGGCGCTTCGGCTCCCGGACGGGAGGGGGACATGGATTTAGCGCATAGCGGCATAATAGGCCAGAGCCCTTCCCTTGCAGATCTCTTTCGCACTTTGGGCAAGGTTGCGCCTACGGACAGCACGGTGCTGGTCACCGGGGAATCCGGGACCGGCAAGGAACTGCTGGTACGGGCTCTGCACAGGATGAGCCTGCGCTGCGACAAGCCTTTCGTCCCTATCAACTGCGGCGCCATTCCCAAAGAACTGCTGGAATCCGAACTCTTCGGCCACGAGAAAGGGGCCTTTACCCACGCCATCCGCACCCGCCCCGGCCGTTTTGAACTGGCCGAAGGCGGGACTGTTTTTCTGGACGAAATAGGGGAAATGGACCTGCTTTTGCAGGTAAAAATTTTGCGGGTGCTCCAGGAAAGAGAAATAGAGCGCGTCGGCGGGCAGGGCCCCAAAAAGGTCGACGTGCGGGTTATTGCGGCTACCAACCGGGATCTTGAAGAGGAAGTGACCGCCGGACGTTTTCGCGAGGATTTGTATTACCGCTTGAACGTCATCCCCCTGCAACTGCCGGCCCTGCGGGATCGGGGCGATGACGTGCTTCTGCTTACGGAATTTTTCCTCAAGCGTTTCTGCTCCCTGAAAAAACGCCCTCCTCTGGCCTTGAACCAGGATGTGCAGCGCATTCTTGAAGCGTACCCCTGGCCGGGCAATGTCAGGGAACTTGAGAATCTTGCCGAGCGCCTGTCGATTTTATGCGATGGCGACACCATTGCGCCGGAGGATTTGCCCGCTAAAATTCTCAACCAGGTCGGCGAGGTGGCTGTTCTGCCGCCGCCGCGGCCCCGGCCCAGTCCGGTTCCGCGCACGGGTTTTGCCTGGCCGACCATTGCCGATTTACGCGAGCAGAACCTTGGTCTCAAGGAATTTTTTGACACGGCCGAGGAAAAATTACTGCTTGAGGCCTTAAGTCTGGCCGAAGGCGTAAAAAATCAGGCGGCGGAAATACTGGGGATCAAGCGTACAACCCTGATCGAAAAGCTGAAGAAGCGCAATATGGAATGAAGATGAACAAAGGCGCAGCATGGTCAGAAAAAGCCAGGGCAGGGATCATCGCACTCTGCCTTATACTGCCGCTTTTGGCGGGTCGGGCTCTGGCTGGTTCTCTGGAATGGACGGCCCTGCCGGACAGAGAGCGCGTGACCATCCACCTGGATCCGTCCGAAGGCATGACCGCAAAAATAGACCGCATCGCACCGGAAGGAGTAATCATCCCCTTTACCTTCCTGCCCTCCGGGCTTCTGGTCAACGAAACTCCGCAGGGATCAACCATATTCAAAAATACCCGTCCCCTGGGCCGGGCTCTGGTGCTGGTCACCCAGACCCCCGCCTTCGGCTTTATGGTCGCCAAACAGGCCAAGCAGGAAATAATCGTCGATTTTTTCCACAATCCTCTGGGGGCGCGCTGGAAAGCCCATGACACGGCCCCGGTCACGGAAATTGCCCCGGAGACAGCGGTACAACCGTATCTGAATCCGGATGCGGTGAGCGAGGCCCTGGTGGTTGACCCAGGAGGCGAAAGCGCCCAGTCCCGCTTTTTGGCGGCGACAGCGGGCAGTAAAAACGGGACGGCTGATCCTTCACCCGCCCCTACAGTTCAAAACGCCCCCGCGCCGACACCAACGCCAACTCCTGCTTCGGCAGCGCAGAGCGCCGCGTCTGCGCAAAGCCCGGCTTCAGCGCCTTCAAACCCGACTGCAACGACCGCCTCCGCCCAGGCCCCGGCTTCCGGGTCGTCAACCGCGACTCCCGCTTCGACCCCCGAGTCTGCGGGCGCAGATTCTTCCGCCGCTTTGCCTCCTCCGGCGCAACAGCCGCTTTCACCTTTGCCCCAGTCCGCGCCGGGCGAAGGTGACCCGACCGGAGAACGGCAAAAACCTGTGGTCCTCTCTCTTTCCGGCAGCCCGGAACATGCCCTGCGGGCCACGCGCATGGCCGAAGCTCCCCCGCCCCCGGCAACGCCGCCGCAGGCGAACTTCGCCCTGGGCGCAGCTTCGGGACCAGGCGGCCGCTCTGCTTCACCGCCGGACGCCATGGCCCAGACCCCCCCCCTGTCCGCGCCCCCGCCCACCCCGCTGCCGGACGCCAGGATCCAGACCGCACAACGCAACTCCCCCCTGCCTCTGCCTGAACCGCCCATGTCGGCCCTGCTTGCAGCCATCACCGCGCCCATAATGCCCGCTCCCCCGGCACAGGATGAAGCGCGGGAACAAAGCCCCGCTGCGCCGGCCCCGCGAGTTGCGAACACTTCCCCTTCAACCGCGTCACCTGCCGTGCGGCATCCCGCTCCGCCGCCGCCCCAGGCAACCCAGTCCGCAGAGGCCCAAGCTCCACCGGAAGAGGCGGCAGCCGTACCCGCGCCGCCATCCGCCCCGAGTCAACCGGCCCCGCCGCCCCAGGCAAACCAGGCCGTTGCCGCTCCACCGCCTCAAATCGCCCAGCCCGCCGCCGCTCCACCTTCCCAGGTCGCCCAGGCGCCACAGAATATGGCGGCGATGCCCGCAACAGCTCCGGACAAAAAGGCCTCCTCATCCGATGCTCCGGATGCCCAATCTGCCGCAAGCCGGGCAGATCGTCCGGCCCCTCCCGGGGTCGGGGTACGCGCCCGAGGAGGCTACAGGGGCAGCATCAATGCGGGCGGGCTTGAGAATATCCCGGCAGGCGTATTTTCCGGAGAAGAAGGCGCGCCTCTTTCCTCTCCCAAAGATGGCCCGGGCGATCCGGTTTCGGTACAGACCGGACCGGACCCGGACAATCAGAACGGGCAGACGGGAAACGCGCCTGCGCGCGCGGCCGCTGATAGCGGCGCTGCAAATGGACCTTCCGCCCCCGCTCAGGGCGGACAGACGAACGCGACTTCCCCCAGGCCAGATCCGGACGCCGCCCCCGCGCAAAACCAGGCCAACGCCACGCTCATCATTTACACGGACGAAAAGGGCAACCCCGTTGAGCCTCCCCCCACCTACGCGAATCTGCACCCGAAGATTATTGAGCACATGAAGGCCAGCGAGTTTGACCAGGCCCTCGCGCTTGCGGACCTGCTTCTGGAAAAAGCGACCTTGAACCCGGAACAATATGAGGATGTCCTGCACATCCGCTCCGAGTCTCTCTTTGCCCTGTACAAAGATGATATACCAAACCATTTTACAGAAATAGCCGATGCGGCTCAAAGGGCGCTCAGTTATAATCCGGAATCGCGCCGCAATTCGGCTGAACTGCTGCGCCTTGGATATATGAATTTGCACCTGAACAACCTGCCCGCGGCGGAGGCCAATTTCCGTCTCCTGCGCACCCGGTTCCCGGACGGGGACAATGTTGCCCTGAGTTATTATTATCAGGGCGATTACTATTACGGGCGCAGCGAGCTGCAAAAGGCGGCGGATCAATTCCAGCACCTTATCCAGACCTTTCCGAACAGCCGCTATACGCGGGAGTCCGCCCTGGGGCTGGCCCGCTCCTTCTACCGCATGGGCTATTATGATCAGGCCTACAATGTGGTTGACTACATCCAGCGCCGCTGGGGGCATTTTTATATAGAATACCCCCCCTTCCTGAATATGATGGGGGATGTGGCCTTCCGCCTGGGTAAAAGGGAAGAGGCCCTCAACGATTACTGGCTTTATATCAATCTTGAGCCGCAGGGCGACGAGGCGGACATCATCCTGACCCGCATCGGCGACATTTATTCCCTGCAACGCGAAAAGAAGTCCGCCGACGCCATCTATCTGGAGAGCGCAGGCCGCTACCCGGACAGGGAAGGCGGACTGGTGGCCATGATGCGTATGGCTGAAGAGGGGATTAACGACAATCCCACCATAGCCGGGATGTTCTCAATTTTTGCAGGCCCCTTCAAACTTGGACCACAGGAAGTTTACCGGAACATCATCGAAAAGCATCCGGAAAGTTCTCTGGCCCCCCTGGCCAAGGTCAAACTGGCGCTCTGGCACCTCTGGAACAAGGATTATCACGCGGCTCTGGATACTTTGACCAAATTCGTGGAAGAGCATCCGAACCATGAACTGGCCCCCAGAGCCAGGGAGATAGCCATACAGACCTTTGCGGTGCTTGCCGCGGAAGGCATGCAGGACGAGCGCTACAAGCGTATGCTGGACATCTGGGAGCGTTACGCCATTGTGCATCGTGAGCCAGCCGACTTAAGTCCGGAAAGCCGCATCTCCCTTGCCGTAAGTTACAGGCAGCAAGGCAATCCGGACGCAGCCCTGCGTATGCTGGAACCTTTTTTTCTCGGCAACTGGATTCCGGATTATTCGGAAATGGCTTTGGGTCTGGTCATCGGCATTTATCTGGAATATGACCAGTGGCCCTCCATCCGGGAGGTCGCGCGACGTGTGGAGGGCTCGAACATGTCCGCGGCATCCAGGCAGCAGCTGGATTATGCCCAGGCTCTGGCGGCCGAGAACCTGAACGAGCCGGATACGGCGGCCCCAATCTGGCAGCGGCTCTATGATTCCGGCAATCTGCCGCCCGCGCAGCACGCTTATGCCGCCTATTTCCTGGCCATGGGCGCGGAGAGGGACAGACACCTTGAGAAGGCCTATCATCTGGGACTTGAGGCCTTGGGCGGTTTGCGCGCCCTGGCGGAACGCTCCGCAAACCCTGCGGATCTGGCCAAGATCCGCACCCAGCTCTCATCTTTGCTGGATGTGACGGAAAACGCCGGCCGCCTGAACGAAGCCCTGAATTTTGCCCGGCAATACTTGCAGGCCCTTCCGGAAAATGATCCCGAGCGTATGGGAGTACGCTATCGCATGGCGCGAATCTATAAAAACCAAGGCGATACGGACAATTGGAAGAGCATTCTTGGCGAGATCGCGACCCAGGCTCCGGATTCCGTTTACGGCAAGATAGCCGCCTCAGAGCTGAAAGCGGCGTCTATCGCTGAAGACGCGGCCCGTTATTCTCCTACCGGTCGTATTTGAAGTTTTGGCCGTCTGCGCCGTCTGTCCCCCTCCTGCCTGATCTCTCTCTTAGGGCGGGAAAAATCAAGCCCGGCCTCGCTCATACTGAAATAGAGGGCGCGACTGATCCAGGCGTCCGTAGCCGCATAGCGGACCTGCCTGGCCGACAGTTCACTTCTGCCCCAGTCGGAGCAGTGTTCCTGTTTGGAAATGCGCAGGCCCAGAAAAAGCGCGGTCAGACCACGCAAGCCGTGTTCCTGGACATTGTTCAGTTTGGCTATCTCGCCCAGATCTACGACAGAGCGGGGGGTGAAGGAGGCCACGGCCCGCAGGAAGCGCATATCGTCATGCACGGCCACGCCGGTTTTGACCACCTCCGGCTTTTCGAAAAGGGCCAGGAGTTCCGCGTCCGGCGGGCGCCATTTGAAATGGAAGAGGAAAACCTCATCGACAAGCGCCACTTGCACAAGACAGGGGTTGTTGTTTTGTCCCTTACGGAAACTGGGGCGGGTTTCCGTATCGAAGCCGAGTATGGACGCGCCGCTCAAACGCTCCATGGCTTCCTTAAATTCGCGGTCACTGCGCACCAGGCTGACCCGGCCTTCATAACGGAAGAGCGGCAGGGCGTTTATTTCATCCCTGCTCAAACGCGGCCTCTCCTTCCAGGAAAGCCGCCCCTCATCCAGAAGGCTGTCCGCCGTCCGCACACCTACCTAAGCCTTACCGCTTT